>CAZBSV010000053.1:0-2549 GCA_964494795.1 uncultured Spirochaetales bacterium | reverse complement strand
GAGTTCGGATTTTCGGAAGGGTTTGTGGAGCAGATCCGCTCCACACGCAAGCTCGCGATCATCGAGTTGGGTGTCGGGCGCGTATCCCGACATCAACAAGACGTTCACCTCGGGCCTGCGCTTGGCGACTTCCAGCGCGAGGCCGCGGCCGGAGAGACTTCCCGGTAGCACGACATCCGAGAGCAGCAGGTCGATGACATTGGTTTCTCCGAGGATCCGGAGCGCCTCGGATCCGTCGCCAGCCGAGACGACGCGGTAGCCGAGATCTTCCAGCAGGCGGCCAACCAGCCGGCGAACCGCGGGCTGATCTTCGACGACGAGAACGGACTCCCCGTTTCCCCTCGGTGTGTGTGACGGCTCTTCTGTTTCCGCCAGCTGAGCGCGTTCCGGATCGGTCGGAAGATACAGGCGCACTTGCGTACCTCGCCCGACTTCGCTGTCGATCGTGAGGTGGCCGCCCGACTGTTTGGCGAAGCCGTAGACCATGCTGAGGCCGAGCCCGGTTCCCGCACCGACCTCCTTCGTGGTGAAGAACGGATCGAAGACCCGCGGCAGGATCGAAGCGGCGATCCCCGTCCCGCTGTCGCGGATCAGGATCTCGACGTAGCTGCCGGGTTTCGCGCTCGGGTGAGCCGTGGCGTATGCCTCATCGATCGTGGCGTTCGAGACTTCGATCGCGATCACGCCGCCTCGGGGCATCGAGTCTCGCGCGTTGATCGCCAGATTCAAGACGGCGCTTTCGAGCTGCGCGGGATCGGCAACGCAGAGACTCACGTCGTCAGCGCAAACGATCTGGACCTCGATCGTTTCGCCGAGTGAGCGTTCGAGCAGATTCGCCATGCCGTCGAGGAGTTTGGCCGGATGGATCGCCTGCGGCTTCAGGGCCTGCTTGCGCGATAGTGCGAGCAGCCGCTGGGTCAGTGCGGCGCCCCGGAGCGCTGCATCCATCGCATCGCGCAGAAGTATCGCCACCTCGGACTGGTTTCGGGTCTTCGTTTCCGCGGTTTCGAGATTGCCGAGAATCACCGCGAGCAGGTTGTTGAAATCGTGCGCGACTCCTCCCGTGAGTTGTCCGAGCGCGTCCATTTTTTGCGACTGGCGAAGCGCCGCCTCCACGCGCGTCCGAGTCTGCATTTCGCGCGAGAGTTCGCGGTTGGCGGCCTTCAGTTGCGCTTCGCTGGCCTCGGCCTTCGAGCGCAGGGCCACCTCTTCGCGATGGCTCCACCAACCTCGGATCGAAAGTGACGCGACGAACAGCGTCAACGTCGCGAACGCGTAGGGGCGCATCTGCGCGGTCAACCTATCATGGTAGAGAAGAGCAGTCGCGAGTACGCCTGCGACTGCCATCACGGGGAACAGTGTCAACCACTGCTGTGCTCGTGCCTCGAGCTTCGACTCAAACTCGGAATTTCTCGAACTCTCCATCGAGATCAGCCAATCCCTCTCGAAGGCTGCCCAAATGAGAAAACATGACACGAGCAGATAGCTCACGTTATAGATCTGCGAACTGCTGTAATTGTGGTTGATGATCCCGTAGGTGTAGCTGATGTCTGTCAACGCAGTCATGAAGAGCCCGAGCATCAGAAGCAGCATGACGGTGCGCCTGCGATCCCAAAGATGCAGATATACGATCAGGAACCCGAAGAGCGGCGCGGACACGTCGAAAATCCCATATGCGATGCCGGTGATGGCGACGCCGGTTGGAACGGCTCCCTGAAGGAGTTCGTAGTACATCAGCAAGTAGGCGATCAGAACCGTAGAGAGAATGATCCCGAAATTTCCGATCCTGATGAGTGTGAGTTCCAACGATGGAGCGCGGCTCTGCAGGTACCAGAATCCGGCGATGTAAAGCAGCGGTGACGCGAAGTAACAGGCGTCGCCGATAGAAGGGGTCGGCAACGCAATTCCCAGAAAAACCTCGGAAACTCCCCAGATCGTTTCCGCGAGGCCGTATGAGAGCGACGCGAACCCGAAACACTGCCACGCCCGTTTTTCAGCTTCGATCAGGTGCGAGCTGGTCTGAAAGGCTTTGATCGACGCCGCGAAGCAGAACACAGGATAGAGTGCAGCGACCGACCAAGACGCAAGCCGTTGCCCTCCGGAAGCCCAGAGCAACAATGCGCCGCCGCAAAGCGCAAGGCAGAGCGGGGTGAGAACCAGAGCACGCTTGCGCCCAAGCGACAATTCTCCCGAGCAGGCCGCTCGCTGTTGAACGGGCCCCCGGCGTGCAGTCACTCGAGTCTCCCCTTTGACGCTCTACTCGGGGCGCGGAGCCCATGCGCGCAAACGCGGGCGCGTCCGCACGTCGTCGCGCCAGCCGCATCGGACGCCTTGCGTCCGACCCGCATCGGACGTCTTGCGTCCGACCCGCATCGGACGTCTTGCGTCCGACCCGCATCGGACGCCTTGCGTCCGACCCGCATCGGACGCCTTGCGTCCGACTCAAAGGACCCGCATCGCCGATGCTGGAGTCGCAGTTCCCAATACTAGATCGGCAGATTGGTGGGCGACTTGCGCGGCGCTTGACGGCGTGGTCCGCGCGCCAGCGC
>CAZBSV010000052.1:0-7779 GCA_964494795.1 uncultured Spirochaetales bacterium | reverse complement strand
CTCGCGCTGGAAGTCGCCAAGCGCAGGCCCGAGGTGAACGTCTTGTTGATGTCGGGATACGCGCCCGACACCCAACTCGATGATCGCGAGCTTGCGTGTGGAGCGGATCTGCTCCACAAACCCTTCCGAAAATCCGAACTCACGCAAAAGATCCGATCCGCACTGCGAGCCGAATCGCGCCCGCAACACTAGACGGCCCGCGGACCGCCGCGCATTGCCAGTTTGCCAGTTTGCCAATTAGGTAGCGCCCATCCGGTAGGGGTAGCGCCCATCCGGTAGCGCCCATCCTCTGCAAGCCGCGTTTCGCCCGTGCGACGATGCATCAGAGCGGTGCGTAGCGCCGCTTCGCGTCCGCGGGGGTGAGATTCGCCGCCTTCGCGATCCGGGCGAGCGTCGCCGTGTCGGCGAGGTCTTCGGCGGTGATGCGCTCCTGCAGCGCGAGCGCGTTTCGATACGAGTCGGTGGCCGTGTCGACCCGTCGCACGCGGGCGCGACCTGTCTTCGGATCGACGATCTCCGCAAACGGGACCGCAACGATCGCACCCGATTGACGGGTGATCAGCGCACTCGAATGCCCTTCGAGCAGGCAGCGCACCGCGCCGACGCCGAGATCTCGCGTGTAGTCGCGATCGAAGGCCGTCGGGTAGCCGCAGCGCACCTCGTAACCGACGTCCTTCTCGCCGATCGCGACATTCACGCCGCGACCCGCGAGCGATTCGCGAACCGCCTTGCGCAGCACGCTGCCGAGGGGAATCTCGGCGAGCCGGATGTGGCCGTGCTCGTCGCGGGGTACACCCTCGAGGATCGGATCGCTCTCGTCGAGATACTCGGCAATTCCCTCGGCGATCACCGCGACTCCGTCGGGCCGGCCTTCGGCCAGCCTGCGCACGATCGCCCCTTCGAGGGTGCGGACCACGTCTTCCATCTGGATCGGGTGCTTGTTGAAATCCTCGGGGATCAGCGCGATGGGTGCGCCCGCGGCTTTGCCCGCGCCGAGCGCGAGGTGACCCGCGCTGCGCCCCATCATGATGATGAAGAACCAGCGACGAGTGGTGCGCATGTCTTCGAGGATCCGCTCCACGACCGCGGTGGCGTGCTCCCGCGCGGTCTCGAAGCCGAAGGTGGGAATTCCGGTCGGCAGTGGCAGGTCGTTGTCGATGGTCTTCGGCACGTGAACGACCCGAATGCGGCCGTTGGCCGCTTCGGCGACGCGTGCCGCCGAGCTCGCGGTGTCATCGCCGCCGATCGTGATCAACGAATCGATGCCCAATGCGTCGAGCGACTTCACGCAATTGGCGATCGTTTGGGGCGACTTCGTCGGATTCGCGCGCGAGGTGTAGAGCACGGACCCACCCTTGAGGTGGATCTGATCGACGGCGGCGGGATCGAGTTCGACGACCTGGCTGGTATCGCCAGCCATGATGTGGCGAAAGCCCTCGAGGATCCCGATTACGCGATGTCCACCGCGAAACGCCACGGTCGCCGCAGCGCCGACGACGCCGTTGATGCCGGGTGCGGGGCCGCCTCCGACCAGGATTCCAAACGTGCTCTTCGCACTCATCGAACTTCTCCCATGGACTGCAGTCGAATCGTTTCGATTTCGAGCGACCGGGCTCCGGTTCCTGGGTTCCGAGGCCGTCGAGCCACGGCGGGAAATGTACCCATCGGTTAGGATCGAGGCCATGACGATCGCCAAATCGGCTTGGGCGCGAAGGCGCCTTGTTCGCAGCGGGGCAGACCGCGCGGGCGCGGAGCTCGCGCAGATCGGGGTGAACGTGAAGCCGAGGGGTGGAGCGCGATGTTGACGGCGATCACGCTGGGATTTGTCGTGGGTCTGCGCCACGCCTTCGACCCCGATCACATGGTCGCGGTCTCTGCGATCGCAGCGCGCCACCGCAATCCCTGGACGGTGTCGTGGATTGGTGTCAGCTGGGGGATCGGTCACAGCCTGATGCTGGTCGCAGCGGGTTTTGCGGTGATCGCGCTTCGCGTTGCGATCCCCGAAAGCCTGCTGGCGTCCGTGGAAGTCGGGATCGGCGGCATCTTGATCGCGCTCGGCGCGACCAATCTGCTGGCGCTGTCGGCGCGCTTCGAAACCGGTACGCGCGGCAGCGCGTCACCGCTGCGCTCGGCGATGGCGCGCTCCGGGCTGATCGGCGTCGCGCACGGCCTCGCGGGCAGTGGAACCGTCACCTTGCTTGCGCTGGCGGCAATGCCGTCGTCGGAAATGGCAATGACCTACGTCGCCTCCTTCGCGATCGGAACCGTCGGTGGAATGGTCGGTTTCTCGCTGCTGCTCGGTGCGCCGGCAGCTCTTTTGCGCGATCAGGATCTGGTGCGCCGCTTTGCGATCGCGGGAACCGGAGCGATTTCGGTTGCGTTCGGGATCCTGCTGATCTGCGAATTTGCGCTCGGCAGGGGCAATCTGCTGGCGGGCTGAAACGGATCTGACATCGATGGAAGTGAGCCGATGACCGAGGAATTGAATGCGCAAAACGTGCGGGATTGGGGAGAGCGCTACTCGAATTGGGGACGCTGGGGTGACGACGATCAGCTCGGAACCCTGAACTTCATCACCCGCGAGCGCGTACTCGCCGCGTGCGCGATCCCGAAAATGGGCCGGGTCATCTCGTGCGCGTTGCCCATCCACCGGCCGCACGCGGGATCCGCTGGCAAACCCGGGAGCCTCTCGATCCCCCTGCCCTGCGCGACCCAGTGGGACGCGCTCGCGCGCGTTTCGTACGATGGCAAGATCTACAACGGGCGAGATGTCTCCGGGGTGTCGATCGAAGACGCTCCCGAGAAGCGCTTCGACCGGGGCCGGAGCGGCGTGATCGGTCGCGGTGTGCTGCTCGACCTTCCGCGTTTCACCCGACAGGCCTGGCTCGAAAACGGCAGCTCGATCCGCCCCGCGGACCTCGACGCCTGCGCGGAGGCCTTTGGCGTCACCGTCGAGCCTGGAGACACCGTTCTGGTTCGCACGGGAATGCTCGCGCGCTGCCGCGAGCAGCAGAGCTGGGTGGGCTACTTCGGCGGACCCGCGCCCGGTCTCTCCACGCTCTGCGCGCGCTGGATCTACGAACGCGAGATCGCGGCGATTGCGACCGACACCTGGGGCGTCGAAGTCCGCCCCTACGAGACGCCAGACTGCTCACAGCCGCTGCACCTGATCGCGGTGCGCAACACAGGTCTGCTGATCGGCGAGGTCTTCGACCTCGATGCGCTCGCCGACGCCTGCGCGGAAGACCAGCGCTACGAGTTCCTATTTACCGCCGCACCGCTACCCAGCTCGGGAAGCGCGAGCGCACCGATCAACCCGCTCGCGATCAAATAGCGCGCGTTCAAACAGCGCGCGTTCAAGCCTACACGCCGGCGTTGTTGCGCGTCGCCGCGAAGTCAGCACGCATCTCCCCTCCAACTCCAGGCTCACGCGCTCCCCCGCGGGGGAAAGGTTGCGTGGCTGCCCTGCCGAAATGCAAGGGTCGGGCGGAAATCGGATTTGCTCGGACTTCGCGCGTGGAGTCAGCCATGAGTATCGATCGCCGAACGCTGATGCTGCTGCTGCTCGGCACCTGCGCGTTTTGGGGTTGGCAGAGCCTCACGCACGCAACCGATGAGATCGGCGTGCTGCGCACGACGGGGGATGGCCACACCGAGCACTACGCGAGCATCTGGTACGTGCACGCCAACCACGCGCTGTGGATCCGCGCCGAGAATCGCGAGCGACCCTGGCTCGCCGAGATTCGCACCAATCCGCAGATCGAATTTGCGATCGACGGCCAGACCCGCCGCTACGAGGCGGATCTGATCGACGTTCCGAAGTACCAGGCGTTCATCGACGCGGAATTTCGCAAGAAGTACGGCGTCGCGGACTGGGTGCGCTCGCTCAAGGGCGCTCGCGACACGCTCCCGATCCAACTCAAGCCGATCTGATATCCGGCCGAATTCGCGCCATGTCGCCCGATAGCCCCTCCCCCTCCCCCTCGCCCCCGGTGGGCTGGATGATGACGTGCACTCTGCCGCGTGCACGATGGTTTTTTTGATTCAAAGAAAACGTTGGCAAGGAGCGGGAGGCGGGAGGGGATCCCGCGACATGGGCTTTGAGCGGGATCCCCTCCCGTCTCCCGCTCATTCACACCGTCCCCGCCTCCCGCCACGATCCCGCGCCCTCGACTCTCGGCCGCGCTTTTCGGGCCGAGTTCCCGGTTTTGATTCGTGGTGTACGCTCCCGCTCTCGCGCGGTGAGAACCGATGCGAGCAAGCCCGACAGGAGGATCCGATGCGCAGCCCCACTCCGAGATCACTCGCTATCTTCGCCGCAACCGTCGCGCTGATTGCAATCGCTCCACCTGCCGCCGAATTTGCGCTCGCAGAGGAGGCTTCGAAAACCTTGCTCGATCTCAGCGCCCGACGTCTCGCGGGCTCGGAGGAAGCGCTCGCCAGCTACCGCGGCGAAGTCCTCCTCATCGTCAACACGGCCAGCGAGTGCGGCTACACGCCGCAGTACACAGGCTTGCAGGCCCTCTACGAGCGCTACCGCGACAAGAAGTTCAGCGTGCTCGGCTTTCCGTCCAACGACTTCGGCAAGCAGGAGCCCGGCGACGATCGCCAGATCGGAGCGTTTTGCAAATCGAATTACGGCGTCACGTTTCCGATGTTCTCCAAGGTCCGCGTGCTCGGCGACGACGCGCACCCAGTCTACGCCTACCTGACGTCACTGCCGAAGCCGATCGGCGGACCCGTCGAGTGGAACTTCCAGAAGTATCTCGTCGACCGGAACGGCAAAGTGGTGGCGCGCTTCGAAGCCGATACCGAACCCGATGATCCGGCACTCGTGTCGGCGATCGACCGCCTGCTCGCCGCACCCGCGCCCGACAGCGACGCGGATTCTTGAGCGCCAACCACAGCTGCGAATGTTCGTCGCGCGCAACTGATCCGTTCGATCGACTTGAATCGAAGTGATTGCGCGGGATCGAGGGGGAGGGGCCATCGGGATCAAACACCATGTCGCCCGATGGCCCCTCCCCCTCGATCCCGGTGGGCTGGATCAAGAAGTGCACTTCGATGCGAGCACGATGGTTTTTTGATTCAGAGAAAACATTGGCAAGGAGCGGGAGACGGGAGGGGATCCCGCGACATGGGCTTTGAGCGGGATCCCCTCCCGTCTCCCGCTCCTTCAAACCGTCACCGCCCCCGCGCAGCGCTGAAACTGATCTCTCACACGGACGCGCAGAATGCGCAGAGGTACCGATGGCGCGCGACCCGCGTTACGACATTCTCTTCGAGCCGATCCGGATCGGCCCCGTAACGGCTCCCAATCGCTTCTACCAGGTCCCGCACTGCACGGGGATGGGCCACGGTAAACCGCGAACACTCGCGGCGATGCGCGAAGTCAAGGCGGAGGGCGGCTGGGGGGTCGTCTGCACCGAATACTGCTCGATTCACGCGAGTTCCGACGACGATCCGTACCCGACAGCCAGGCTCTGGGACGAGGATGATGTGCGCGCCCACGTGCTGATGGTCGACAAGGTCCACCGGCACGGCGCGCTGGCCGGCGCCGAGCTCTGGTACGGCGGTCATTACTCGTCGAATCTCTTTTCGAGGGAGGAGTCGCTCGGCCCGTCGAGCCGCCCCGCGTCCACCTACGATCCCGTGCAAAGCCGCGTGATGGACAAGGCCGACATCCGCAATTTTCGCCGCTGGCACGTGGACGCCGCCAAGCGCGCCCAGCGCGCGGGTTTCGACATCGTCTACATCTACGCCGCGCACGGCTACCTGCTCTCTCAATTCATGTCTGCCGCCAACCAGCGCAGCGACGAATATGGTGGCTCGCTCGAAAACCGCGCGAGGCTCACGATCGAATTGATCGAGGAGACGAAGCAGGCGGTGGGAGACACCTGCGCGGTGGCGGTGCGCTATTCGGCGGGCAGCGGGGGTGCGAATGGCGGCCTGGCGGCCGGAGAACACCGAGCGATGTTCGAGAGGATGGCTGAACTCCCGGATCTGTGGGACATCGTCGTCGACGACTACTCGTATGAGATGGGAACGTCGCGCTTCGTGAAAGAGGGCGCCCTCGAAAGCGACATGTCGTGGGTCAAGCAGGCGACGAGCAAGCCCGTCGTCACGGTCGGCCGGTTCACTTCGCCGGATACGATGCTGCGCCAGGTCATACAGGGCGTCGTCGACCTCGTCGGCGCCGCGCGACCTTCGATCGCGGACCCCTTCCTTCCGAGGAAGATCGATGAGGGTCGCCTCGAAGACATCCGCGAGTGCATCGGCTGCAACATCTGTTACGCGGGCGACCAGCGCGGCGTACCGATCCGTTGCACGCAAAATCCGACGCTGGGCGAGGAATGGCGGCGCGGTTGGCACCCCGAGCGAATTCCCGTCAAGGGATCGAACCGGAGCGTACTCGTCGTTGGCGGAGGCCCCGCGGGTCTCGAAGCCGCCACCGCGCTCGGCCAGCGCGGCTATTCGGTGACCCTCGCCGAAGCGCGCAAGAGCCTGGGCGGTCGCGTGACGCTGGAGTCGGCGCTACCGGGACTCGCGGAATGGGCGCGCGTGCGCGACTGGCGAATCGCGCAGCTCAACAAGCTGCCGAACGTCGAGATCTTTCTCGACAGCGAGCTCGACGCTGAGCAGATCCTCGAGTTCGGAGCCGATTGCGTCGCGCTCGCGGTGGGTGCGCGCTGGCGCAAGGACGGCATCGGGCGCTGGCACGATCTCCCGATCGAAGGTTTCGATTGCGCCCGCGTTCTCACCCCCGATGACATCATGGCCGGAACCGCTCCCGAGGCTCCGGTCGTGATCTTCGACGACGACCACTACTACATGGGCGGAAGCATCGCCGAGCAGCTGCGACGCGGCGGCCTCGATGTCACCCTCGTCACACCCGCGGGAGTCGCCTCGTCGTTCAGCAGCGCGACTGAGGAACAACCCAGGATTCAGGCGCGCCTGTTGGAACTCGGGGTCCGCATCGAGACGAGCAGCGTGCTCGAATCCGTGGGCGACGGCGACGTCTCGCTGGCCTGCGTGTTCACCGGCGCGAGCCGCGAGATCGCCGCACGAAGCGTGGTGATGGTCACTTCTCGCGCACCTGCCGATGATCTATTTCACGCGATCTCCGGGCGCATCGAGATCGTGCGGGTCGGCGACTGCAGCGCTCCAGGTACCATCGCCGCCGCGGTCTTCGCCGGACATCGATACGCGCGCGAACTCGACAGCGATCCAGCAGACGTTCCGTTCCTGCGCGAAGGCTCGATGCGCTAGCAGCTCGAACCCGGAACGGGTTCGAGCTGCGTCGCAAGGGAAGCGAAGCTTCCCCCGCTAGTCAGTTGCGCGCGACGAATGGGCGGCGACTGTCTGAAGGCGCGGGAGACGCGAGGGCCTCAAGGCGCGGGAGACGGGAGGGGATCCCGCTCAAAGCCCATGTCGCGGGATCCCCTCCCGTCTCCCGCTCCTTGCCGACGTTTTCTTTGAATCAAAAAACCATCGGGCACGCGGCAGAACGCACTTCATCATCCAGCCCATCGGGATCGAGGGGGAGGGGCCACCGGGCGACATGGTGTTTGAGCCCGATGGCCCCTCCCCCTCGATCCCGCGCGCAACCACCTCGATTCAAGTCGATCGAACGGATCAGTTGCGCGCGACGAATGGGCGGCGACTGTCTGAAGGAGCGGGAGACGCGAGGGTCTCAAGGCGCGGGAGACGGGAGGGGATCCCGCTCAAAGCCCATGTCGCGGGATCCCCTCCCGTCTCCCGCTCCTTGCCAATGTTTTC
>CAZBSV010000051.1:0-42170 GCA_964494795.1 uncultured Spirochaetales bacterium | reverse complement strand
GACGGTCATTGGGAGCGGGAGACGGGAGGGGATCCCGCTCAAAGCCCATGTCGCGTGATCCCCTCCCGTCTCCCGCTCCTAGCAAAAGTTTTTGTACCCGCTGAACGCCTAACAAGCGGATGTACCCGCCGGTCCGTCCGGTCGCGCGGGTTATCCACAACGTTGGACGGCGCGGTCCGGAGACTGCCCGGGGTGCGATGCGCTAAGCTTGCGTTTATGCGCATCGCAACCGGCAAGGTGATCCGAGGTAAGCTGGAGCTCGACGGTGATTCCCTAGAGGAAGGAGCGACCGTCACCGTGCTGGTTCCCGAGCCCGACGAGACCTTCACGCTGACCCCCGACGAGGAGGTTGCTCTCGAAGAGTCTCTCAAGCAGGCGGCATGTGGGGAGTTCGTCGATGCGGACGCCCTGCTCCGGGAGCTTCGTCAGTAAGCCTTGCCTGCACGTCTCTCCGTCAAGCCGACGCCCCGCGCCGCGGCAGAGATCCGGCGAGCCTCGGCATGGTGGCGAGCAAATCGTCCGGCAGCCCTGTTGGCCCTCCCCGACGACCTCGAGCGAGCCTTCGAACTCGTGGCGGCCCAACCAGGGATCGGGGCGCACGCCCTCAACGCGAATAAGGAGGGCATTCGCCGCCTCCTTCTGAGCCGGACTGGTTACTACCTCTACTGCCAAGTCAACGCGGAAGCCGGCCACATTGAGATCCTCGCTCTGTGGCACTCGCGCCGCGGCAGAGAACCGTCCATCTAGATCGCGCGCCGTCCACACACATCCTCAGTTCGCCGTCGTTGCAAAGCGCTGCACGTCGAACGCCTTCTCGCGCGCGAGCATGAAATACGCCGCACGCCCGAGCTTGTGGGCGAGGGTGCTCAAGGCCTTGCCCTTGCCGACGCGCTGCTCGAGCCGGGCGAGCATCTTCTTGCCCTGAGCGCTGTGGCGCACGAAGAGCACCGCCGCCTCCGAGAACGCCCACTTCAAGTGAACGTTTCCCATCTTCGAGCCGCTCGTCCCGCGCTTCTTCCCCGCCGATTCCCTCCCGTCTCCCGCTCCTTGCAAAAGTTTTCTTCGAATTCAAGAAAGCCCACCATGCGCCCGCCGACGCCCCCCTGATAAACCAGCCGCCGGGTCCGAGAGGGAGGGGCCATCGGGCGACATGGTGTTAGAGCCCGATGGCCCCTCCCTCTCGGACCCGCGCGACCCGCACGCCTCAATACGTACCTGACTGGTTGGAGTGTGGTTCAACTCGCGGGCGCCGCCTGGCTTGGTTGGCGATCAGGCCTTGGACTGGAGGACGGAGAGTTGGGCTCGGTATTGGGTTTTCAGGGCGTTGGCTTCGGCTCGGGTGAAGCCCAGTTCTTCGGCGATGGCGACGAGCTCGGAGCTCTCGATGCTCGAGATCGTTCCATCGGCGGCGGCGACCGCGTAGAGGCACTGCAACAATTGGCCTCGCTGTTCGGGTGTGGAGACCTTGCGGTATTCGCGGGTCACCACGTAATTCTCGGTGCCGCCGAGCAGTCGCGCTTGAGATTTGGCGATTTCCACCACGAGCGCGATCTCGCTCTTTGACAGGTCCGAGATCGCGGCCAGCGAACGCTCCATCTCCGAAGTTTCGGTGCTGTCGATTTCGAGATCTGCGTTCGCGATTCGCGCAAGCACGTAGGCGAACGCGGCGAGGTATTTCGCGCGAGTTGCATCGAGCCGCTCGAGCTGGGTGGCGATTCGGCGGACGGATTCGGTGTCTCCGGTGTCTTGATTCTTGCCGGATCCAGCACCGAGTCCGAGGAAGCGCAAGAGTGACACGGTGGCCTCCTCCGCGTTCAGCGGCCGTTGAAGAAAGCGCGCGTTCCGTGCGACTCGATCGCCTGCGCGATGCGCCGAAGCGCGACCGTGTAGGCCGCTTGTCGGATCGAACTGCCTTCCTTTTCGTAGATCGTCCAGATGTCGTCGAACGCGCGCGACAAGACGTCGTGCAGGCGCGCTCGCACTTCTTCGAGTGTCCACGCGTAGCCCTGCAGGTTCTGCACCCACTCGAAGTAGCTCACGGTGACGCCGCCCGCGTTCGTCAACACGTCCGGCAGCACGATCGTGCCGCGCTGCTGGAGTATCTCATCGACCTCGCTCACGATCGGTCCGTTGGCGACCTCGGCGATCAGGGGCGCCTTGATGCGGTCGACGTTTTCGGGCGTGATCACGGCCTCGAGCGCGGCGGGAATCAGCAGGTCGACATCGAGCTCGAGCAGTTCCTGGTTCGAGATGCTCTGATGTTCGACGAGCTCGCAGATGGAGCCGTCGCAGTAGACGCCCTCGAGCTTGCGCGCATTCTGCTTGTTCTGGAACAGGCTTTCGATGTTGAAGCCGGCATCGCAGTAGATCCCGCCCTTCGAGTCGCTCACGGCGACGATCGGGTAACCGGCCTCGTCCAGCAGGCGGGCGACGTGATAGCCGGCATTGCCGAATCCCTGGATCGCGACGCGCGTATGCGTGGGATCGAGTCCCTTTCGCTTCGCGAACTGCTGGATCGTGATGAACGCGCCGCGCCCGGTCGCTTCGTCTCGGCCGAGGCTGCCCCCCAGCGCGATCGGTTTGCCGGTGATCACCGCCGGTGCCTTCGTGCGCGTGATGGTTTCGTACTCGTCCGCCATCCAGCCCATGATGCGCGCGTTGGTGTAGACGTCCGGCGCGGGAATGTCGACCATCGGTCCCACGAAGTTGGCCATCGCTCGCATATACGCGCGCGAGAGTCGCTCGAGTTCGAGCAGGCTGAGTTCCTTGGGATGGACGACCACGCCGCCCTTGGCTCCCCCATAGGGGATGCCGACGACCGCGCATTTGATGCTCATCCAGAGCGCGAGGGCCTTGACTTCTTCCAGGCTGACGTCCGGGTGGAAGCGGATGCCGCCCTTGGTGGGCCCGAGGGCGTCGTTGTAGCGGCAGCGGTAGCCGAGAAAGTGGCGCGTGGAGCCGTCGTCCATACGCACCGGAAGATCCGCGGTCAGGACGGCCTTGGGTTGCCGCAGCGCGTCGATGACTTCGGGCGCGACACCGGCGGTTTCGCCAAATCGCTCGACCCGTGAAACCGCATCTTCGAAAATGTTGCTGCCGGCCATCGCGGACACCTCGCTTTGCTGTCTCGTAGAGGGGGATCGCGTTTCGCGCCCGAGTCTACCCGGATCGGACGCGCCTCGCCGAGCCCCGATCGCGCGGGAATGCTGCACCCGCGGCGCTCGCCTCAGCGGCGCAGCGCCATCCAGCACTCGAGCATCTTGGCCAGCCGCGGCGTCGCTCGGCTGCGCGTGTAGGCGCCCGCGGCCCGCTTCAGGGCCTCGGCCTGGGTGGGGTAGGGGTGGATGGTTTTCAGGATCGCGCCGAGGCCGAGTCCGTTTGCCATCGCGAGCGTGAGCTCGCTGATCATCTCACCCGCGTGCGACGCGACGATCGTAGCGCCCAGGATCTCGTCACTCCCCCGTTTGACGTGGACTTTGACGAAGCCCTCCTCTTCACCGTCGGTGACCGCGCGATTCACCTCGCGAAGCGGCACCTCGAAAGTCGTGAGTCGAATGCCGCGTTCGGCGGCCTCGCGTTCGTAGAGGCCGACGTGCGCGACTTCGGGGTCCGTGAAGGTGCACCAGGGCATGACGAGCGAGCCCAGCTTCCAGACGCGCAGCAGGAGCGCGTTCTTGACGACGATCTGTGCGGCGGCATCGGCGGCGTGGGTGAACTGCCAGCTCATCGCGATGTCGCCCGCCGCGTAGATCCGCGGATTGCGGGTCTGGAGGTAGTCGTTGACGTGCACGCCCCGCCGCGCGTCGTAATCGACGCCGACCGCTTCGAGATTCAATCCCTCCACGTTGGGAGCGCGCCCCACGGCCACGAGGATCGCATCCACGTCCACGTGCTTTGGCTCGCCGTGCGCGCTGGTCAGGTGAATGCGCTTGGCGCCGTCGAGGCTCTCGACGCGTCGCACCGCGCAGCCGAGCCGCGTGTCGATGTTCTCGCGCTCGAATTGCGCATGCAGGATCTTCGCCGCGTCGGCATCCTCGCGCGGCAACAGCTGCGCGGCGCGGCCGATGACGCTGACCTCGCAGCCCAGGCGTCGGAAGGCCTGCGCGAGTTCCACTCCGACCGGGCCACTTCCGATCACGCCCAGTCGATCGGGCCGCTCGCTGATTTCGAAAACCGTTTCGTGAGTCAGGTAGCCGGCCTGCTCGAGGCCCTCGATCGCAGGAATCGCCGCGCGCGCTCCGGCCGCGATCACGGCCTTCTTGAAGCGAAGCGGCACGCCGTCCACCTCGACGAGATCCGAGCCGGCGAAGCGCGCATTGCCGAAAAAGACGTCGACGCCGAGCTCGTCGCGATAGCGGCGCGCGGAATCCTCGCGGCTGATCCGCGCGCGGATGCGGCGCATTCGCTGCATGGCCGCTTGAAAATCCGCCTGGGTCGCGCGCGCAGCAGGCGACCCCGAGGCTGCGGCCCGGCGGACTTCCTCGAGCGAGCGCGCGGCTCGGATCAGACTCTTCGAGGGCACGCATCCGACGTTGAGGCAATCGCCGCCCATCAGGTGGCGCTCGACGAGGGCGACCCGCGCCCCGAGTCCCGCTGCGATCGCGGCGGTGACGAGTCCCGCCGAACCCGCGCCGATGACGACGAGGTTGTAGCGGCCTTCGGGGTTCGGATTCTTCCAATCCGCGGGGTGGACGTTGGCGACCCGCTGCTCGTCGTGGGCATCGGCGGGTCGAACGCTAATCGGCGCGTTCATCGTTGGTTTCTCGCCGGTGCGATGCGGCTCGCCGCGCGGGTGTCGGGCTCAGCCGTTGCGTCGGCGAGTGCGCGGCGCGCGATTCGGGCCACGACGATCGTCAACGCGAGGCTTGCCGCCAAGCCGAGTGCGAGCAGGCTGTAGTATCCCCAGCCCTTGGCGAGCGCGGACTCGCCCGCGAGGGCTGCCACGTCGCCCGCGAGTTTGCCCGAGTACACGTAGAGCAGCGTTCCAGGGATCATGCCGACGCAGGCGATCAGGTAATCGACGAAGCGAACCCGCGTGAGGCCGAGCGCGTAGTTCAACAGGTTGAATGGAACGGCCGGCGTGAGGCGCAGCAGGAAGACGATCTTGAGTCCTTCTTCCGAAACGGCGCGATCGATCGCGGCGAACTTCGGCTTGCCCTGGATCTTCTTTTCGATCGCGGAGCGCGCGAAATACCGTGACACGAGAAACGCGAGACTCGCGCCGAGCGTGGCGGCGACGAAGACATAGGTTGCGCCGTGAACGATGCCGAAGATCGCACCCGCACCCAACGTGAGCAGCGATGCCGGGACGAACGCCACCACCGCGGTCGCGTAGCCGAGCACGAACACGGCGGGGCCCCAGAATCCGAGGCCGTCCACCCAGTGCGCGAAGGCTTCGATCGAGCCCCCCGCAAGCTTTCCCAGAACGACGAGCGCGCCGAGCCCGATCGCCGCCGCGGCGATCTTGAGCGCGGGTCGTTTCGAGTTTCCGGAAACCACAGTCCCTCCTCCGCTCGCTAGGGCTCGAATACCATCCGCTGGCGAGGGCTCGAATACCATCCGCTCGCTAGAGCTCGAATACCATCCGCTGGCGAGGGCGCGAATACCATCCGCTGGCGAGGGCTCGAATACCGCAGGTGCGCGGCCTCTTCGTTCAGAGAAGGCTTCCGCCGCAGCTCGATCCCGCGCCCGCCGTGCAGCCGAAGCAGTGCGTCGCGGTCGCGATGGAATCACCCTCGAGCTGATCGAGGTTGGAAATCTCCCAGATCGTGCGCGCCTTGTCGCCGAGCGGAAGCTCGAGCATCTGATTGAAGTCGCAGTCGTAGAGGCGTCCGTCGTAACCGACCGACACGAGAGATCGACACATCAGTTCAGGGACCGTCTCGGGATTGAAGTGGGCGACCAGCAGCGCCATGTAGGCCTCCGCTTTCCCCTCCCGCTCGAGTGCGCGCGCGAATCGCCGGATCGGCATGTTGGTGATCGCCAGCAGCCGGCGAAACTCGATTCCGAAGCGCTCCCTCAACTCCGTTCGATAGCTCGCCTCGAGTCCCGCCTGGGGCGGAGGCAGAGACGCGCCCGGTGGGTTGTAGACGAGGTCGAGCTTCAGCGGCGAGCCCGGTCGCCCGTAACCGAGGCGACCGAGTTTGTGCAGCGCTTCGATGCAGCGCTCGAACACGTGGCGACCCCGCTGCGCGTCCACGGTTACACTGGTGTAACACGGAAGTGATGCGACGATCTGGATCCGGTGCTGGGCGAGAAAGTCGGCGGTGTCTTCCTGACCCGGTTCGAGCAGGACCGTGAGGTTGCAGCGATCGATCACCTCGAGCCCGAGTGCGCGCGCACCCTCCACGAGATGGCGAAACTGCGCGTTGAGTTCGGGGGCGCCGCCCGTGAGGTCGACGCTCGTGACGTTCGGGCTGCCGCGCAAAAGCCTCAAGATCCGATCTGCCGTCTTTCGATCCATCATTTCGCTTCGCGTCGGCCCCGCCTCGACGTGGCAATGCGTGCACGCGAGGTCGCAGCGCCAGCCCACATTGACCTGAAGCGTCGCAACGCGATACCGGGTCAGCGCAGCGAGGCCGCGGCGTTTCAGCGTCTCGGAAAATGCGCGTTGCGCGCTGGGCTCGTCGATCGCGAGTTCATTCGGCATCGGATCGGTCGACCTCGGAGCGGTTCGAAAACCGGAAATCCGCGAAGCGGGCTTCGGTGCGCTGGCACGAATTGTCCGAGTCGCTCATGATCGCGAGCCCGAGCAGTGGCGGGATCGCTGCACCCAGATGTTCTCGATAGCGAGCGGCCAGGTCGACCGTTTCCGTGCGCCAGCCCGCGTGCGCGCCCTGTGCGAGTG
The DNA here is from genome assembly GCA_964494795.1 of uncultured Spirochaetales bacterium. Taxonomy (GTDB): domain Bacteria; phylum Myxococcota_A; class UBA9160; order UBA9160; family SMWR01; genus JACZVU01. Next base: position 35,323 of record CAZBSV010000051.1, on the reverse strand, counting down.
CGATCATCTTCGCGCTCGCTTCGAACGGATTGTCCCACTGCGAGCCGGCTGCGAGCCGGCTCGTCCAGACGAAGTTGAGCGCACTGCCCGGAAGGTCCTCGCCGTAGATGAGTTTTGCAAGCCGGCCGCGCAGGCGCTGCAGCGCGGATGTGCGCGCGGGGTCGAGCGCAAACAGCACGTAGACGCGCGCCGCAAAATCGTCACCCCCTTGCGTCTGCTCGTCGGCCAGCTCGAGACCCCGATCGACGCGCCAACGCCAACTCAGAAGCGGCGTCCGATCGAGGTCGATCCCCTCAAGGGGCAGTACGAGGCCCGAAGCTCCGCAGTCACTCGCCGCTTTGACGATTTGCGAACCCTCGACGGACTCGAGGGTATATCGCGTGTGTTTCGCGATGCCGCGAAACACGAGGGGTTGCCAGGGCTCGCTGCCCGGTGTCGGCAGCGTGATGGCGCTCGACTCCGCGGAGTGCGCGAGGAGCGGCGGGGCCAGCGCGAGTGCCGCGATTGCGACCGGTGAGACCCGCGCGAGTGCCGCGATCACTCTGCCGGCCCGGAGCAGCAACCGCGGTTCACTCGACGCTGATCGTCGCCGTTTCGATCTCGAGCTTCTCTTTGGTCTTCCCGCTTGGGGTGCCGGCTTTTTCGAGCTCTCCGACCGTGTCCATGCCTTCGACGACGCGGCCGAAGAGGGTGTGTTTCCCGTCGAGGTTGGGCGTCTTGACGAAGGTGATGAAGAATTGGCTGCCGTCGGTGCCCGGGCCTGCATTCGCCATGCTGAGCAGGCCCGGCTTGTCGTGCTTCACGCTCGCATCGAACTCGCCCGCGTACTTGTAGCCCGGTCCGCTGCGACCGGTCCCGGTCGGGTCGCCGCCCTGGGCCATGAATCGCGGGATCACGCGGTGGAAGATCGTGCCGTCGTAGAACCCCAGACGCGTGAGGTAGATCGTGCTCGATACGTGCATCGGCGCGACCTCGGGCATCAGCTTGATCTTGATCTTCCCCTTGTTGGTCTGGAGATTCCAGAAGTAATTCTTAGCGGCCGTGAACTCGACCTTCGGCGGCTTTTCGAGCGTCGACTTCCAGTCCGCTTGAGTCTTGTCGACGTGTTCTTCGGCGATGAACGCATCGATGGCTGCGATTGCGGCGTCCGGCGCGATTGCGACGGCTGCGTCCGGCGCGTTTGCTGCGGCTGCCTGGCCTTCCGCTTGGTGTTCCGCCTGGCCTTCCGCATGGTGTTCCGCGGTGGCGCGCATCGGCGCGAACCAGAGCGCCAAGCCAAGCGCGAAAAACATTCCGGCGCGAGAAACGCTGAGAGGATTTTGGATCAGAGCCATCGGTGTCTTTCCTCCTTCTGTTGCGGTTTTCGAGCGGGTCGTCAGGCTAGCCGCTGCTCGTTCGAGCGCCAGGGGTCGACGCGGCGCGCTGCTCGCCGATGGCGGCGCCCGGATCGGCTGGTCGTTCGGTGCACGGCGCGTGCCTGTCTCGCGCGGACGCACGGGACGCGCGCGCGGGCGCGCCAACACCGGGCGTTTCGTCTCATTTTCCGAGAAGCGCCTCGAGGTCGGGCCAATCGATCGCGCTCTGGGCCGCGAACGCGTTCAGCAGCAGGGGCCGGTCGGCGTCGTCGTCGACCCCTCGGAAAGAGTCGTGCGCCTTGCGCAGCTGGGCCTTCTTCGGCGCGGCGGGTGAGTCTTGTTCGAGGATGCCGTCTTCGTGTTCGATTCCGAGCACATCGAGCCATTCAATCAAGAGTTCCTTGCGGCACTCGAGAAAATAGACGGCGAGGATTTCTTCCGCGACTGCGTTCGCGGCGACGCGCGCGAGAGCGCGCCGCACGACCTGGACCTGCTTCTCGAATGGCTGTCGCTGGAGATAAACGGGGCGCGCGTTCATCGATGCGCTCGCCGCGATGAGCGCCTGCTGGTAGACCTGGGGAGCCTTTTTGGAGAGTTCGCTCATGACGGAAATCGCGTGATCCGGAGCCATCGCGCCAAAGACCTGATACGACCGCATGTTCACTCCATCGAAATCGGGACCTGTTTAGCACCCCACTCGAATTTCGGACAATCCGAGCGGTTCGCGCTCAACGCGTATCCGAGCAGCACTCGCGTTCTCCGCGCGCCGACCAGGCCGCGCGCAAGCCGTACACCAGCGTCAGCGTGAGCCCGGCGGCGACCGCCGTGTGCAGGCCGGTCAGCGCGGCGGGGATGCCGCTCAGCACGTTCGCAACGCCCACGCAGGCCTGCAGGATCCCGATCCCGAGCGCGAGCGCGGTCGTGCGACGCAACCGCCGATCCCGCCGTGCGCTGAGTGCAGCTGCGCCGAGACAGCCGATCAGCGCATATGCGGTGAGCCGATGCAGGAGGTGGATTCCCACGCCGCCCCCCCAGCTCGGCCACCAGACGCCGCCGTTGCAGGTCGGCCATTCGGGGCACGCCATGCCCGCGTACTGAGACGACACCAGGCCGCCGGTCCCCAGTTGAAACAACAACAGTCCGGCAGCCGCCGTGATCCAGCGTCGACTCAATATCGACACAGCTGGGTGTTCGAGCGCAGCATCCGCGCGCGGTCGGAATGCGAGTGCGAGCAAGAGCGCCGTCGACGCGAAGGCGTTGCCGGTGATCAGGTGCGCGGAGACGGTCCACGGTGCAAGCTGGAGCCAGACCGTGAGCGCTCCGAGAATGATCTGGATCGCGAGCAGCAGCGAGGCGACGGAGAGCAGCGCGGTGATCCAGCGGCAGCGGCGCGAGCTCCGCCACGCAAATCGGGCGAGGGTCGCGAAGATCAGCGCGACAGCGCCCGCGAGCACGCGGTGGGACCATTCGAATCCGACCCGGAGGTCGATCGACGGGATCCACTCGCCGTAGCAGAGCGGCCAATCCGGGCACGCGAGCCCGGCATCGTTCGCACGCACCAGCGAGCCGAGTGCGATCAGGCCGAGTGTGAGAGCTACGAGCAGCTGAAAGCCGAGCGCGAGTCGCGCATCGCCCCGACCGGCGGTAGTGGTGCGGCCGCTTGCGGTCTGGAAAGTCTTGCGCATGGCATCTCTCGAACGGGGCGCCAACCGTAGGCGATGGGCCGGGGTCGAACAACGCGTGCGGTCCGCAGCTCTGGGCTTCAGGTCGGATCGCGTTTCGTCGATATCCCCGGCATCATGACGGCCATGCCTCTCGATGGGTCTCGAAACGACGATCCGCGCAAATTGCGGGACCTTCTCGACAAGGTCGTGAACCTCGCCGGCGAGCATCGGCTCAAGTCGGTGGTGGTCGGGATGTCGAGCGCCGATGGCGACCTGATCTTTCCCGAGGTGGTCGACTTCGTGGCCAGCGCGCTTCGGGTCGACGACGCGATCTTCCGCATGACCCGCAATCGGGCGGTGCTTTTCCTCGCAGACGTCGACGAGCCGCGCGCGCGAGAGATCATGGAACGCGTCATCGAAGACTTCGGCGAGCGCTTTGCGACCGCCGAGGCCCCCTCCATCGGGCTCGCGTATTTCGAAGTGGCGCCCGGGAAGGAGGGTCTGACCCTCAAGGCGATTCTCCCGAGCCTGTTCGCGCCCGCCGAGAGCGGCCACTAGCGCTGCCAGCTCGAGCTACGCGCCAGATCTTCCGATCGCGCGAGCCCGGCTAGTTTGCGCGCAGCCCCTCCAGACCGGCCCTCATGCGCGACTCGCGAGTTCGACGCCGAGCGCGCTCTCGATCTCGCGGTGTGAAAACGCGAATCCCGCGTCGAGCATGCGCTTCGGCACGCAGCGGCGACTCCCGAGCATTTCGTCGCTGAGACTTCCGAGCGCGAGCCGCAAGGCGAACGCCGGCACCGGCAGAAGAGCCGGTCGGTGCAACGCCTGCGCGATCGCGCGGCTGAGTTCAACGTTGCGCACCGGGTGCGGGGCAACGACGTTGACCGCGCCGTGCACGGAGTCGTCCCGCATGACGTGACGGATCAGCGCGACCGCGTCGTCGATCTGGATCCACGGAACCCACTGCCTGCCGTCGCCGAAGCGCCCGCCGAGGCCAAAGCGAAAGGGCAGGGCCATGAGCGGGAGCGCGCCGCCGCCGCGCGCCAACACGATCCCCGTGCGCAGCGCTACGACCCGCAGCGCGTTGGCGGCCGTCGCCGCGGCCGCCTCCCACTGCTGGCAGACATCGGAGAGGAAGCTTTGTCCCGCGCCCGCGGACTCGGCGAGCACTTCTTCACCGCGCGATCCATAGAAGCCGACCGCGGATGCACAGACGAAGACCGCGGGGCGATCGGCGGCCGGCGCATTTCGGAGCGCTTCGGCGATCGATCGCGTCGAGTCGATGCGGCTGCTCGCGATGCTGCGCCGGCGCGCCGCTGTGGGCGGGCCGCCGAAGACCGGCTCGCCCGCGAGGTGGACCAGCGTCGAGCAGCCGCGCAGCGCGCCGTCGGGGAGATGCACGCCGTCCCAGCGAAGTCTCTCGACGGCGCGATCGGCAGTGGATTGGTCCGCGGCGGCCGAGCGCGACAAGATTCGGACCGCCACACCCGACGCGCGCAGCGATTCGACGAGTCGGCCGCCAATCAGCCCCGTGCCGCCCGAGATCAGCACGTGCTCACGCATCCGCTTCGAGCGCCTCCGCGAGGCGCGCCAACCAGGGTCCCGGCCGCCCGTTTCCGACCTTTCGGCCGTCGAGCCGGGTGATCGGGCGGGCTCCGCGCACGCTGTTGACGGCGATGAGTTCCGCGGCGTCGAGCAGTTCCAGCCTCGCGATATCGCGCTCTTCGATTTCGGCGATCCGCTCGAGGGCGACGCTCCGCGCGATGCCCTCGACCGCACCGCTAGCGGTGGGCGGCGTCCGAAGCGCGCCGCTTCGGGTCGCGACGAATAGATTGGTGCGGGCGCCCTCGACCAGATTGCCGCTCGCGTCGAGCAGGACGGCCTCGTCGGCCCCGGCCGCGATCGCGTCGTCCGCGGCGAGCGAGAGCGTCAGCCGACTCGTGACTTTGCGCCCGCCGGCGAGCGTTCTGCCGTCGTGGGGCAGCGCGACGACGATCGCCGACCACTCGGCGGGGTCGATTCCGAGCTGGCGCGCAACACCGACGACGTGGATGGCAGCGCTTGCGTCGCGGCTGACCTGCAGCCGGATCACGCCTTCACCCGCCGGGAGGGCGGCTGCGGCGAGTTCCTCGAGCGCGCGCCGAATCGTCCGCGCAGCAAGCTCGCCGAGTCGCAAGGCCTTCGCGCCCTGCTGGAGCCGCTCGACGTGTCGATCTGCAAAGCGCGGGCGTCCAGCCGCGATTCGAACGCTCGAATAACAGCCGCGTCCTTCGCAAAACGCGCTGTCGTCCGCGCGCACGACGGCCTGGTCGCTGGGCAGCAACGCGCCGTCGACCCAGCAAAAATCGGTCGAGTTCGTCTGCATCCGGGTAGCCGGATCCGATCAGCGGTTTTCGATCGGGGTGTAGTGGGTCTCGGTCGGGCCGGTGTAGATCTGTCGCGGCCGCCCGATCTTGAACTGCGGATCCGAGTGCAGCTCCATCCACTGCGCGATCCAACCCGGCAGGCGGCCGAGCGCAAAGAGCGCCGTAAACAGGTTGGACGGCGTTCCGATTGCGTTGTAGATCACGCCCGAGTAGAAGTCGACATTCGGATACAGTTTGCGCGAGACGAAGTATTCGTCCTGCAGCGCGATCTCTTCCAGCTCCATCGCAATCTCGAGCAGCTTCGTCCGCACGCCGAGTTTCTGCAGCACGTCCGAGCACGCCTTCTTGATGATCTTCATGCGCGGATCGAAATTCTTGTAGACGCGGTGTCCGAATCCCATCAGGCGCGTCGTATCGTCGCCGCGCTTGGCCCTCTCGACGAACTCCTTGGCGCTGAGGCCCTGATCGCGGATCGCGGCGAGCATTTCGATCACTTCCTGGTTGGCGCCGCCGTGACTCGGCCCCCAGAGAGCCTGGATTCCCGCGGAAATGGAACTGAAGAGATTCACCATCGACGAACCGACCATACGAACGGTGCTGGTCGAGCAGTTCTGCTCGTGATCGGCGTGGAGGATCAGCAGCAGGTGGATCGCCTTCTTGATGACCGGATCGACTTCGTACGACTCGCAGGGTGTTCCAAACAGCATGTAGAGAAAATTTCCCACGTAATCGAGATCGTTGCGCGGATACATGAATGGTTGGCCGATCGAATGTTTGTACGAGTAGGCGGCCATCGTCGGAAGCTTGGCGATCAGCCGATGGACGGATATCTCGACCTGGCGCGGATCGCGCGGGTCGAGAGAATCCGAATAGAACGTGGCGAGCGCACCGATCGCCGCCGAGCACGCCGCCATCGGATGCGCGTCCTTCGGCATCGCGCCGAAGAAGCGCTTGAAATCCTCGTGGATCATCGTGTGGAAGGTGATCGAGTGGGTAAACGCGTTGAATTCGCTCATGCTCGGCAGGTGGCCGTAGATCGGCAGATAGGCGACCTCGAGGAAGTTGCTGTTCGAGGCGAGTTCTTCGATCGGAATGCCCCGATAGCGCAGGATTCCCCGGTCGCCGTCGATGAACGTGATCGCGCTCTTGCACGATCCCGTATTCGCGTAGCCTGGATCGAGCGTGATGACTCCCGCATCGCTGCGCAATTTGGAGATGTCGATGGCCCGCTCGCCCTCGCTGCCTTCGATGATCGGCAGTTCGAGGATCTTGTCGCCAATCCGGAGCTGAGCGGTCTCGGCCATGGGGGTCGCCTCTTGGATGATGGGGTGATTGGCGTCGGGCGCGCACCGACCTTTTCTTGCGCGGGTGCTCGCACGCGGCAGGCTAGCGAAAAGCACCCAAGCTAGACAGACCGTTTGCGCGAGTAGACGCCTTTCCCGACGTGGCTTGCGTCGAATCCGAGCGCCGGATCGTGCGGGCGATTCCACACGAAGACGCCGGTGCCGTCCGGGCCGCGCGGTGAATCCGCTGGGGCAGCTTGCTACGAATACGCGGCCGAATTGGATCGGAGCGTCGGAGGCGAAACATGCAGTCCACAACCAGTGCGAGCCCCGCCTCGGATCTGCGTCTGCTGATTCGGCAGCAGCCCGTCGGGCTGGAGTCCATCCGGCGTTTTCTCGACGATCTGAGCCACGCAGCGCGCGTCGCCGCGATCCGTTCACTTGGCCGCGCGGAGCTGGGCCGGCTCTACGCGGGTTCCGACGGATTCAAGGCGGTGACGCTCGAAGATCTGGTTCCGGCGGCATTCGCGGATTTCGAGACCGTGCGACACCACGGAAAGAACAGCCTGCCCGTGTTCACGCACTTCGAAAAGCGCTTGTGTCGACCTCGTCGTGAGGACCGCGAATCCGTCGCGGAGCTGTATGGGTTCAATTTCCAGGCGCTGGCTTCCATCACGGGACCGGGATATTTCATCGCTCGCGCTGCGGAAGAGCGGCCGGAAGTCCTGATCGACTACGGCCGCGTGCCGACCCAACACCCCCACAGCTGGCCGCCCGCTCGCCGCAACGAGCGCGGCGTTTCGCGCTTCGTCTACGGCTGCTTGTTCGACACGCTGCGCGGTGTTTCCGAACACGTCACGGTCGGCTCGGCGGCCCGCAAGGGCAAGGATCTCGGTAGCTGGTTCGCGCTCTGCCGCGAAGACTGACGGCGATCGGAGCGAGGAGCCACCGCGATCGGAGCATGGGCTGACGGCGATCGGAGTTCGAGCACGCTGCTGTTCCGGTCGCCGAATCAGCCGCCCGCGAGTTTGACCGTGTAGCCCTTCTCGCGCAGGGATTCCGCGAGCGCATCGCGGTGATCGCCCTGGATCTCGATCACGCCGTCCTTCGCGGAGCCCCCGGTCCCACAGCTTCGCTTGAGGTCGCCAGCGAGTGCGCGCAGCGCGTCATCGGGTAGCGGAATGCCGGAGATCGTCGTGACCGTCTTGCCGCGCCGACCTTTGACTTCGCGCCGGATCCGAATGATCCCATCCCCGCGATCTGCGCGCGGATTTGCGCGACAGATGCAGCCGGCGATCGGCTTTTCGCAGAGGGGACATTTGCGGCCGCTCGCGCTGGAGTAGACCAGGGAGTCCTTGCGTCGACTCGGCATCGTCAACGGTTCCTTCGCGATCGGCGCGTGCTCGCAGGCGATTCCGATCGCCGCTACACCCGATATCGCTTGCCTCGTTTTCGTTTGGGCCTGCTCTCGTTCGAGCTGCCTCGGCGCCGCCTCTGCGAGTCTTCGCGCGATGGATCGAATGCAGCGTCTCGCTGCGGGATCGACGGTCGACACCCAAGACCACTGCGGATACTGTACCCCGCCATGCGCGCCCGCGGGTGGTTGGTCTCTTCATGGATTGCATTTAGCGCTCTGCTCGGGGTGAGCGAGAGTCTCGCAACTCCCGAGATCGACGACTCGGCGCTCCGCGCGCGACAGACCACGCTCGACAACGGCCTGGTCGTTCTCTCGCTCGAAGACCCCACCACTCCCGTCGTCGCGTTCCAGATGTGGGTCCGGGTGGGATCCCGCGACGAAGCCCGGGTCACGGGCCTCGCGCACCTGTTCGAGCACATGATGTTCAAGGGTTCGAAGAACATCGCGCCCGAGAAGCACGGCCAGCTCATCCAGTCGCGGGGCGGGGAGACCAACGCCTACACGACGCCGGACGTGACCGTCTACACGACCGAAATCCCCTCCGAGGCACTCCCGCTCGTGATCGCGCTCGAGGCCGAGCGGCTCGCCAATCTCGACATTTCGGAGCAGACGCTCGTGAGTGAGCGAGAGGTGGTGCTCGAAGAGCGGCGCATGCGGACCGAAGATCAGCCTGGCGGTCGCGCGCGCGAGGCCTTGTTTGCGCTGACCTTCCAGGCGCTCCCCTATCGCTGGCCCGTCATCGGTTGGCGCAGCGACATCGAGACGACCACGGTCGAAGACTGCCGGGAATTCTTCGCGACGTTCTACGTGCCCAACAACATCGTGATCGCGATCGTCGGGGACTTCGACAGCGACGCCGCGCTCGAGCAGATCCGCGAGAGTTTCGGCGCGCTGAAGCCCGCGCCAGCGATTCCGCGCTATCTCACCCGCGAGCCGCCCCAGAGCGGTGTTCGGCGCGCGCAGATTTTCTTCGACGTGAGTTCACCCGTGCTCGCGATCGCCTGGCATACGCCGGCCGCGGGCCACCCGGACTCCGAGGCGCTCGACGTGGCCGGTGAAATCCTGTCGGGGGGCCGCTCGAGTCGGATCTATCGGCGCCTGATCCACGAAGAACAAATCGCCTTGTCGGCGCACAGCGTGAATTCACCGATGGCTGGGGCGGGCCTGTTTGGCGCCTACGCGAGTGTGCGCCACGATGCGAACATCGATCGCGTCGAGCAATCGCTGCTCGAAGAGATCGCCCGACTGCGCGACGAGCCCGTCACGGCTGAAGAACTCGACAAGGTCAAGCGACAGCTCGAGGTGGCGATGATCCACGAGCTGACCACCAACGCGGACATCGCGAGCCGGATCGGCTACGACGTGACGACTCTCGGAGCGATTCGCCCGCTCGAGGAGCGGCTCGCGGCCATCCAGGCGGTCGAAGCGGTCGACGTGCAGCGCGTCGCGCGAACCTACTTGGGCGAGGACGCGCGTAGCGTCGTCCAGGTGGTGCCGGCGCCGGATAAAATTGCAGCCGAGGCGAGCGGTCTGTGAGCGCGCCCGCAAGACCCACGGGCCTCGGCGGGCGCACAAAACTCGCGGAGATCGCAGGCTGCCCGCGGCTCGCGGGGCGCGCACGGCTCGCCGGGCTCAGCTCGCTCGCCGGGCTCGCCGGGCTCGCCGGGCTCGCGTCGCTCGCGTTGCTGGTCGCCTGTGCGGGCTCCTTCAACACGCCGATCTGGGATCAGCCGCCGCCTCCCGTCGTAGATTCGCCGGTCGTCAAGTCCGGCAGCTTGCATCGCTTCGAACTCGACAACGGGCTGTCGCTGATCGTTCTCGAAGACCATCGCCTGCCCCGGGTTTCGCTCGGGATCAGCTTTCGACGCGGAGCCGCCTCCGAGGAGCCGGATCGGGCCGGCCTCGCGAGCTTTACCGCCGAGTTGATGAAGCGCGGTGCGGGCGATCTCGATTCGCTCGCGCTGGCGTCGGCGATCGAGGCGCTCGGGTCGGTGCTCAACGTGCGCGCGGACTGGGATTCCGTCAGGGTCCAGCTCTGGGGTTTGACGCGGGATTTCGATCGCCTCAGCGAGATTCTCGCCGACGTCGTGCTGCGCCCCCGATTCGACGACGACGAGGCGACCCGCGCGCGCGGCGAACTGCTCGCGCTGATCGAGCGGGCCGACGACGATCCCGGCTATCTGGAGCGCCGCTTCGCGGCGGCCGCGCTGTATCCGGGCCTGCGCGCGGGGCTGCCGATCTCCGGCAACCCCGAGACGCTGGGGGCGCTCGACGCGGCGGCCGCGCGCGACTTCCATGCGCGGGTGCTCGTTCCCAACAACGCGATCCTCTTCGTCTCCGGCGACGTCGACGCGGCCGCGCTGCGCGTACGCTTGGGGAACGCATTCGGTGCGTGGCCGGCGGGCGAAATCCCCGCGGCCGGCCCGATGCTTCCCGCACCCACTCCGACGGCGCGTCGCATCCTCATCGTCGACCGGCCGGATCTCGCCCAGACCCGGATCACCCTCGCCCACGAAGGCATCGCGCGCTCGGATCCCGACCGGATCGCCGCGAGCCTCCTCAGCGCCGCGATCGGGGGCAGCAGTTTTTCATCGCGCTTGATGCAGAGCGTGCGCGCCGACGCGGGGCTGACCTACGGCGTGAGCTCCGGATTCAGCCTGCGCCGCGGCGGTGGAACGTTCGCGGTTGCGACTTTCACGCGGAACGCCGAGGTTCGGCGGGTGATCGATCTGGTGCTCGCCGAACTCGAGCGCGCCCGCCGCGAACCTCCAGCGGGCACCGAGCTCGAGGCGATGCGCGCGCTCGCGGTCGGAAATTTCGCGCTCGGGATCGAAACGACCGACGCGGTGCTCGACAGCCTCGTCGACCTAGACGTCCACGGTCTCCCCGAAGACTCGCTCGACAGCTATCGCTCGAGGATTCGCGCCGTCACGGCCGCGGACGTGGCGCGCCTCGCGACGAAACTGCTGCATCCGGATCGCGCGGCAATCGTTCTGGTCGGTCCCGCGGAGGAGCTCACGCCCCAACTCGAGGACCTTGGGCCGATCGAGGTCGTGCGCCCCTGATGACGCGGTAATCTCCCGGGGGAGATCGATTCGTGGAAAAACTGATCCAGGAACATCGCAAACGCTACGGCGACTTCGAAGTGATCGACTACGTCGACGACGAGGTCGTGAAGAAGTTGCGTGACGCTCTCGACGTCGAGTGCCCGACGACACTTCACTGGGCGTGGGATTACGGCAGTCAAGTGGCGGAGATTCGCGCGCTCTACGAGAAGGGAAAGGTCCATCAGTGGAACGCCGAGGTCGATCTGCCTTGGTCGATTCCGGTATCCAAGGACGACTGGGTGGTTGATCCGGCAAGGTCGATCCTCGCACAGCTTGCGAAGCTGCTCGGAAAAGACGAGGCGACCCAGAAGGCCGCGATGTTCGACGAGATTGGCTACCACGTGTCCCAGCTTCTCCACGGCGAGCAGGCGGCGCTGCAGATCTGCGGACAGCTCACGAACGCCTGCGACAAGATGGACGAGAAGTGGTACGCGGCGAGTCAGGTGGTCGATGAAGCGCGCCATATCGAGGCGTTCTCGAAATTCCTGCAGCGAAAGATGGGAACCATCTACCCGATCGGCGGCACCCTCAAAGTCTTGCTCGACAAACTCCTCGAGGCTCCGACGGCCGCCATGAAGATGCTCGGGATGCAGACGCTGTTCGAGGGGATGGCGCTCGGCATCATGACTCTGATGCGCGAGGATTGTCGCAATCCGCTGCTCGGCGAGATCCTAGAGCGCGTCGCGCAGGACGAGGCGCGCCACGCGGCTTTTGGCGTGTTGACGATGCGCCGCACGCTGCGAGACGCCGAGCCCGAGCAGCTCTGCGAAATGGAGGACTGGTCGCTCTCGATCCTCGAGGCGCTCAACGCGAGCCAGTATCTCGAAATGCTGCGACTGCTCGGCCCCAGATACGACATCGACGCCGAGGCCATGACGCGGCTGATGCTCGCTTCACCCCAGTTCGCCGAGAACAACAGTCTCGTCTACATGCACACGATGATTCCGAACCTGCGGAACCTCGGGCTCATCACGGAACGCACCGAGGATCAATGGCGCAAGCTCGGGATGCTGTACGAGCGGAGTTCTAGTCCGTCCACCTGAGTGGCGCTAATCGGGCAGTGAAACCGGATGGCTCCAGGAGCGTTCGAACTGCAGCCAGTCGTCGGCGTCCGTTACCCAGTTCGCGTAGATGGAGACGCCTCGGAAACATTCCGACTTCTTCGAGAGCGACTCGAGGGCCGAGCGCACGCCGAGCGCCGCGTTTTCGATGTCCTCCACGCTCGGATCCGCGTACTCGGGAACCTCGTGATACGCGGGAATGCCGATCAGGACTTCGTGCTTCCGAGCCGCGCACGACCACTGGACGAGGCGCCGGGTCTGGTCCCTGACGAACGCCACATACGCGATGCGCAGCGAGAGATTCGTGTCGTAGGCCATCAAGACGGTCTGGTCCGCGATGTCCATCGTGGCGCGGTAGAACGCACCCGACCAGAAATTCCTGCGCAACGGGCCGATGGCGATTCCAAGCGGCGCGGAGCGAGGCGTCGCCTGGCTGATCGTCCAGGCGTCGCCCATGCGGGCGCGCACTTGCCCGAGCAGTTCGAGGTACCCCGGGTGTCCGTCGCGAATCGGTTCTAGATTGAAATGGACGCCGTCGAAGCCCTCTTGGGCGAGGCGCTCGACGACGTCGACCACCGCGCTTCGCCACTCTTCGTCTTCGAGCCGGACCGTTTCGATTCGCGCACCGAGCCACGCGAGCAAGACGCCTTCCGGAAACGCGCCGCGCAGCGCCGAGAAGAACGGGTCCGCAACATCGTCGATGGATCCATCCGCGAGCAGCGGTCCCGCGTGGACGTAGACGTAGCGGATTCCGGCGCTCCTCAGGCGCGCCACCAGCGCATCGATCTCGGCCTCCGACACCCGATCCCCCGTGCGGACCTCGCGGCCCGTGTACCAACGGTGTCCGATCCAGATGCCATTGCTGGCCGTATCGAAGCGCTGCTGGCTGTTTGGATAGGTGTGGAAGTTCGCGGCAAAAAGAGCGATCGCCGCTGCGAGCATCGCGAACGTTGCGATCTTCCAGGTCTTCCCGATCTTCACGGCGTGCACTCGCGATTCCGAGGAGTCCAGACACGGTAACAGAGTCGCGAGCCACGGTAACAGAGACGCGAGCCACGGTAACAGAGACGCGAGCCACGGTAACAGAGTCGCGCGCCACGCTAACAGAGCCGCGAGCCATTGGGGCGCGCATCGGACCGCCGGCGCGAGCGCGCAGCGCCGGAATCGGTCGAGCATCGGACGCGAGTTCGCCGCTTCTAGATCCGCTGTGGCACACTGCGACCCGATGCTGGTGCGGCGGATCTCGGACATCGACTGGGCGAGCTGGAAGGCGACCGATCTGGCAACGCTGGTCTTCGTGCATCGGGACGCGCGCTTGCTGCTGATCCACAAGAAGCGCGGTCTCGGCGCGGGCAAGCTCAACGGTCCCGGCGGCCGCGCGGAGCCCGGTGAGACACTCGAGGCTTGCGCGGTTCGCGAGGTCCATGAGGAGTTGCGGATCACGCCGAAGAATCTCGAGCGAGCGGGAGAACTTCGCTTCCAGTTCGTGGACGGTTACGCGATCCACGTGCACGTCTATCGAGCAACGGACTTCGAGGGAACGCCCACCGAGACCCCGGAGGCGATTCCGATCTGGGTCGACGAGGATCGCGTCCCCTACGAAGCGATGTGGCAGGACGACAGGATCTGGTTGCCCCGGCTGATCGCCGGCACGCCGTTCGCGGGTCGCTTCATCTTCGATTCCGACGCAATGCTCGACTACGAACTCGCGTAGACGGGCTTCAAGTCGCGGCTTCGTAGCGGACGCGCGCGTCTTCGAGTTCGCGCGCGACTTCCGCGCGGAGTTCCGCTGGCTCCAGGACCTCTGCGCCGGAACCAAAGGATAGGATCCAGCTTCGCAGGTCGGGCGTGCTTCCCACGTCCATGCAGAGTTGAATCTTTCCGTCCGGGCATTTTTCGAAACTCTGGCTCTCGTGCCAGGTTCGCTCTTCGACGTAGCTCGCCCAGCGCGGCTCGAAGACGATTCGAACGCGCACGGCGCGATCGGCGATGACGCCGAAAGACGAGCCGATGTAGTGATCGAAGTCGAAATCCTCCGACACAACGAAATGTTCGTCGCTGATTTCGAGCTGGCGGATCCGATCGACCGCGAAGGTTCGGATCTCGCCCGACTTGTGGTCGAGCCCCACCACGTAGAGGCCACCGCTGCGGTACCAGACCCGATAGGGGTCCAGATCCCGCGACGCAACGGATCCGGTTCGGCCGGTGCGGTAACGCATGTGGAGCGTGCGGCGACCCAGTACCGCATCGTTCAGAGTTTGGATCGTGTCGCGAAATTCCGCGTAGTTCTTGTGCGGCCCCGGAAGCACTCGGAACGCGTCCGCGAGCTGTGCGAGGTATTTGGCGAGTTCGGGTCCGAGTCCCGCGCGGATCTTGCGCAGCGCGGAGCGGATCGAATCGTGAAACACCGTGCCCTCGAGCGTGCGTAGGAGATCCTCGCTGAAGGCGAGCGCGAGAATTTCGTCGGGCGTAAAGGGAACGTCGCCGAGCCGAAACGTGTCGAGAAAGCGGTAGTAGACGCGGCCCTCACGGCGCTCGCTGACCACCGGGAAGCCCGCGAACATCAGCGCGTCGAGGTCGCGGTAGACGGTGCGGCGCACGCAGCCTAGAGCTTCGGCCAGATCGTCCAGCGCCGCGCCGGAACGGCTCTTGGCGAGTCGCTGGATCAGCTGCCATTGACGCGCGAGTTGGTCTCCACGCATAGAGCTAGAAATCCGCTTCGAGGGGCTCGTCCGAGAAGAATGCCGCGAACTCGTTCTCGTGCGCGCGCGCGTCATTGTAACCGAGCTCGGCGAGCGGCCCGAGAAATTCGCCGTCGAAGAGCAGATACGAGAGCAGGTCGGCTTCGGCAGATCGGTGTCTGCCTTCGAGGCTTCGCATCGCGAACCGCAACAGCGGAGAGCGCGAAGACTTCGTGGGCATCGCCGACAACACCTGCCTCGCGAGAACGCCGAGATCGCGCGACGGGCGGATCACGAGGTCGTGGATCCTGCGGAACTGCTGGCCGCCTTCGCGGGCCGCGATCTCGTTGATGCGCGGGACGAAATCCGGACCGAACGCGGTGGTTCCATCGGCCAGGATCTCGTTCATCACGTGCATGCGCGCGAGGTCCGTGTCGAGATGGTCGAGCAGGAGCGCGTTCAACATCTTGCCGAACAGGAACACCGGGCTCGCGTAATCTTCGATGTGCCCCCCATTGGTCGCGATCGAATCCGCCTTTCCGATGTTCTGGCGCAGCGCCACCACCAGAACGCGATCCGCGCCGAGCCGGATCGCCGGTGCGAGTGGCGTGTTGAGCCGGAGCCCGCCGTCCGCGTAATAGGTGCTTCCGATGCGCACCGCGGGGAAGAGCAGCGGGATGGCTGCGGATGCCAGCGCGTGGGCGGGAAGCAGCCGGGTGGGGCATGGGACGATCAACGGATCGCGGGTCCAGGTCGGGAGATCGCGATCGAGGTTCTCGATGAAGACGGCCACCCGGCCGCTCGCGATCTGGGTGGCCGCGACACACACCGCTTCGACGAGGCCACGCCGAATGTTGTTGCGAATGCCGCGCCAGGGGATCGTGCGCACCACCAGCTGTTCGAGGGGGCCGGTGTTGAGCAGCCCGTAGAGGCGTTCGGGTGCGTTCCCTTTGCGAAAAGCTTCGGCGGTCCGTCGGATCCCGAACAGCCTTCGCGGCAGCCGAAGCAGGTCACCCGCGGAGATCGGGAGAATCTGCTCGATCCGCATGCGCTTCCAGAATTCGACGAGGCGGCGACCGCGGCTTCCGTCGAGCTCGGCGGTGGCCGCGAGGAAGCAGGCGTGGACCGCGCCGACCGAAGTTCCGCACAGGATGTCGAAGCAGACCGGGTGTCCGAGCCGCTTCGGAAGTTCGTCTACCAGATACTGGACGACTCCGGCTTCGTACGCGCCGCGCGCGCCTCCACCCGAGAAGACCAGCGCGCGCTTCGGGCGCGCGCGAGCTCCGCGCAGAGTCGCCGGCCGCGGTTCAGCCAACTCGCTCGACGTACTCTCCGGACCGTGTGTCGATCCGGATGCGCTCGCCCTCCTTGAGGAAGAGCGGCACCATCACGACGGCACCAGTCTCGACCGTGGCGGGTTTGGTGCCGCCTTGGGCGGTGTCTCCCTTCATCCCGGGGTCGCATTGGATGATCGGTGCTTCGATGAAGGGCGGAAGCTCGATGTTGATCGGCTTCCCGTTCCAGAAGAGCACGTCGACGTCGAGATTCTCCGTCAGATATTTGCGCGCATCGCCGACCTGCTCCTTCGAGAAGGGAAACTGATCGTAGGTATTGGTGTCCATGAAGATCAGCGACTCACCATCGGAGTAGAGGTACTGCATCTTGCGGTCTTCGACATCCGGCTGGTCGACCTTCTCGCCCGCGCGGAAGGTCTTGTCGACCACTTTCCCGTTCTTCAGGTTCTTGATCTTGGTCCGCACGAACGCGCCGCCCTTGCCGGGCTTCACGTGCTGGAAGTAGACGATCGTGTAGGGGACTCCGTCGATCTCGATCTTGAGGCCGTTCTTGAATTCTGATGTCGCGATCGCCATGACTTCTCCGTGGACTCACAGGCGCGGGAGAGTAGCTCGGACGCGCGGGCGGGGCGATTTTGGATCGGCCACAGCGCGAAAAGATCGCGTCCCGCTCGCTCCGATCCGCGTCAGAAGCGATCGGGCGAAAACGGCGCGAGGTCGATTTCGGGCGACTCTCCGCTTGCGAGCTGGGCGATCAGTTCGCCGCAGATCGGCCCCTGGGAGATCCCCGACATGCCGTGACCCGTCGCGAGGATCAGGCCCGACGTGCCCGCCGGTCGGCCGAGGATCGGGAGATCGTCGGGCGTCAGCGGCCGCAGGCCGCGCCAGATCTCGATGCTGGGTGTCGGCGGGATGCCCGGCAGATAGCGGCGCACACTGCGTGCGACCGCGTCGAGGCGGCGTTGATTCATGCGCATGTCGAGTCCCGCGAGTTCGAGCGTGCCGCCATAGCGCAGCTGCGATCCCATCGGCGTGACGAAGACCTTGTCCTCGATCAGCGCAAGAGGAAAGTCGGGGTGGCCCTCGGGTCGCTCGACGCTGATGCTGTAGCCCTTTGCGGCTTCGACCGGCACGCGCAGACCGAGGCCCCGGGTCAACTCCGGCGTCCAGGCTCCGGCGGCCAGCACGATCTCGTCGGCCGAAAATTCGCCGCGCGTCGTGCGCACGCGGACCGGTCCTCGGCGCGACCACTCGACAGCGAGTACCTCGGTGTGGGTATGCATCGAGGCACCGCGACGCGCGGCGTCCGCTGCCAGGCCGCGCACGAAGTCAGTCGGTGTGATGTGCGCGTCGTCGGGAAATTCGAGTCCGCCCGCGAGATCGGGCGAGAGAGTCGAAATGCGTTGGCGCAGCTCATCCAGTCCGAGCCACTTTGCGCGGCCGCCGTCGGCCTCGAGCAGATCGACGTCGTGCTGTGCGGCGCGCATGGCGTCGCGGTTTCGGAAGATCAGCACGAGTCCGCGTTGCGTGAAGCCGAAGTCGAACTTCAGCGTCCGCGCGAGCTCGCTGAAGCGCTCGAGGCTCGCGAGACTCAGCGCGCGGCGCAGTCCGAAGCTCGTCCGCACGGCGCGCGCGTTGCACGCGCGCCGGAAATCCCAGAGCCAACGCAGCAGCGCGAGGCTTGCTCGTGGCCGGATCCAGAACGGGCTCTCCGGGTCGAGCAGCCACGGGAGCGCCTGCCGGATCACACCGGGTCCCGGGATGGGTGCGCTCTCGCTCGGGAAGATCCAGCCGCCGTTTCCGTGAGACGCGCCCGAGCAGATTTCGCCGCGCTCGAGCAGCACCGTGCGCGCGCCCCGTAGGACGAGACTGTGGGCGGTGCAGACGCCGAGGATTCCACCGCCTACGACCAGCACGTCGGGTCTCTCGCTCACGGCCCCCCCTTCACTTGTGCGCGCGGGCTGCGCGGGCAAGCCGCAAGCATCGCTGCAACGGAGGGACGTTTCCAGTGCAGTCGATGCCGGCGAAGTGGGCTGTTTCGGCAATCTTCCGCATCGCGGGTGGGCCCGGCTGGGGTCGCCACTACAATCTCGCCGCGGATCCCTGCTTGGGAGTGTGGAGATGGTTTTTTCCGGCCGCTACAGCGCGCTCGCGGCGCGCTTGGACGGCGAGGCTTCTGAAGTCTGGGCGGTGCACGAGCGCGCCTGTGCGCTGCAGGCTGCGGGCGAGGAGGTGTACCTGCTGTCGGTCGGGGATCCGGATCTGCCCACGCTGTCGACCACCATCGATCACGCGATCGAGAGCTTGCGGCGTGGCCGCACCCACTACGCGCCGGGTGCGGGCGAGCGGCGCCTGCGAGAGGTGATCGCAGGGATCGAGGAACGCTCGGCCAGCCGCCCGTGCAGCCCCGACGACGTCGTCGTCTTTCCGGGCGCCACCAATGCGATCTACGGCGTGCTGTCGTGCCTGCTCGACGAGGGAGACGAGGTGATCGTCGCTGAACCGATGTACATCGGTTACCGCAGCACCTTTGCAGCGCTCGGGGCGAAGATCGTGCCCGTCCCGCTCGACGTCAGCAACGGTTTTCGCTTGAACCTGGAGTGGCTGGCGGCCGCGATCACGGACCGCACCCGCGTGGTCTTGATCAACACCCCGGGAAATCCGGCGGGAAACATGATTTCCGCGCAGCAACTCAGGGCGCTCGCGGATCTGTGCCTAAAGCGTGGCATCTGGCTGGCGTCCGACGAAGTCTATTCGATGATCACGTTCGAAGATCGTCACGTCTCGCTGCGGACGGCGGCGGAGCGGCTGGAAAATGTCATCGTGATCGACGGACTATCCAAGTCTCATGCGATGACGGGTTGGCGCCTGGGGTGGGTGGTCAGCCACCAGCACCTCGTCAAACACCTGCTTCACTACGCGTCCGCGACGATCTTCGGCTGTTCCCAATTCGTCCAGGACGCGGCAGCCTTCGCGTTGCAAAACGATGAAGAGTACATGGCCGAGGTCCGATCCGAATACAAGAGGCGCCGCGATTTCGTCTGCGACCGCATTGCGTCGATTTCCGGACTCGATTGCACGCCACCGAAAGCGGGCATGTTCGTGATGGTCGACGTCAGCGGTTTGAATACCGATGGCATGCAATTCGCCGAAGAGTTGCTGGTAGAGCAGCGCGTGTCGGTATTGCCGGGTGCCGGTTTCGGTCACTCGACCCGCGATTACGTCCGCATCTCTCTCGCGCAACCGATTTCCTACCTCGAGGTGTCGATGAACCGGATCGGGCGATTTGTCGGCGCTCGAGGTACCGGCACGGTCCGCGCCTAGACCGATATCGATGCCCGAAATCCAATCGATCGCAAATCGCGCGGATCTGTGGCGAGCGCCTCGCTCGCGAGGCGGTTTCAGGCGTTCCGGCGAGCTCGCAGTGCGACCCATGCGCCGGTCGCGTAGATCAAGAGCACGACGAACAGCAGGTTGGGTCGGGACAGCGTGGGCACCAGAGCGGGCACGCAGTCGTCGGGGATGCCGTTGTTATCGAAGTCGAGGCTCGCGCCTCTCTTGATGTCGCAGGCGTCCTCGACGGCGTTTCCATTGCAGTCGGTTTCGGGCCCCACCCGATCGGGAGTGATCTTGAAGACCTCGCCACCGCCCCAGTCGCAGATGTAGATTTCGCCGTACGGATCGCGACCGAAGGAGGAGATCGTCGCGATGTTGAGGCCGTCTCCTGGAGCCAATTCGGCGGTGCGCTCCATAAAGTCCTGGACGGCGATGTTATTCTTGAAGCTCCAGATCTTCGCACTTCCGAAATCGCCGAAGAAATAGGTTCCACCGAGGTCCGACACCTCGCATCCGCGGTAGACCTCGCCACCCGTGATCGAGATGCCGTCGGCGTGGGTGTATTGATAGATGGGCAACTCGAGCGCGGGGTCGTTGCACACGCAGGCAGCCGTCCCGCAGCCGCTCACGGTGCTGCACTGGTCGCCTTCCATGCAGTCCCAACCGTAGTTCGCACCTCTGCCGCTCAATGGGAGCTGGATGTTGATTTCCTCGATCTGCTTCTCACCCACATCCGCGATATAGAAATCGCCGGTCTTGCTGTCGAACGCGCAGCGCCAGGGGTTCCGCAACCCGTAGGCCCAGATCTCGTCGTCTCCGATGTTGCCCCAGAACGGGTTGTCCCACGGGATCGCGTACGGGGTGCCACGGTCGACATCGATACGCAGGATCTTCCCGAGTAGCTGATTCGTGGTGTCCTGCGCGCGCTGTCCGGGGTCGCAGCCGAGTTCGCCGTCTCCCGTCGCGATGTAGAGATAACCGTCGTCCGGCCCGAAGCCGATCCAGCCGCCATTGTGGTTGATCCCGGGCTGTGGAATCTGGAGGATCGGAAAAGCCGAATTGGGGTCTGCAAAATTCGAGGTCCTGGGCTCGTTGGCCACCCGATAGCGCTCGATCACCGTGTTTCCCTCTATGTTCGTGTAGTTGACGTAGAAGTAACCGTTTTCCGTGTAGTCTGGGTGAAACGCGAGCCCGAGCAGCCCGCGTTCTCCACAGCACGAAATCTTCGACGACAGGTTCAAGTACGGCGGGCCTTGCAAGTTCCCCGAATCCAGGAACAAGAGTCGGATCTTGCCCCCCTGTTCGGCGATGAACAGGCGCTTGAAGTCTCCGGGCGCATGTGTGACGAAGATCGGATTGGTGAGGCCCGACGCGACCCGCGTCGTGGTCAGCGGCGTCGCTGCGAAAACCGCAGTCACATGCGAGAGCGCCAACAGCGCGCTCGCCGCCGCGCCCGCAATCGTCCGTCTTCTCAGCATGCGCAATTCGCCACTTCAGCTGTCCGATCCGTTCACGAACCGGCTACAGCGCGGTTCGAGCGACTGCGCGCAGCTCAGGTGCCGCGATCGCAAGGCAGGCTCCGAGTAATTGCCCCTAGGCTCCGAGCAATTGCCCCTAGGGACTGGGCCGGTCATTCTCTCGCGATCGAGAGCAACAAGTCAATCCTGGTCCGCGGAACCTGCGCCGGCAAGGCGCGGCCGCTGCGCGTCGGATCCGTGGCCCGCGGGCGAGCGGCGCTCCGCGCCCTGCGCGTGCCGCAATCCGCTACCCCGGCGGGCTGGGGATCACGATGTGATTTCAACCACGTCTACTCTATTTTGCGTGTTCCTGATGCGATCAAGCGCCGCGAGATCTGCGGTCGCTGTCCGGATCGCCCTTGGGGTGCTGTGCTGCGGTCGTTTCGAAGACTCGTAATAGGGGTGGATTTCTGCGCTAGAGGGTGGCCATCTCCGCATTGTCGAAGTTGCGGCGGTAGTAGCTCATGTAGTCGACCTTTCGTTCGAGCGCCTCGATGACCGCGTGTGCGAAGTTGACCTTCTCGAAGCGCTGGGCGCTGCCGAGACCACCGGGGCTGAAGACGTTGATCTCCATCAGCTTGTCGCCGACGATGTCGAGCCCGACGAGGAACATGCCGTCCTGTACGACCTTGGGGCGGACGATTTCGGCGATCCGGAGATGAACGTCGGTGATCGTCGCTTCGCGCAGCTTTCCGCCCGCGTGAATGTTGCTGCGCATGTCTTCGCCCGATCGGACACGCCTGAACGCGGCGTATTTTCCGCGGTAACGCAGCGGCTGGCCATTCATCATGAAGAGTCGCGTGTCGCCCTCCTCGGCAGCCGGCAGATATTCCTGCGCGATCACGTAACCGTCGCGGCTCACGGCGTCGACCATTTGATTGAGATTCGAACCGTCTGCCTCGCGAACCAGGAAGACGCTCTGGCCTCCGGAGCCCTGCAGCGGCTTGAGGACGATCTTTCCGCCCTCCGACTTCCAGAATTCCTTGATCTCGCTTCGATCCCGCGTGATGAGCGTTCGCGGGCGCACCTCTTCGGGGAACAGCTGGAAGTACATCTTGTTCATCGCTTTCGCGAGGCCGTTGGGGTCGTTGACCACCACGAGGCCGCGGCGCATGGCGACGCGACCGAAGATGATTCCGGCGCCCTGCGCCCAGGAGCGTTGAGCCTGATCGGTGGAGGGGTCGTTTCTCAACAGCAGGATGTCGAGATCGTCGACGGTGATGCGTTCGAGCTTTGCGCGCTTTCCCTGGAGGTCTGCGAGGTAGTTGTCCGACGACTTGTACTGTTTTTTCGGTGCAGACCGTGCGCGGGCTCGAATGGATTCGTCCGAGTCGTACGCGAAGTCCCCGGCGCCGATGACCCACGCTTCGTGTCCGCGATTGATCGCTGCCATTGCGAGACGGGTCGTCGTGTAGCCGGTCTCTTCCGTATTCACTTCGTTGACGACGAAACCAATTTTCATGTTCGACTCCTTGTCTTGATCAGGTCCAGGACCGAAGAGCCACGACGGATGCCGGCCAACCGCTCGCGGCATTCGGGCAGCTCGAGATGGCGGGGTCGCAGTGGGATGTCGACAAGCACGTTGCGCCAGGCGAGCTCATCGATCATCGGAACGTGCTCGGCTCCGAACTTCCCATATAGCAGGCGATCGAAGTCGCCGCCTTTCCGGAGATATTCGAGCAATTTCACCAGGCCCCGAAGATAGACGACATCCTTCGTTAGGCCACC
Organism: uncultured Spirochaetales bacterium; assembly: GCA_964494795.1. Taxonomy (GTDB): domain Bacteria; phylum Myxococcota_A; class UBA9160; order UBA9160; family SMWR01; genus JACZVU01. Next base: position 12,513 of record CAZBSV010000051.1, on the reverse strand, counting down.
GCCGCGAAAAATCCGCATCGCAATCGTAAACGCCGTGCGTTGCGCAAAATCTTGGGCCCGGTGCAGCTCGCGGAAGACCTCGATGAAGTTGGCTCCCGAGATCATTCGGTGCGCGGCGATCACCCGCGCCGCGAGCAGGCGCAAGCGGGGTCGGCTCAGCCCCCCGACCAGATACTCGGCGAGTACTGCCATGCCTTCTTGCAGCTCTTCGTAACCGGGCAAGCCCACCGACAGCTGTTGGAACGGCTGGGCTCTGCCATTGACGTAGCTGACGATGTGGGTTCCGACTTCGTGGGCGAGCAGCGCGTCCACGCGCGACGCGGGGATCTTCGTGCTCGCCCCAACCAGCAGGTTGCCGCGGGACACCATCAAGCCGGTGATGTCGCTGCGAATCTCGACCCGACTTTTGATTTCGGGATACTGGCTCCGGTAGTAGGCGAGATCTTCTTCGGCGCGCCGCGCAAATTCCTTCGCGTTGACGCCGCCGCGCAGGCTTTCGTCCCGACTGCGCGGTGGAATCCGGTTGAGGATCTCGTAGGCGAGCGCGTGCAGCGAAGCGTCGACTCCGCCAAAGACCTGCATGCTGCCGTAGAGAAAACGCGGTGTTCCCCGGTCGCCCAGCATCGTGAGTTTGCGATCGATCTCGGTCTGCTGGTCGCGAAACAACTGCGCGAGCGTCGGATCCGCGATTCGCTCGATCGGGATCTGGAACAGCCTGCGCTTTTCCAGGCCCGGATCGATCTTGAGCGGCCTCGAAGAAAATTCCGGCTCGACTTCGAAGCGGCCGCGGCGAAATACCGTCCACGCCTCGTCTACGTTCACCGGTGTCACCTGGAGCAGGAAATCGAAGGCATTGCTGCTTCGAGCCAGCTCGCGATCGATCTGCCACACCGCCTTGATGAAGCTCTGGCGACCGAGCGCGTGGTAGTGCGCTGGGCGATGCGACGTCTGGCGCCGCGTGAACTCGAAGACCGCCCGCTTGATGGCTCTCGAGAGACCTTTGTGGAGCGCCCTGCGGATCAGCGGAAACGGCTCTCCGCTCGAGGCGTCGCGGAAGATCGGGTCCACCTCGAGTCCGATCGTGCGGCAGCTGAGTTCGGCGGCGCGCTCCGGTGTGAGTAGAGGTCGCGTTCCCGCCGGGTGGGTCTTCGCATCGACGACTATTTCCGCATCCGCGAAGTCGCCTTTGATCTTGATTTCGCCGAGCGACATCGCGAGCGTCTCTGCGGTCGAAGCGAGGCGCCGCTGTTTGGCTCGGACGACGCGGAAGCGGGGCTCGTATCCGCCCGTGGCTTCGGCGGCGCTTGCCGTCCAGAGTTCGATCAGCAGAAATGCGCCGAAGCACTCCGAGAGGACCTGCGCAATTCCCTCGATCAACGCCGAAACGCCGCTGTGTTGCTTCCGATCCCCCGAAGCGATGAGATAGGAAGCCTCCCCTCGAACGAGGAGGTCCGCTTCCGGATCTTCGCGATCGACCGGACGTCGATAGACGATGAGAAACGGCAACTGCCGGTCGATGTGCAGCCGGCCCCCGCGCGGGAGCTTGCGGTCGACGCGTTTGCCTGCCTTGAGCCGTTGGCGAGCGCTGTCGATCAACGCGCTCGAAATTGCCAACTTCGCCTGAAGGGCTTTTTCCATGGGCGGGGATACCTGGGGGGCTTTTTCCATGGGCGGGGATAGTACGGCATCCCGGATGCTTCACCGCGGCGCGCTCTGGAGCGCGCTGAAATCAGACCGACGCGGTTTCGAGGCGCAGCGCGCCGTCGCCGGCGCGCGCAAGCCCTATCCGGTACTGGGGACGGAATCCGAGTTCCGTGCTGGCGCGATCGGTATCGAGCGTGAATCCGTAGCGCAGGTGCGCAGCGCCGCCGGCTCCGAGGTTGGTTTCGATCCCGAAGGCGCGCTCCGTCGAGCCGAGCAGTGCGAGTAGCGGTCCGGGCAGCGGAATGCTCGTGTGACTGGTCCAGCGAGCGAGCACCGAGAGCGGCACGGCCTCGCCTCCCGCGATGTTGAAGATTCCGGATATCGGCGTCTTGACGGCTGCGCGAACCGCGCGCGCGACATCTTTGTCGGAAACGAGAGCGCAGATCGGATCGAAGCCGAGCACGCGTACGCGAGAACCTGGCCGCCCCGCCAGCGATGGGTGGAGGTACACGTAGCCGCCCGCTGCAACGACCGTTGGAACGCGCAGCAACACGACCCGGAGTCGATCGCTGTGGACTTCGCTGTGGAAGATCATGTCGCAATCGATCCAGGCGCGAATTTCCGGCATCACCTTCGGATCTAGGTTGAGCTCGCTGTCTTCGCTCAGATGATTCGAGTTACCCGTCGGGAGCCGGTAGACGAACGCGCTTCCGATCGCGACGAGATTCTGGATCGTGCGGGTCTCGAGGCAGTGCTGGAGGAGCAGTCGACTTTCGGCGGTTTGCTCGGCGAGACCGCCCAGGAGTGGCGGGGCTGCCGACGCGCCCGGGCCGTGGCGCGGCACGTATACGACGGTGTCGATTTCCGCAGCGCGAAACGCAGCGGAATGAAACAGGTCGTTAACCAGGCGGTGTTTGGCGAGATCCAATCGCGCATAGGTGACGCGCGGCTCGCTGTTCGCGAGGTAGGCGTCGAACTGGCGCGGCGGTGGACCGGTGCCGAGCGCATAAATGACGTCGACATCTTGGTCGTGATAGAGGTTCTTCACCACCCGGCGCCCGATCGGTTCGTCGGCATGCGTGATGAGTATGCGGGTCATTGGCGGTTCCGATCGATCAGCAACTGGACGGCGCGCCGCACCTGGTTGGCGAGATAGCGCACGAGGCGAGCATCGTCGGCTCCCTCGGGTCCGAAGCGCTCGTGGTAGCGGAGCGGTTCGCCGTAGACGATCCGGTACGAAACGGGGTAGGGGAGCAGGCCGAGCGGGCCCAACCAGGGAAACGTCGGAGTGATCGGTGCGACGGGTATGCCGAGTCGACGCGCGAGCGGTTCGATGTTGAACAGGATTGGCGATTGATCGTCGCTGCCGATGAACGCCACCGGAACGATTGGCACGCCCGCGCGCAACGCGTGCTCGATGAATCCCACGCGAAAATCCTGGAGCCTATAGCGGTGTGCGATCGTCTTGCGGATTCCTGCGACACCCTCCGGAAAGACGAGGACCAGCTGCCCTTCTTCGAGCAGCTTGGCGAAATTCTCGCGTGTTCCGACGACTTGTCCGACGCGGGCGTAGAAGATGTTGATCCAGGGGAGCGACCCCGCCCAGCGATCCACGACCGAGCGAACTAGCCGCGGCGGGTTGGTATGCAGCGCCACATCGATGATCGCCATTGCCGCGTCGAACGGGAGCAGTCCGGCGTGATTGCCCGCGAGCACGACGGGTCCTTCGCTCGGGATGTGCTGGTGTCCCTCGCTGCGGACGCGAAAGTAGAAGCGATAGAGGGCGTGGAAGATCGGAAACGCGGTCTTCACGACATCCGGCGAGTAACCGAATCGATCGTAGCGGGATTCTCCTTCGACGAGATGCGCGAGGGCGGCCACGATGCGCCGCTGGTCGGCACTCAAGAGACGGTCGATGAAGCCCTTCGGGGGCGGCAGTTCGATTTCCTCGAGAGGCGGGGTGGTCGACCAGCGCCGCAGTGTCAGCCGTGAAACATTCTCCGCTCTGGGCCGATCGGCCGGCGCCCGCGGTAGCGCGCGTTCGCCGCTTGCAGCCGCGATTGTCGGCGCTCGTGCGGGCACGCTCGCGCCCTTCGGCGCCTTCGAGGTCGCAGGGTCGAGCTTCGCGCGCCGCGCGCCCGATCCGCGCGAGCTCGGCGCGACTGCAATCCCCTTCCGCTCGGAAGTGCGTGGCGCGCGCGGACGGACCTCCGCGCTCCGGACGCGATTCATTTCCAGCTGATCGAGCCGCTCCAGCAGCAGATCGACAGCGCCGAGATCGTCGAATGGGTCGCGTCCGAGCGCGCGAACGGCATCCGAATCGGGATTCGAGATTTCTTCGACGGATACGGGCATTTCGATCTCGCTCACCGCGGGCTCCCGTCGTATCCCGGCAATCCGCGCAGCTCGAGTTCTTCGGAGAGTTCCGCCATCACACGGGCCGCGCGATCGTTCGGCGCGAACTCGAAGATCGAAAGTCCCCTGGACTGCGCCTCGTCGATCTTCACGTGGTAGCCGATTACCGTGTGGGCGATTTCCTTCGGAAAGCGCTGCCCTATGCGATCGAGAATCTCATGGGCGAGCTTGGTCCGCCGGTAGAAGGTAGGGACGATCATCGCGATGTGGAGGTCGGGGTGGTCGTAGCGCTCGCGAACCGTCGCGATGGTGCGCACGAGCTCCGCACACCCGTCCAACGCGAGGTATGTGAGCGGAACCGGAATCACGATTTCCGTCGCGGCGCGCAGCACGTTGAGCGTCAGCGGGCCGAACGAAGGCGGCGCATCGAAGAGGACGAAGTCGTAGCTGTCGAGCTCTGGCGCGCCGTCCAGGGCGCGACTCAAACAGCCGGTCGGATCGACGTCCTCGCCCTCGAGGATCGGGAACAACCCCAGCGATTTGTTGGCGGTGATCAAGTCGAACTGCGGGATTCGCGTGCTCGTAATCGGGAGGGTCGATGCCAGCTTTTGCTCGGAGGCGCTGCGCTCGTAGCTGCGATCGAGCGACGAAGCGTCGCCTAGCACGGCATCGAGCAGCAAATCGATCGCGGAGCGACTCCGCGTGCGGGTGTCGACGCCCAGCACTTTCCCGAGCTGTCCCTGCGGATCCATGTCGATCGCGAGCACTCGGCGTCCGCGGTGAAGCGCGAGATAGGCTCCGATCGTCGAGACCAGAGTCGTTTTGGCGCTTCCGCCCTTTTCGTTGATGACCGCGATCCGCCGCGCAAGCACAGCCCTCTCCCTGGAGAGCGCCCTCGTCTGGTCGGCAACAGCTCGCTTTTCGATCTCAGCGCAGGTTGGCGTCGCCTCGGCGCGAAGGCGCGTATCCGTCGATGGCCCCGTCCACTAGTGGCTACTCTCCGGATGCAGATGTGTCAACGGCGAAATGCGCGCCGAACGGGATTGCGCGCAGCGCTGGTGTCAAAACCCCTCGGCTTGAGCGATCCGAGCGATCCGACTCGCTCGAGTCACTCGAGCGAGTCGGGCGAGTCGGGCGGCTATCCCTTCGCTTGCAGGACGGCCTTCGTGAGTGCGGGGATGATTGCGAACAGGTCACCGACGGCTCCGAGATTGGCGACTTCGAAGATCGGCGCATCGGGGTCTTTGTTGATCGCGATGATGAAGTTCGAGCCCTTCATCCCGACGAGGTGCTGGATCGCTCCCGAAATTCCGGCCGCGATGTAGAGCTTTGGGGCAACGATCTGACCCGATGACCCCACCTGGTACTGGTGGGGGAGCCAACCGGCGTCGACGACGGGTCGCGAGGCGCCCATCGCAGCGCCGAGCGCATCCACGAGCGGTTGGAGCACTTCGCCAAACTTCTCCGGGGCGCCCATGCCCCGCCCGCCGGAAACGATGATGTCGGCTTGGCTCAGATCGACGCCCTTGCTCTCGGCAATCTTGGTTTCGATGAACTTCGCCCTGTCGCTGGAGAGTGCGACGTCGAGTTTGACGACGCTCCCGTCGGAGCTGCCTTCGAAGGGATCGGTGCCTCCGGGCTGCATGGTTGCGACCGCGATCGCCGCCTTGACGCGAACCCGCGCGTCCAAGCGGCCGTTGAAGATGCGCCGCGAAAACACCAAGCTCCCCGCCTCGTCCGCGACATCCGAACAATCGCTCACGAAGCCCGCGTCGAGTGCGGCGGCGATGCGCGGCGCGACGTCCCAGCCGCTTGGCGTGTTGGAAAACAGAATCACGTCGGCGCCCGAGGCCTCGACGGCCGCGCGGATTGCCGCGTTTGCGCTCTCCACGCAGTAGTTGGCCAGGAGTTCGTGGTCGGCGACGAAGACCTTGCCGCCACCCTTCTTCGCAAACTCCTGCGCAAGCCCACCGACGCCCTTCCCGAGCACGACGCTCGCAACCTCGCGCCGGGTCGCGGCTGCGATCTTGCGCGCGTATGCGGCCAGCTCGAAGCTGGACTCGCGAATCCGACCCGCCTGAATTTCTGCGACGATGAGAATGCTGCCCATCGGTTCACTCCCTTGCGCTGGTTCGTTTGTCGGACCGATCCCGAATCCGCCGTCCGTGCGGATCTGCGGTGGTGTCCCGTGGCTACAGAAGCCCCAATTCCTTGATCTTGCCCAGCAGGCGGGCCGCGATCTCGCCCGCGGAGCCGGTGATGATCTCGGCGCCTTTGCCCCTGGGCGGCGTGCTGACGCCCTCGATCGCGATCTTCGCGTTTGCGGCGCCCACCTGTCCCGACACGCCGAGGTCGGCGACGGTTTTGACGTCGAGCGGCTTCTTCTTCGCGGCCATGATCCCCTTGAGCGACGCGTAGCGGACCTGATTGAGTCCGGTCTGTACCGCGACGAGGCACGGGCTCTTGAGTTCCACGACTTCGTGCGCACCGCCCTCGATCTCGCGGTCCACCCGCACGTTGCCGTTTTCGCTGCGCACCTGCAGCGCCGCCGAGGTGTGGGGGATCCCGAGGAGTTCCGCGAGCATCGGCGGCACCGCTGCGAAGTTTCCGTCGTCGGCCATCAGACCGGTGTAGATCAGGTCGGGGTTCTCGTGCTTCGCGACGGCGGCCAGGATCTTCGCCACGCCGAGCGCGTCCGAACCCTCGGCGGGTTCTTCCTTGACGTGGATGGCGCGGTCAGCGCCCATGCCGAGCGCCGTGCGCAACGCCTGGCTGACGCGATCCGGTCCGATCGAAACCGCGACGACCTCGCACTCGCCCGCGTCCTTGGCGCGCAGCGCCTCCTCGAGCGCGTACGTGTCGTAGCTATTGATCTCGAATTTGAGGTTGTCTTCCTGGATCCAGCTGCCGTCCGGGCGGATCGCGAGACGCGCATCCTGGTGGGGAACCTGTTTGAGGCAAACCATGATCTTCATGGGAGTTGGGCCTCCAGTTTGAGGGTAATCGCCGAGGGTAATCGCCGAGGGTAATCGCCGAAGGTATTCGCCGAAGGTATTCGGCGAGGGTAATCGCCGAAGATATTCGCCGACGGTATGTGTCGCGAGCACTCCTGGCCGAGCGTGCCCAGGATCGCGAAAGCGCGGGGAAACTACCCGACGGAGTGGTCGATGACAAGCTGCCGTTGCGGCGAACTTCCGGCGCTAATTCGGAGGCGACTCGCGACGGCAGGCAGCGCAAAGCGCGCGTACGGGTGCAGGCGAAACCCTGGGGCCTGGCGCTACAGTTGGGCGACTCCTCGGAGGCGCGCATGCGCTTCGCAATGACCGATGACAAGAATCGGCGTTGGAAGGCGCGGGGCCTCGCCGCTTGTGCGCTGTTGTGGATCGGCCCGGTGTTCGCGAGCGAAGATCGCCCTGTGGGGTCGCCGATCGAGAGCATCGCGGATCTTCCCCAACTCGATCCCGGTGATCCCAAGAACAGCCACCGCGTGGTCCTGATCACCGCGGATTCCCTGAATCCCGCTGCGCTGAGGCTGCGGCCAGGCCAGCTGATCGCGTGGATCAGCTACTCGCCGGGTGTATCCACGCTGGTGTTCGAGCGCGAGGTCGCGCGATCGATGATCTGCCACAGCCGCGTCAACTTCGCGTTCGAGCAGGGCGAGTTGCGCTCGGCTCCGATCCGCGCGGGCGAGTTTGCGAGCTTCTGTCAGCTCGCGCCCGGCAGCTACCGCTACAAGGTTGTGCGTACCGGCGCACACGCATCGTTCGAAGTTGATGCGAAAGAGTCGCTCGAAGGTGAGATCATCGTCGCAGAAGAGTGACGCGCGGTGCTGCTCTCGATCAGGCGTCGGCGACTTTGTGAATCCACGCGTAGATGTACGCGAACATCTCTTCGAGGACATCGTCGTCGCTGCGGGACGACTTCTTCAAGACCTTGAAGTGTTGGTCTGCATCTTCGATTACCTGCAGTGTCGTCGGCGCGCCCACCCGGGTGAGGGTGCGTCTGAGGACGTCGAGGTCGCAGTGGCGGTCGCGTTCGCCCTGTAGGAAGAGCATCGGCGAAATGACGCGGAAGAGCTCTTCGGGTTGAACGAGTTCCGGTTTGCCAGCCGGATGCAGCGGGAAGCCCATGAAGAAGGTGCCGTCGACCCGCACGCGCGCACCTGCGAGGCTCGCCGCCGCTGCGCCTCCGAGGCCCTTCGCTCCGAGGAAAAGGCGCGCGGGGGCGGCGTTCGGATCCCGGGCCAGCGTCGCGATTGCGGCGCGAAACGTGCGTTGCAGTACCTCGGCGGAATCGGGTCGCTTCTTGCCGGATTCGCCGAACGGGAAATTGAAGCGCAGCGTGAGGCAGCGGCGTTCGGTGAGCGAGCGCTGCAAGAATTCGAGCAGGGGATCGGACAGGTCGCGCCCGGCACCGTGGGCGAGCACGACACCCACGCGCTGGCCGGTGGGCCACCACTGCGGAACTCCCAAGATCGCCGAGACTTCGGACACGCCGCGAGCGGACTCTCGCAGAGGAATCTTGATCTCTTCAAAGCGGGCTGCCGGCTCGACCAAGGAATCCCTCCGGGGCCGCTACTCTATCTCAATCAAGCCGAGTCGGGGAGGGGCCGACACACCTCAATGATGCCGCCCTGCAACTGCAACTCCCCGGAGTACAAATGAAAAAGGTGCTGATCACGGGTATCGCGGGGGGCCAGGGTCGCCTCTTGACGCGGCGTCTAATGGAGCGCTTTCAGGTCTGCGGCGTCGATCGCGTCCGCTGGGAGGGGCAGCCGCGGGGGGTTCGCCTCGACGTCGTCGACCTTCGCAAGAAAAAATTCGCGGACGTGATTCGCATGCAGCGGCCGAGCTGTGTGGTCCACATGGGATTCATCGAAGACCTTCGCGCGAGCGAACGAGAGCGCCACGACGTCAACGTGACGGGTACGAAACAGCTGCTCGACCACTGCATCCAAAATGGCGTCGAGAGCATGGTCGTGCTTTCGAGTGGCTACGTGTACGGGGCCATCCCCGAGAACCCGTATCGCATCGACGAGGATTCACCACTCTCCGCGAGCCGTTCCTATCCCGAAATTCGAGACCGCGTCGAGGTCGACACGCTGGTCAGCGCGTTCCTCTGGAGATACCCCCAAATCCGCACCTGCGTGCTGCGACCCGTGAACGTGGTCGGCTACTACGCGCATTCGATGATCAGCCGCTACCTGCGCGAGCGCCGCGTTCCGACCGTGATGGGTTTCGATCCGATGATGCAATTCATTCACGAAGAAGATTTGAGCGCGGCGATCGAGCTCGCGGTCGATCATCGGCTGCAGGGCGTGTTCAACGTCACGGGCCCGGGCGAAGTGCCCCTGCGCACCGCGATCCGCGAAGCGGGCGGCAGCGCCTGGCCGGTCCCAGAACCAATCCTGCGCGCGCTGTTTCAGCGCCTGTTCCGAGTGGGATGGAGCGCCTATCCGCCGGGCGCGATCGACTTTCTCAAGTATCCGATCACGCTCTCCGGCGAGCGTTTCACCCAGGCGACGGGTTTTCAGCCGCTGTTCGGACTCAAAGAGACGCTTCAGAGCGTGAGGGGCTGATCGGTGGCGCGTTCGAATGCACTCGAGGCGTTGGTCGACTTTGCGGGTGCGATGCTGCCGCTGCGAGCGCGCGATCTGCAGATCACCATCGACGATCACCTGCGCGAAATTCCCAACCGGCTGAACGAATACGGCTACGACGCCTACGGGATGAATCCGAGCTGGATGCGCCGCGTGTTGCTGCCTTTCGCGCTGCTCTACCGCTACTACTTTCGGGTCGAAGTCTTCGGCATCGACCGCCTTCCCGAAGGGCGCGCACTCGTGATCGCCAACCACGCGGGGCAGCTCCCGTTCGACGCCGCGATGTTGAGCATGGCTTTGCTGATGGAGGCGAAGCCGCCGCGGATCGCGCGCTCGATGGGCGAGTACTGGGTGCCGCAGCTGCCGTGGGTGAGCATTCTTGCCGCGCGCACCGGGACGCTGGTCGGCACGCCGGAGAACTGCGCCCACATGCTCGAAAACGGCGAATGCGTGATCGCGTTTCCCGAGGGCGTCCGCGGCATGAACAAACTATTCTCGCAGCGTTATCGATTGCAGCGCTTCGGGATGGGCTTCATGCGCCTGGCGCTCGAAACCGACACGCCGGTCGTGCCCGTGGCCATCGTCGGATCGGAAGAGCAGCAGCCGAGTTTCGCGAATCTGGAGAGCCTTGCTCGCATGTTCGGTGCACCCGCACTGCCGATCACGCCGACCTTCCCCTGGCTCGGTCCGCTCGGCCTGTTCCCGCTTCCCGTCAAATACCGGATCTACTTCGGCGAACCGATGCACTTCGAAGGCGAGGCCTCGGACGACGAAGCGATCCTCGAAGCCAAGGTGAGCGAAGTGAGGGCGGCGATCAGCGCAATGCTCGAGCGGGGCCGTCGCGAACGAGAGGGAGTCTTCCGTTGAACAGCAACCCCGATCCCGAGAGCGAGCCCATCGTGATCGAGCTGAATCCGCGGGAGCAGAGGCTCTACGATCGGCTGCGCGCGCGCGTCGTGAAGGCGCGCCCGGGTGCGCGTTCGGGAATCCGCGACGTGATCCTGCTGCTGCCCGACCTCGTGGTCTTGCTGCTGCGGCTGATGGGCGATCCGCGGGTTCCGATTTCGTGCAAGCTGATCGCCGTGCTCGGCGTGGGCTACGCGCTGTCTCCGATCGACCTGCTCCCGGCTCTATTCGTCGGTCCGATCGGTCTGATCGACGATCTGCTGGTGGTTTCCGCCGCGCTTTCGAAAATCCTCAACCGGGTTCACCCGGACGTCGTGCGTTCTCACTGGTCGGGGCAGGGCGATGCGCTCTACGCGATCCAGCGCGCCGCGCGCTGGTCGGCATCGATGCTGTGGCAGCGCGTTCCGCGCCAACTGCGCGGGCGCGACTGAGCGCACGCCGAGTTGCGGCGAATTGCGCTACGGCAGATTGGACACGCTACGGCAGATTGGACACGCTACGGCAGATTGGACACGCTACGGCAGATTGGGCACGCTACGGCAGATTGGACACGCTACAGCAGATTGGGTGCGGGCCTCAGTGCAAGTGCTCGCAAATTGTCGGAGCGCTCTCGGGGAATGCGCCGCACGCGACCTTCGCGATCGATCATCGCGTGAACGGTCGACGCCGTCGCGATGCAGCTGCCTTCACAATGCAGTGCGTATTCGATGCGCATCGACGCGCCGCGCACCCAGTCGAGCCAGGCTGCGATTTCGATCGTGTCGTCGAAGCCCGTCGACTTGCGGTAGTCGATTTCGAGATGTGTAGTCGCGTAATGGAGACCCTGCTCGGCGTATAGCCGATACGGTTGGTCGTGCTCGTCGAGCCAGTGGACCCGCGCGAGTTCCAACTGGCGGATGTAGTTGGAGTGGTGGACGATGCCCATCGCGTCGGTTTCGAAGAACGCCACCCGGTGCCGATAGGTCGACACGGCTGCGCGGGCCGGGGGGCGATTCGCCGAGTCCGACACGCTAGAAGCTGTCTTTTTCGGCGCGAATGCGTCCGAGTTCCGCCGCGTCGCGCGCGCGCATGAACGGGTTGGTCCGGCGCTCTTCGCCGATGGTCGACGGAATCGTCATTTCGGCGGGTGTAGCGTCGTGCCAGTCCGCGGCGCGGTTGGCGCGAATCGCGCGCACCTGTGCGAGTTTGGCGCGGATGTCCGCGTTGTCGGGCTCGACGTGCGCGGCGAACACGAGGTTGTTCTCGGTGTATTCGTGGCCGCAGAACACGCGGGTCGCGTCGGGCAGCGCGCCGAGTTGTCCGACCAGGGCCGCGAACATCATCGCGGGCGTGCCTTCGAAGAGCCGGCCGCAACCCGCCGCGAACAGGGTGTCGCCGCAGAAGACCGCTTGCGCGTCGTCGAACACGTAGGCGATGTGGTGCTTGGTGTGCGCGGGGATGAAGAGGATGCGCGCGGCCTGGTTGCCGACGGAGATCGCATCACCCTCTTCGAGGCGATCGGTGAGCCCCGGCAATCGATCGGCGTCCCCGCTGTGGCCGAAGACCGGCACGCCCCAGTGTTTGGCGAGATGCGGGTTGGCGGCCGAGTGATCCCAGTGATGGTGGGTGGATAGGATCTGGGTCACGCGCACGCCGAGCGCGTCGACCCGTCGGATCACGGGCTCCGCCTCGGGCGCATCCACCACCGCAGCCTGCCGGGTTTCGTCGCACACGAGCAGGTAGCTGTAGTTGTCTGCGAGCGTGGGGATTCTCTCGATCGTCAGCGCCATGACGCCGAAGCTAGCGGCCGCCTGCGCGCGCTTCCACTCTGCAGTCGCGAACGCGCGCAGACTCGATCGCCGGTCCGCCGTGCGACGCGAGCTGGCTTCGCGATCGGAAGATCGGAAGGCGGTGCGGTATCGTTCTGCCGATTTGCACGGGGGCTCTGCATGCGTGTGCCGATTGCGGTTGGGATCTTCGTGGTTGGGATCTTCGTGTTGGCGGTCGCATGCGCGGCCACGAGCCAGCCG
>CAZBSV010000050.1:0-25626 GCA_964494795.1 uncultured Spirochaetales bacterium | reverse complement strand
ACTCCGACGATCACAGCGACGTTCACACCGACGTTCACACCGACCACGAAGCCAACGGTTACGGCTACGTTCACGCCGACGTTCACGCCAACGGCGAAGTTCACGGCGACCTTCACACCGACTGCGACGCCGAAGTTCACGCCGACGTTCACGCCAACGGCGAAGTTCACGGCGACCTTCACACCGACTGCGACGCCGAAGTTCACACCGACCGTCACGCCGACGCCGAAATTCACGTCAACCTTCACACCGACTGCGACGCCGAAGTTCACGCCGACCGTCACGCCGACGCCGAAGTTCACGACGACGCCGACGGCCACGCCGACGCCGCGGCCTCCTGCTGCGATCGACCACTTCCTCTGCTACCCGGCCACGACCGCGCAGGGGGCAGACAGGTTCGAAAAGCGCGAGGTGCAGCTATCGAATCAATTCCAGGCGAGGACCGTGGAACTCGTCACGGCAGCGCGATACTGCAACGCGGTCGACAAGAACGGCGAGGGCATCATCGACCCGTGGGCCCATCTCACCTGCTACAAGGTCCGAACGCCGGTATCGACGATCCAACCCGAGGTGGTCTCGACGGATCAGTTCGGCCAGCTGAACTTGAAGCTGAAGAGACAGCGAACCGAACTCTGCGTCCCGTCCCAGGAAGTCGGACAAGACTCCGCGCTCGAGATCCAGGGTGGCGCTACGTTTACGCCGACCGCGACGCCGACCGCGACGTCGAGCGCGACGCCGAGCGTGACGCCGACCTTCACGCCGACTGCGGAGCCGACCAGCCAGAGCCTGGACCATTTCGAGCTCTACAGCGTGAGCCAGGTACCGGGCACGCAGAGATTCGACAAGCGTGACGTCAACCTCGAGGATCAATTCCTGGACGAGACCGTGGAAGTAGTAAGGCCGACCCAGCTCGGTGTTCCCACGGACAAGAACGAGGAAGGCATCGGCGATCCCGACTCCCATCTGACCTGCTACGCGATTCGGGCGCCGCAGTTCGACAAGCGGGAAGTGCAATTGCAGAATCAATTCGGGCAGTTGCGCTTGACGTTGCGGAGGCCGAATATGCTCTGCGTACCGTCCGACAAGCAGGTCGTCTCCGAAGAGGGCTGAGCGGCGCGTCAGGAGACGCGGTGAAGACAGTGCAGCCGCCCCCTGGGCGGCGCGGGAACGCAGCCCGATGAGTTTGCCGCCACAGGGGGCCGCACGGCTTCGCGAGTAGAGCAGCGGCATCGCTCTCGCCCACCCGCGGCGCGGCAGATCTTCGCCCGCGATTCCTCCCGGAGCCTGGAGCGACCGCGTTGCAGATGCTCGTGAAGAAGGCTTGCCTGGTCGTATTCGGCGTGCTGGTCGCGGCGCTGGCGGGCGAACTGATCCTGCGCGCGATCGGCTTCGGGCAGCTCACCCCGCAGCTGAGCTTCGGCGTGCGAGCGAAGAGCGCGCTCGAGCACGGCTACTTCGTTCCCGACCCGGCGCTGTTCTGGAAGAGCCGGCGGGATCGGAATCCGCAATTCCAGCGCGCGGCCAAGCTCGTGCACCCCGACTCCCCGATCGCCCCGCGCGGAACCCGCAAGCGGCTCATCGTGCTCGGCGACTCGTGCTCGCGTCTCGTTCTGAGCGGGCTCCCCTATTCGGCTCAGCTTCAAAGCGAACTCGGAGACGACGCGTGGGAAGTGCTCAACGCGAGCGTTCCCGGCTATTCATCCCATCAAGGTCTCGTCTGGCTGCGCTCGCAGCTGCTCGCCGCGGATCCCGATGTCGTGGTCGTCTATTTCGGCTGGAACGATCACTGGCGGACCCCGGGTCGAACCGACCGCGATTACGCGCGAGCGATGCGACCGGGTCGCCTCCGACTTTTCGGCCTGCTCGAACGCCGAGCCAATCCGCCGCCGTTTCGGATTCCGCTCGAGCAATACCGGGAGAACCTGCAGTCGATCATCGATGAGGTACAGCGCGCCGGCGGGCGCGTCGTGCTGATCGCTGCGCCGTATCGCTTCAGCGCAGAAAACAAGCGGCGCTACGTGACCGACGCCTATCTCTTGCCCGATGACGATGTGGTTTCTCTCCACCGGTCGTATCTCGACGTAGTCCGCGAATTCAGCGGGCGGGAAGCGGTGGCCGTCCTCGGGGCCGATCTCGTTTTCAGCGCCTTGGGCGACACGCCTCCGCTGATTCGCGACGACGGGATCCACTTCACCAACAAAGGGCACCGCGCGATGGGGGCCGTGCTCGCCGAGCAGATCCGAAGCGGCGTCGGCGCCGATGGGTCCGCCGCGCCCGAGTTGTTGCACGCCGCGCAGCGAGTTCTCGAATCCGAAATTCCGGCAGAAGCCGGGGCGTCGTCGAATCGCTGAGCGGCGAGCCAGCGCATTCGCGTTCGGTACAATGACCGCATGCACCCCCAGCCAGGTGTCAGCCGCATCCTGGGCATCGGCACCGCACTCCCTGGTCACGCTTTGAAACAAGCGCTCGCCGAGCGGTTTTACACGCGCGTGCTGGAGCGCGCCGCACCGACGCGCGAGCGCGACCGAGCGCTCCGGCTCGCCCACCGGATCTATCCTCACAGCGGGATCGAGACGCGCCATAGCGTCTTACCCGATTACGCAGCCGACGACCCCGCCGACTTCGCCTTCTACCCGCCGAATTGGGAGCTCGAGCCGTTTCCGACGACCGCGCAGCGCATGCAGGTCTACGAAAGCGAAAGCGCCGAGCTCGCCTACCGGGCGGCTCGTCGGGCGCTCGAGCAGGCGAACATATCGCCGTCCCGTGTGACACATTTGATCGTTTGCAGCTGTACGGGATTCTTCGCTCCCGGCCCCGATGTGCTTCTCGTCCACCGGCTCGGGCTGAACCCGTCGATCGAGAGAACCCTGATTGGCTTCATGGGATGCCATGCGGGATTCAACGGCATGCGCAGCGCGGATCAGGCCGTGCGCGCCGACCCAGACGCCATCGCGCTCCAGATCTGTGTCGAACTCTGCTCGATCCATTTTCAAAAGCGCGCCGTGGCGGATTTTGCGATCGCCAACTGCTTGTTCGCGGACGGTTGCGCAGCCGTCGTCTACGGCGGATCGCATGCGGGACACGCGGCGTCGCCGCCGCTGTTCGATCTGGGTGCGTCGCACCGCTACGTGGGTAACGGAAGTCGCGACCAGATGACCTGGCACATCGGCAACACGGGTTTCGAGATGCGGCTATCGGCGGGCGTGCCAGCGTCGCTGCGCGCGATCGCACCACAGTTCGTGAGCACACTGCTCGAGCGAGCGGGCACGAGTCGCAGCCACGTGGGCAGCTGGGCGCTGCACCCGGGCGGCTGGAAGATCGTCGAAGCGCTCGCTGCCGCGTTGCAGCTCCGCGACCAGGAAGTCGGTCCGTCACTCGACGTCTTGCGCGACCACGGGAACATGTCGAGCGCGACGATCTTCTTCGTCTTGCAGAGACTCCTGCAAACTGGAGCCGTCAGCGGGCCCAGCGTCGCGCTGGGGTTCGGGCCCGGCCTGAGCGTGGAGGGAGCCGTGCTCTACCCGTGCTGATGCTGCCCGATTTCGCGCGCCGCCGTCGCGAGTTCGAGATCATGGACGATCCCGAAATCGATGCGCGCGAAGTCGCCAGCGCGCTCGACGAGCTGGCGCTGCTGAATCGGGCTCTCAACGGCTACGCGCCCAGCATCGAGGGCATCCGCAGGCTGCTTCCGGCGGGCGTGCGCGCGTTTTCGCTGCTCGATGTCGGCAGCGGCGGTGGTGATCTGGCAAAGCGGGTGCACAGCTGGGCGAATGCGCGCGGCGTCGAGGCGCAGATTCTGGGAATCGACGTCTCCGCGCCGGCAATCGCGCACGCCAGGCGCCGCTATGCGGACACACCTCAGATCGATTTCGAGCGCGCAGACCTGCTGGAGCTGCCGGCGGCGCGCTCGTTCGACATCGTCCACTGTGCGCTCGCGCTGCATCACTTCGATGGCGAATCGGCGATTGCCGCGTTGAAGCAGATGTTCGCGCTTTCGCGCTGGGGCGTCGTCATCAACGACCTGCATCGACATCCCCTGGCCTACCTCGGAATCCGCGCCCTGACCCGAGTCTTCTCGAACAGCCGCATGATCCGCAACGATGCGCCGCTTTCGGTTCTGCGCGCTTTTCGGCGCGCAGATTTCGAGCGCCTCGCACGCGAAGCAGCGCTCGGCGAGCCGTCGATTCGCTGGCATTGGGCATTCCGCTGGCGCGTGCTGTTTCGGAAGTGAGAAACGTGGAACCGGCCGCAGCGACCGATCGATCGGCGCGCGCTGCGACGATCGACGCAGCGCAGAGCGCCGAGATCTACGACGCGCTCGTGATCGGGGGAGGGCCGGCTGGCAGCGCGCTCGCCGCGCTGCTCGCGCGAGCGGGTCGCCGCGTCGCGCTGTGTGAGCGCGACAACTTCCCGCGCGACAAGCTCTGTGGAGAATTCCTGTCCGGCGAGAGTCGACGCCTGCTCGCCGAACTCGGCTGCCTCGGCGAACTCGAGGCGCTGCGCCCAGCGGCGATTCGCGCGTTTCACTTCAGTGCGCCGTCCGGAGCGATATGCCGCGCAGCGCTCCCCTCTCCCGCGCTCGGCATCAGCCGCCGCGCACTCGACGACGTGCTCTTGCGACACGCCGCGCGCTCCGGTGCCGCTGTGTTGCAGGGCGTGCAGGCTCGCGGGGTGGAGGCGCTGGCGCCGACCGGGAGCCGCCCACTCGAATACCGCGTCGATCTCCGATCACAGGTCCGCGCAGCCGCGACCGATCGATTGACGGCAGGCCTCGTCGTCGCCGCACACGGACGGCGCGCGCGGCTCGACGCTGAACTCGGGCGATCCTTTCTGCGTCGCACACATCCGCACGTCGGGCTCAAGCGCCATCACCGTCCGCGATCCGGTGCCGCTGGGAAGCGCCTCGCGAGCGAACTCGACGGCGCCATCGAGATTCACGCGTTTCGCGGCGGCTACTGCGGAATCAGCTTCGTGGAATCGGGCGTCGTTAACGTGTGCATGCTCGTCGGCGAGCCTTTCCTGGCCAGCCTCGCGTCATCGCGCTGGGCGGACGTGCGCGAAGCCTTGTGCCGCGCCAATCTGCGGCTCGCAGAGCGCCTCGATGCACTCGAACCGAGCGAGGACAGCGTCCACGCCGTCGCAGGAATTCCATTTTCGTTCAAGGAGCGCAGCTCGGAAGGGATCCTCTTCGTCGGCGACGCCGCAGGCATGATCGCGCCGTTTTGCGGCGACGGTCAGGCGATGGCGCTGCGTTCCGCGCAACTGCTCGCCGAGCTGATTCTCGCAGCGCCGATCCAGCTCCGCGACGCAGACTCGCGCGCGCTCGCGAGGCGCTGGGAGAAGTGCTGGCGGCGCGAATTCGGCCTCCGGATGCGCGTGGGTCGCCTGCTGCAGCCGCTGCTCGTGGGCGGCTGGACGACCGATGCGGCGCTGCGCTTCGCGGCGCTCACACCCGCGATTCCGAGCTGGATCGCCCGCGCCACACGAGGCGCGTAGGGGCCAGCCAGCGCGATCGAAACCCTCGCGTCGAACGCATTCATTCTGGGCCGCTAGCGGGGGAAGCTTCGCTTCCCTTGCGGCGCACCTCGAACCCGTTCCAGGTTCGAGGTGCTAGGCGCGCGCGCCAGCCGGCACACGGGTGCGGGCAATTTCGGCCGCGGCGCGCAGGCCGCTGGTCAGCGCGGATTCGACGCCCGGTCCCACGAGGTAGTCGCCCGCGAAGAACAGGCGCGGCGAGCGGTCGACACGCCGGCCGAAGCGGATCAGGCTCGACAGGTAACCCGGGTAGAAGACCGGAAACATCGGATCGCTGCGCGAGACCGCGAAGCCCTGCGGGTTGAGTCGCCCGACCGGCGTGCGCGCGAGTTCGCGGTTGACGAATTCGACGATCTCCGAGTCGGCGGCATGCCAGAGGCGATCGGCGGCGCGCGGCGCGAGCGCAATGCGGAGCAAGCCCGTACCCGGCGGCGCAAAGCCGGGCTTGTGGTGCTCGACGCTCAGCGAAGCCAAGCCGATGGCCGCCGGAGCTGGGAAGACTGCCGTGTCGAAGGCGAACAACCGGGGCGCTCTCTCCAACATCAGTGACAGCGAAATCTGACGCGTGTAGCGGATCCGCTCGAAGAAACCGCGCTCGTCGGGCGTGAGCTTCGGGCACAGCGCCGAGACTTCGCTGCCCGGCACGGCGACCACGACCGCGTCGGCCACCACCCAACCCTCGCGACCCCCGCGCCGGTAGTGGACGCGCGCGCCAGCGGTTTCGCTTTCGATGCGCTGGACCACGCAGCCGAGCCGAAGCGGGACTGCTTCCGCGAGCCTCGCGCCGAGGACCCCGACGCCGCCTTGGAAGACCTGTTCGCGGATGCCTCCGAGCCTCGAGCGCAGCGCGATCCAACCAAAAGCCCGCGAGAGTTCGTCGGGCGCGCAGCCGAAACGGCTCTCGAAATGACACGCCATGTGGTGGTCGAGGCACTCCCGCCCCACCACGCGATGCAACGCGGATGCGAGTGTCTCGGCGTCGAGTTCCGCGGCCCGCTCGGGGTGCTGGCGCTCGAGCCGCCGCCAGATCAGCGCGAGTTCGGCATCGAGCGCCAACAGGCGCGCTTTTGCACCCGGCGAGAGCAGTCGCGACGTGAGCCAGCTTGCAGGCGAGTCGAAGTCCGCGCGGTGGAACTGACCGGCGCGCAGCGCGAACTCTCCGCGTTTCGGAATTTCGCGCAGGCGATCGCCGATCCCGAGTTTCCGGGCGATGTCCTGCAGGTTGCGATCGCCGCTGTCGAAACCCGTCGGCCCCGACTCGAGCGTGAAGCCGTCGCGGACCTCGCTTCGCGTGCGACCCCCCGGCCGCGCGCCCGCCTCGAGCACTTCGACCTCGCGACCCGCGCGGCGCAATTTCCACGCGCAACTGAGACCCGCGAGGCCCGCTCCCACGACGACGATCGAGTTCATTCAGCCGCTTCCCCGCGCAAGCGAGCTTCGACCGCCTGGAGCAGAGCGCTCGGCGCAAAAGGTTTGAGCAAGAAGACCCCGCTGTGGGCGCGCAGGTGGCACCGAATCGCGGTCGAGAGCTGATCGCCACTGGTCACGATCACGGCGACTTGCGGCTGTTCGGCGGCGAGCACTTCGAGCACGGCGCCCGCACCGCTGGGGCCGATCGCCGCATCGAGCACGATGGCGTCGATCGTCGCGGGCGTCGCCCGCAGCAGGTCGATCGCGGCTTTGCCGTCCGCCGCAGGCACGACCGAGTAGCCCTGTTTTTCGAACGCGCGCACGAGCACCCGCAGCAGTTGGGACTCGTCGTCAGCGATGAGCACGCGAGGCGGACCGGTGACCACGCTGGCATCATAACGCGCGGCCGAGCGACTGGATCATTTTTGAATGAGTTTGGGGGCGTTCCACACCGGTTCATTTGCCGAAAAGCGAAAGAAAGGCGAAATTCTGGCGTGCGCTCTGCTCCCCCCGACTACGTCGAACTTCGCTGCCGGAGCGCCTTCACGTTCCTCGAGGCGGCCTCCAATCCCGAAGACCTCGCCGATCGCGCGGCAGAGCTCGGCTACGACGCTCTGGCGCTCGCGGACGTCGGCGGCGTCTACGGCATCCCCCGCTTTCACCGGGCGGCGAGCGCTGCGGGGCTCCGCGCGATCGTCGGCGCGGAGGTCTTCGTCGACGAACCCGCTGCGCGGCCGGCCCCCCTGCTCTTGCTGGCCGAGACGCCGCGTGGATACGCGAATCTGTGTCGAATCCTGACGCAGAGCCACCAACGCGTCGCAAAGGGGGAGACCCTCAACCGCTGGGAGGAGATCGAAGAGAGTGCCGAGGGCCTCACCGCCCTGGCGCGCGGCGACGCCTCGCTCCGCATGCCGGTGCTCGACCGCGCCCGGGCGATCTTCGGACGCGGTCGGCTCTGGGTCGACATCTCGCGCCACCTCGACCGCAGCGCCGAGGCCGCGGGGCGCCGGGCGGCGGCGCTCGCAGAGACTGCGCGCGTTCCCGTGGTCGCCAGCAACGACGTGCGTCACGCGCGCCCGGAGGGGCGCCAACTCTTCGATGCGCTGACCTGTCTGCGCTGGAAGACTTCTCTGGATCGAGCGGGCCGCCGCCTCGCCGCCAACGCCGAGCGCCATCTGCGCACGCCGCGCGAAATGGCCGAGCGTTTCGCCGATCGCCCCGCTTGGATTCGCGCCAGCCGCGAAATCGCCGAGCGCTGCGCGTTCGGTCTGGAGAATCTCGGCTACCGCTTTCCCCAATGCCCGGTTCCCGTCGGCGAGACCCAGGCCTCTTATCTCCAGCACCTCAGCTGGCGCGGAGGCCGCGCCCGCTACGGCTCACCGATCCCCCCGCGCGTGCGCGCGCAGCTCGAACACGAACTCCGCCTGATCGAAAAACTCGATCTCTCGGGTTACTTCCTGATCGTCCACGACATCGTGCGATTCGCGCGCGAGCAGAAGATCCTCGTTCAGGGCCGCGGGTCCGCGGCCAACAGCGCCGTGTGTTACGCGCTCGGCATCACGGCCGTCGATCCCGTGGGGATGGATCTGCTCTTCGAGCGCTTTCTCTCCGAGGAGCGCGGCGAGTGGCCCGACATCGACCTCGATCTGCCCTCGGGCGAACCGCGCGAGAAGGTCATCCAATACGTCTTCGACAAGTACGGCTCACACGGCGCCGCGATGACGGCGGTGGTGATCACCTACCGCACGCGCATGGCGGTGCGCGAGATGGGCAAGGTGCTCGGCATGGCGCCCGACGCCGTCGATCGCCTCGCGAAGACGATCTCGCGACTCGAGCACCGCGAGAGCCTCGACGAGCTCGAGAGCCTGCTCGCGCAGGCCGGCGTCGATCCCAAAGCTCCGCGCATCGCCGCGTTGCTCGCCCTGGTCGATCGCGTGCGCGGGCTGCCGCGGCATCTGGGCCAACACAGCGGCGGCGTGGTGATCTCCGCGGGGCGCCTCGACGAAGTCGTCCCGATCGAACCGGCCGCGATGGCCGGGCGCCGCGTCGTGCAGTGGGACAAGGAAGACTGTGCGGATCTCGGGATCGTCAAGATCGACCTGCTGGGCCTCGGCATGCTCGCGGCGATCGAGGACACCCTCGCACTCGTGCGCGACTGCGAGGGCGTCGCGATCGACCTCGCCCAGCTGCCCCCCGACGATCCCACCACCTACGAGATGATTCGCCGCGCCGACACCGTCGGCACCTTTCAGATCGAGAGCCGCGCGCAGATGGCGACGCTGCCGCGCATGAAGCCGCAGCGCTTCTACGATCTCGTCGTCGAGGTCGCGATCATTCGCCCGGGTCCCATCGTCGGGCAGATGGTCAACCCCTACCTGAATCGGCGCGCGGGTCGCGAGCCCGTCCGCTACCCCCATCCTTCTCTGGAACCGATCCTCGCGCGCACGCTCGGCGTGCCGCTGTTTCAAGAACAACTGCTTCGGATCGCGATGGTGGCGGCGGGCTTCAGCGGGGGTGAAGCCGAGGAATTGCGCCGCGCGATGGGATTCAAGCGCTCCGTCGAGCGCATGGATCGCCTCGAAGCGCGGCTGCGCGGCGGCATGAACGAGCGCGGCATCGTCGGCGAGGACCAGGAGGCGATCGTCCGCGGCATCCACTCTTTTGCGCTCTACGGATTTCCGGAATCCCACGCCGCGTCCTTCGCGTTGATCGCCTACGCGTCGGCGTTTCTGAAGGCCCACCACCCCGCCGCGTTCCTCGCCGGGCTGCTCAACGCCTATCCGATGGGCTTCTACAACCCCGCCACGTTGGTCAAGGACGCCCAGCGACACGGCGTCGAGGTGCGGCCGATCGACGTCGCGCACTCGGGTTGGCGCTGCACGCTCGAACAGAAACGACACGTATCAGCGTCACCTCCGGTTCGCTTGGGGCTGCGCTTCGCGAGCGGCCTGCGCCGCGAAACCGGCCTCGCGATCGAAGCCGAGCGCAACAGCGCGCCCTTTGGCAGCACCGCCGACCTCAGCCGACGCGTGGCCTTTCGGCGCGATGAGATCGACACCCTCGCCGAACTCGGCGCACTCGCGAGCATCGATCGCTCCGCGCGGAGCCGGCGCGCAGCGCTCTGGCAGGTGGCCGCGCTCGAGCGCGATCCAGGCTCGCTCTTCGCAGGCCTGCCCCCCGCCGAGGCGGCCTCGCCGCTGCCCGAAATGTCTGCGTTCGAAGAGACGCTCGCCGACTATCGACACAGCGGCCTCACCACGGGCCCGCAGATCCTCAGCCATCTGCGACACACGCTGCGCGAGAGGGGCATCTTGTCCGCCGCCGATCTGAAGAGCGCGCCCGACGGATGCCGGGTCAAGACCGCGGGTCAGGTGATCGTTCGCCAGCGCCCGCAGTCCGCCAAGGGTTTTTGCTTCTTGACCCTCGAAGACGAGACTGGCACCTCCAACGCGATCCTCACGCCCCAGATGTTCCGCCGCTTCCGGCTTCCGCTGCACGATTCGTCGATCGTGCAGATCGAGGGACCCCTCCAGAACCAGGAGAGCGTCGTCCACGTTCGCGTCCAGCAGCTCGAAAGCCTCGCCAAGCGCGACCGCTTGCCGGAGGGACACGACTATCGCTAACCAGAGGACACGACTATCGCTAACCAGAGGACACGACTATCGCTAACCAGAGGACACGATCATCGTTAGCCAGAAGACACGATGATCGCGAACCAGAGCACACGACCATGGCTCGCCGGAACCGCGCGCTAGGGCTCCGGCAGCTTCCGCTCTTGTTCGAGGGTCGCGACCGTGAAGATGCGATCGCTGATCGGCGGATTGACGCGCAGCTGTGTGACCAACACCTCCGTCGAGGTGCCGCGCAGCAGATCGCCAACCAGCAGCCGCGTGGGGAGAACATGACCCGCCTGCTCGAGCATGCCCGACCGCGGTGCCTCGATGACCCGGTAGGGGCGCGCTTCGCCGCGCTTGTAGTAGCGGGTCTCGAGAATCGCGCCGTCCGACTGCGCGACGTCGAATTCGATCCGAGCGTAGATTCCCTCGCGGACGAGCGCGCCGCCAATCCGGTAGATCGCTTCCGCGCCTCGCTGCGCGAGTTCCGGTTCGCCGAGTTCGAACTCGTCGATGCGCTTGCGCTCGAGATCCTCGTAGATCAGATCGCTACCGAAAAATGCATCTCCCCTTTGTGCGGTGCCCACCCGGCGGGCCTTGCCGAGCGACGGCAGGAAGACGAAGGCGTCGTGGCTGCGGTCGCGCTGTTCGATGTTCAGGATCGTCGTCCCGCGCAGGTACTCGGGAGCCACGAGTCGAGCGATCGAATGCAGGCGCCCGTCGATCCTCTTCGCCACGTACTCGAGCTTGCGGCTGCTCGTTTCGCCGGAACCGTCGCGCATCACCAACTCGATCCGCGAGATTGCATCGACGTCGTAGCGATTCGCAAAGGCGGCTGTCAGCAGACTCGCCGAAGAGGGCGTTTCGGCCGGCGGCTGCGCGCGGGTCGCGCCCGCGAACGCAATCGCAAATGCGAGTGCGAGTGCGAGTGGGAGTGCGCGTGGGAGTGGGAGTGGGAGTGCGAATGCGCTCAGCAGCGCAAAGCTCCGCGCGGGCCGCCTCGAGAGTCCGCCGCTGGCGATCGCCCGGCGCCGTCGGAGCCAGCGCTCAGCCAAGTCCGGCCACGCCAACCGGGCACGCGAGTCCCGTCCCGCCGAGCCCGCAATAGCCCGAGGGATTCTTCGCGAGATACTGCTGGTGGTAAGGCTCGGCGAAATAGAATTCGGGCGCGCGGCGGATCTCGCTGGTGATCTTCCCATAGCCGGCAGCCGCGAGAACCGCATCGAAGGCGCTCCGCGAAGCCTCTGCGGCCCGCATCTGCTCTTCGGTGTAGGTGTAGATTCCCGAGCGGTATTGGCTGCCGGTGTCCCTTCCCTGACGCATCCCCTGGGTGGGGTCATGGCTCTCCCAGAAGAGCTTCAACAACGCCTCGTAGGAGATCTTCTCGGGGTCGAACAGAACCCGCACGACCTCCGCGTGATGGGTTTCGCCCGTGCAGACTTCCGGATAACGCGGATGGCGTGTGGTTCCGGCCGTGTATCCGACCGCCGTGGTGTAGACCGGCGCTTCCCAGAACTTCTTCTCCGCACCCCAGAAGCACCCCATGCCGAACATCGCGGCTTCGAGGCCCGCGAGAATTTCTGCGGCAGGCTGCATGGGTGTCCCGAGAACGGCGTGCTGCGGCGAAACCGTCATGGGCTGATTTCGATCGGATGTCTGCATGTTAGACTCCTTGTCGCGCGACAGGATAGCCGCTTTGCGCGATCGAACCGAGCCTGATCGAACCGGTCCTGATAGAACCGGTCCTGATAGAACCGGTCAGTATGCATGCGCGCGAACGCCACCCGTTCGGAGGGAGACGCGAGAGGCGAGCGGGAAGGAGACGCGAGAGGCGAGCGCGCGGCACGCAGCAAAAAATCGAGCAGCGAGAGCCGTCGAGTGGTAGCGAGGGGGAGAACATCCGTTGGCCGACCAGGAACGCTTTGCCCAGCTCCTCAAGCGCGTGTGCCGGGAACAGGGCTGGGATCTGCTGCCCGCCGGTGTGCAGGTCAGCTGGCCAAGCGGCCGCCGCCAGCTGATCGAAATCGAATTCTTCCAGTTCAAACGCGAGGAGCTGGTTCGGCTGTTCACCACGATCGGCGAAGTCGACGGCATGGGCGTGGTCCGACTCACGGTCGCGCTGCGCGTCAACGCGGAACTCGCGCACGGTTGCTTCGCGGTCCACGACGATCATCTCGTCATGACCGACACCTTGATGCTGCAGGATGCCGACTTCGGCGAGATCGCGGCTTCGATCAGCTACCTGGCCGAAACGGCCGACCACTACGAACAGACGATCTTCGGAACCGATCAGTATTGATCCGTTGTTAGTTGGCCGCGCTGCTCTGGACCTGCTTAGTTGGTGGCGCTGCTCTCGATCTTCTTGTGCGTGCCGAGCGCGGTCACGGTCTTCCACGCGCTCACGAGCAGTCCGCCGCCAAACAGCGCGCAGAGCAAGCCGATCGCCCAGGTTGTGATGGTGTTTCCGCCCGCGTGCGCGCGCAGCGCGAGCGAAACGAAGATCGCGAGGATCGCCAGGTACATCGCGGTCACCGACAACCACTCGATTGCGGTCCGCTTGCGGCTCGGGCGGGTGAACGAAACGACCAGCCATCCGGTCACGAGGATTGCGCCCGACACGATCCAGATGATCTGAAATGCGCTCAGTTCCACCGTCTACTCCTCTGCCAGCGGATCGGCGACGCAGCGCCTTTCCGAGCCTGCTTTCGGCCTCGAACCGCGTCCGCTTGACGTCGCCACGCGATCCGGCTCCGATCGCCGCTCAACCCGCGCGCTCGCGCAGCTCGGCGCGAACCCGCTCGGCGAGCTGCTTCGGGGTGAAACCGTACTCCCGGGCGAGATCTTCGAACGGCGCCGAAGCGCCGAATCGATCGATTCCGTAGATCCAACCGTTGGCGCCCACCACGCGCCGCAGGCTCTCCGCCCGCGACGCCTCGATGGCGACCACCGGCGTGCCGTCGTCGGGAATCACGCTGCGCCGATATTCCGCGTCCTGCTCGAGGAAGAGTTCCAGGCACGGAAGCGAAACGACGCGCGCCGCTATCCCGGCCTCGCGCAGCTCTCGCGCGGCTTCGACCGCGAGCGCGACCTCGGAGCCCGTCGCCAGCAGAACCACGCCGATCGGCGCCGCGGGATCCTCGACCACGTAGCCGCCGCGCCACACCTGCTCGGGCTCGAAGGCCGCCGACCGCCGCACGGCCGGCACGCTCTGGCGGCTGAGTGAGAGCAGCGCCGGACCCTCCCGATGCTCGGCGATCCACGCCCAGGCCATCGCCGTCTCGACCCCGTCCGCGGGGCGGAAGACGCGCAAACCCGGGATCGCGCGCAGCGCGTCGAGCTGCTCGATGGGTTGATGGGTCGGCCCGTCTTCGCCAAGGAAGATCGAATCGTGAGTGAAGACGAAGATCGACGGCACTCCCATCAGCGCGGCGAGTCGAATCGAAGGCCGCATGTAGTCGCTGAAGATCAGGAAGGTTCCGCAGTACGGACGCAGCGTGCCGTCGAGCGCGATGCCGTTGGTGATCGCGGCCATCGCGTGCTCGCGAATCCCGAAGTGGATGTTTCCGCCCGCGAACGGATCGCCGCCTGCACCCGAACCGGGCCCCACCACGCCTCGCTCCTTGAGGATCGGCGGCGCCGCCGAGCCCGCGAGGTCCGCGGATCCGCCGACGAAGTACGGCGCGCAGCGCGCGAGCCGCTCCAGTACGACCGCCGCGTGTTTGCGGGTCGGGTTATCGACGCCCTCGAGCCCCTCGCACAGCGTGGCGGCGAGATCTGCGGGCAAGCGATGCGCGCGCGCCGCATCCCAGGCCTTCGCGAGATCCCGATTTGCGCTGCGCCACTGCTGAAGCTCGACATCGGCCGCGGCGCGCTCCGCGCGCTTCGAATCGCAGCGCTGCTTGAGGTAGTCGCGCACGTCCTGGGGGATCAAGAAGGTGGGTTCGAGCGGCCAACCCAGCGCCTGTTTAGTGAGCTTCACCTCGTCGGCGCCGAGCTTCTCGCCATGGGCTTTGGCTTTACCCGACGCGTTCGGGCTCCCGTAGCCGATCGTCGTGCGGGTGATGATCAGCGAAGGGCGTTCCGCTTCCGAGCGGGCGTTTGCGAGCGCGCGGCGGACACCCTCCCAGTCCTGGCCGTCGACGGACTGCACGTGCCAGCGGCTCGCCTCGAAGCGCCTTGCGACGTCTTCGCTGAAACTCAAGGACGTCGGCCCATCGATCGTGATCCGGTTGTCGTCGTAGAGATAGATCAGGTTCCCGAGGCCGAGGTGGCCCGCGAGCGAGCCGGCTTCCGCGGAGAGGCCCTCCATCAGGTCGCCATCGCTGACGATCCCATACACGAAGTGGTGTCCAGGGCCCGACCCGCTGCGACCAAAGCGCGCGCGCGTCATACGGCCCGCGAGCGCCATCCCCACGCCGTGGCCGAAGCCCTGGCCGAGCGGCCCCGTCGTGAGCTCGACGCCGGGCGTTACCCCGTATTCCGGGTGGCCCGGCGTCTTCGAGCCGAGCGAGCGGAAACTGCGGAGGTCGTCGAGCGTGAGCGAGAAGCCGTAGAGGTGGAGCAGGCTGTAGAGCAGCATCGACGCGTGGCCGTTCGACAGGATGAAGCGATCGCGCTGCAGCCAGCCGGGATCCGAGGGGTCGAATCGCAGGTGCGCGTCCCAGAGCTCGAGCGCGACCCGCGCGAGGCCCATCGGGGCGCCGGGATGGCCGCAGCCCGCCTTCTCGACCGCGTCCACGGCGAGAAAGCGGATCGTGTTTTCGATGCGCGTGCGAAGCGCGAGATCGAGATCGGGCGGCATCGGCTCTCCGACGGCTGGGGCAATTCGATGGGCGAGCCGACTTTACATTGGATGCCGCGATTTCGGAACCTCCAGCCCGCGAATCGATTGCCCGAGCGCGTGGTTCGAGCAGCCCCGCAAACGGCGTTCGCCGCGAGCGCTCGGGCCCGCGAGCGCTAGTGCCACGCGCGATCCGATGCGGCAAACTCGCGCCATGCCCGACGCGCTCGAGCGCACCCTGCAAAAACTCGGCGTGCGCGAAATGCGCCGCCACATCTTTCTCTGCTGCGACCAGACCAAGGCCAATTGCTCGGACAAGCAGGAGAGCCTGGAGTCCTGGAAATTCCTGAAGCGGCGCCTGGCGGAGCTCGATCTCGTGGGCGCGGGCGGCGTCTACCGCACGAAGGCGAATTGCCTGCAGATCTGCATGCAGGGCCCGATCGCGGTCGTCTATCCCGAGGGCGTCTGGTACCGGAGCTGCACCCCCGAAGTCCTCGAGCGCATCATCCAGGAGCACCTGATCGGGGGTCGACCGGTCGCGCAGTACGCGATCGCCACGCACCCGCTTCCGCTGCAAGCGTAGATTCCGCTCTCGCTGGAGCGTTCCGCGCTGAGCCGATTCGCGCTCGCAGCGAGCCGGACCTCGGCGCGTGCGCGCCGCCGTGCGGTCTAAGGCGAGGCGGCGGCCAGTCCGATAGGCGAAGCGGCGGCCGAGGCGGTGGCCGACCCGATGGCCGAGGCGGCGGCCAGTCCGATGTTGAGGGTCGATCGCGATGTTGAGGGTCGATCGCGATGTTGAGGGTCGATCGCGATGTTGAGGGTCGATCGCGATGTTGAGGGTCGATCGCGATGTTGGGGCGGATCGCGATGTTGGGGGTGGATTGGAGTCTCGCGTTTGCGTTGCGGCGGCGCGACGCGAGCGGGGTGAGACGAGCGGGGCGATGCGAACTTTCGGCCACTATCTCGTAGAGCGCGGGGTCATCACGAAGGATCAGTTCGACGAAGCCACCCAATCGCGGGTCGTCTTCGGCGGTCGTCTCGGCACCAACCTCGCGGAACTCGGCTACATGCGGCTCGAAGACATCGGGCGCCATCTCGCCAAACATCTCGAGGTGCCGCTCGCACCCGAAGAGTGGCTTTCCACGATCAGCAGCGAAGCGCGGGCGGCGATCTCCAACGAGCTGGTCGAGAAACACAAAGTGCTGCCGCTGCGTCTCGAGAAGCGAACGCTGCACCTGGCCATGCTCGATCCGCGAGACCCCGGAGAGATCGACGAACTCGCGTTCGCAACGGGCCTGCGCATCGTCGGCTACGTGCTGCCCGAAGTACAGCTGCTCGCGCTGCTCGAACACCACTACGGGATTCGGCGGGAGGTCCGCTACATCAACCTCGGAAAAGAAGCCGCCGCGGGTCTGACGCGCAAGAAGAATTCCACGAGCCCGGATCCCAACTCGAGATTCCCCGAATTGAATCTCGAAGCCGAGCAGGACAGCGACCCGCACTCGGACAGCCAGGACCTGATCGACGAAGCGTCGTTCCAGTCGCTCCATGCGAACCTGGTTTCGCGTCGCTCCGCGGTGAAACCCGGGGCAGCCGCGGCAGCGGGCGCGAAAATGCCTGAATTGGATATCGCGGATCTCGAGCGCTCCGCGCCCGTCGACGCCGCGTCCGTCGCCGCCGCGCCCGAGCTCGCCGCAAACAGCATCGCCGCGCTCGAAGTCGCACTCGTGCTCGCAAAGGACCGCGACGCGGTCAGCGAAACCGCGCTGCGGATTGCCCGCCGCTACACCGAAGCCGCAGCGATCTTCATCGTGCGCGGCGGCATCGTCTCGGGTTTTCGCGGCGACGGTGACGCCATCTCGGAGCAGATCGCGGGAATCCTGCTCCCGGTGGGAGCGGAATGCTCGATCACCGCGCCGGCCACCACGCAGATGCCTTTCCGCGGTCGACCGCCCGAGGGTGGGCTCGACGCGACACTTCTCGCGAGCCTTCAGCGCAGCGACGCGAGAGAGATCACGGTCTTCCCGATCGTGATCCGCGATCAGGTCGTCAATCTTCTATACACCGACAGCGGTCAGAATCCGCTCGGAGAAACGGGTTTCGCGGCGCTCGAAGTGCTCGCGAACCTGATCGCCCGCGCCTACGAGCGTCTGATCCTCGAACGCAAGGCGACCCTCGAGTAACTCCAAACGCGGACGAGCGTCATTTCCGCTTTCCGATGACCCGCCAGCCGGCGTTGAACAGCGGCTTTTCCGAACTGAGTGTTTCGGGATTGTAGGCCGACTTCACGTCGGAGATCGTGTAGATGGCCTGCGGATCCTCGCGCCGGATCGTCGCGATCAGCGCTGCGATCTCGCGCCGCTTCTCGATCACGAGTACGACCTCGACGGGATATTCACCCGAATTGCCCGATAGTTCGACGACACGGTATCCCTGCTCGCGAAGTCGCTCCGCGAGGTGCCCCTTCTCGCTGAACGAAATCGCACGAACGAGTTCGCGCCCGATCGCGATGCGCGACTCCAGCAACATGCCGACGTAGTTCCCGCAGGCAAAACCACCCGCGTACGCGACCGTGAGGTACCAGCTGTCCAGATTGCTGAAGACCTGACCCGCAGCCGAAACCCAGATCATGACCTCGATGAACCCGATCGCTGCCGCGAGCGACCGGTAACCGCGAAACACGATGATGGTTCGAAACGTGCCGAGCGAAACGTCGGCAACGCGCGCGAGGAAGATCGCGGGCGCGAGCAGCCAGGGATAGGCGCTCAGGATTTCCATCGGCAGAACCTCCAAGTCGCACCGGATCGATCCGGATCGCGCGCCCGCATCCAGCCGGCAGGGGATCGCCATCCCCGCGAATCGCAGCGGAGTCGCCTTGACCGCGCATGCTAGCGTCCCGAACGCTCGTCGCGGGCGCACCCCGGGAACAGCTGCTCGGCTGCGGCGCTTTGCTGCGGTGATCTGGTGCGGTGCTTTGGTGCGGCGCTTTGCTTCGATGATCGGACGCGGTGCTTTGGTCCGGCGCTTTGCTGCGGTGATCGGGTGCGGTGCTTTGGTCCGGCGCTTTGCTTCGGTGATCTGCTTCGGTGATCTGGACGGCTCATGTCGTATCGCTCGATCAGTTACTGGTTCGACTCTCTCGGCGCGGAACCCGAGCCGCGCGCGGCGCTGCCGGGCGACCTCGAGGTGGATGTCGCGATCGTCGGGGGCGGCTTCACGGGAGCCTGGACGGCCTATTACCTCAAGCGCGCCGACCCGGGTTGCCGCGTCGCGCTGCTCGAAGCCGACACCATCGGCTTCGGGGCGTCCGGGCGAAACGGCGGCTGGTTGTGGGCGTCGGTCGCGGGCCTGTCCCAGCACTTCGCACGCGATCCCGAAAAAGGCGGTGCGCTGCGCGAGGCGATCCGGGCGACCCTCGACGAGGTGGCTGCCGTCTGCGCCGCGGAGGGCATCGAGGCCGACTATCGCAAGGGCGGCGGCATCACGTTCGCGACCAATTCCGCCCAGGCCGAGCGCGTGCGCGCGCACGTCGACGCGCAGCGGGCGCTCGGCTGGAGCGAGGAAGACGTGCACTGGCTCGCGCCCGCCGAGGTCCAGCAGCGCCTGCGGGTCGGATCGTGTCACGGCGGAATGTTCGCCGCCCAGTCGGCGCGGGTGCATCCCGCGAAACTCGCGCGCGGCGTCGCGGCTGCCGCCGAGAAGCGCGGCGCACAGATCTTCGAGCAGACCCGGGTCGCGCGCGTGGAAGCCGGCCGCGTGCATACGGACCGCGGAGTGGTGCGCGCGCAGCGCGTCGCCATCGCGCTCGCGGGCTACGTCTCCACGCTTCCCGGCCACGAACGCAAATCGATTCCCGCCTACAACTACATGCTCGCGACGGAGCCGATCCCGCGCGAAACCTGGGAGCGCATCGGCCTCGCAAACGGTGAAGGTTTCGGCGACGCGAGCCGTTTCATCATCTACGCGCAGCGCACTGCAGACGACCGCATCGCGATCGGCGGGCGCGGACTCAGCTACTACTTCGGCTCTGCGATCGACCCGCGCCTCGAACGCGCGCCTCGCGTCGATCGCGCGCTTCGACTGGCGCTTCGCGAGTCGCTTCCGGACCTCGGCGACGTCGCGATCACGCACCGCTGGGGCGGCGTGTTCGGAATCTCGCGCGACATGGCCGCATCCGTGAACTTCGACCCAACGACCGGGATCGCGAGCGCGGGCGGCTACGTGGGCGATGGCGTCGCGGCGAGCAATCTCGCCGCGCGCACGCTCAGCGACCTGCTGCTCGATCGCAAGAGCGCACTCGTGGAGCTGCCGTGGGTCGGCCACCAGTCGCCGCTTTGGGAGTCCGAGCCGCTGCGCTGGCTCGGCGTGCGCGCGGGCACCGCAATCAACGCATCCGCCGACGCGATCGAGACGCGCACCGGCCGACGCGCACGGCGCCACGAATTCCTGTTGAAGAAACTAGGCGCCCATCTCGAATACTGAGTCAAATCCGAATACTGAGTCAAATCCGAATACTGAGTCAAATCCGAATACTGAGTAAAGTCCGAATACTGAGCGAAGTCCGAATACTGAGCGAAGTCCGAATCGATTTACGAACTGCAGACCGCGAAGCGCGCAGCTGGAATGCGAATGCCGAGCGCGATGTCCGCGCGTCAGCAGCCGTCAGCGCGCATCGGCGATCATCGCTCCCCGAACCGTGCGGTGGTCGCGGTATTCCTTGAAATTGCCGTAGTAGCGCGACGCCGTGAAGCGCCAGGGCACCGTAACCATGTAGGTACCCAGGTCGCCCGCGACACCGATCGGGTAGGTGATCGGCAGTATCACGGTGTAGATCGCGGTCGAAGCCACCGACACCACCAAGCACGGCCATCGGACGAACACGATATCGACGATCGCCAGTCCAACGTTGGAGCGGCCAGGTCCGTCGTCGCGCTCCGCCATCGCAGCCGGAGCGACCAGCAGCATTGCAACCGCGAGTACAGCACAGATCAGAATTCGCATGAGCAGATCTCCTCGCTGGCGAGTCTACACGCTGCCGTGCACGAGAATCAATTCATTTCTAGCGCCGGTCGTACACGTGATTCCGTTCTCGCTGCAATTTTCGCCTCCGGGTCCCGAAGTTGCTGAAAAGTTGCACACGCGTGTTCGATCCGACAGCAAAGTTGCGCTCGATTCGCCGCTCAGCGCATTCCCAGCGATCGACGCGGGTCGGAGATATGCTTTCCGGCGATACCGGGATGCAAAGAGGGGGCATTCGATGGGCATGAACCGCAGGGAGTTCGCCAACGCGGACGAGCAGAGATGGGAACACGGGCCGCATTCAAGCGCGTAGCGTCAGCGCCTCTCAGCGTCCACGAGCAGAAGCCGGTGGCAGGGTCCACGAGCAGAAGCCGGTGGCCGATCTAAACCAAAACGCGAGCCGGGGCATCGAAGTTAGTGTGCGCGACGCCCGTGCCCTGATTTCGGGTGTGACGAAATCCGCTTCTTCCGCGCGGGAAGGGCCGGGGCAGCTCGTGGAGCGAGCTCAAAACGGCGACCGGGAGGCTTTCGAGCAGATCTACCGCGAACAGGTCGGGCGGATCCACGCGCTGTGTTGGCGACTTACCGGCGACACAGAGCTCGCCGAGGAGCTTACCCAGCAAGCCTTCGTTCGCGCCTGGCGCAAGCTTCATTTGTTCAGCGCGCGAAGCGCGCTGTCGACGTGGCTTCACCGCCTGACGGTCAATGTCGTCATGGCAGATTACCGAGTGCACGGGAGTCGGCGCCAGCGGCAGCTTCCGCTCGACGAGGTCGGTTCAGAACCGCTCGTCGACAAGCGGGAAACCAGCGAGGTCGGGCTCGACCTCGAGCGAGCCATCGCGGCGCTGCCCCCGCGCGCGCGATCGGTCTTCGTTTTGCACGATGTCGAAGGATATGGACACGCTGAAATTGCCGAAATCGCCGGCATGGCAATCGGAACTTCCAAAGCCCACCTGCACCGGGCGCGCAGTCTATTGAGAGAGGCGCTTCTAAAATGAACTGTCACGACGTGAGAACCAGGCTCGACGATCCGGACTGCGCGGCAGACGGGGTGCTGGCGCCTGAACTCCGGATCCACATCGAAGCCTGCGCGGATTGCGCGCGTTACCGAGAGCGCCTCGCGGCGATCATCGACCCGAGCTCCGTCCTGCGCCGCGAGATTCCGCCTCCAAGCGACCTCTGGCCCGCCATCGCGAGCCAACTCGAAGCGATCGAAAAGCGGAAGATCTGGCGCGTCCCGCGCTTTCTCCCCCTCGCGGCGGCGGCCGGACTTGCGGCCATTCTCGCCGCCTCGTTGTTCTCGCTCCCTCGGCACCGAAGCGAAACCGTGGCCGACATTCCGATTCAAGCGCCCGAGATCGATCCCGCGCTGGCCCCCGCCCTGCTGCCCGCCGAAACGGTCGAGATCGGGTTCGTTCAGACCCGAGCCGTCCTGATGAAGCTGTTCGAAGCGCGAAAGAGCAGCGCGGCCCCCGAGCGGGTCGCCGTGTTGGAGCAAACGCTTTCCACAATGGATTCCGCGGCCCGGGACATTCGCGCCGCACTCGAACGCGATCCCTACAACCAAAGCCTGCTCTTCAAACTCAGCCACACCCGGCGGCGCGAACTTCGCTTTCTACAACAGGTCGTATTGTGAGCCGGCCACCCGCTACGCGCACACGCCCCAATGCGGTGAAACGAGCCTCTAAACCCTTTCGCAGTTCTTCTCATCTCAGTTCCAGAAGCCCACGGATTTGCCCACGGAATTGGCGAGTCCGTATCTCGAGGAGAATGTCAATGAATCGGTCTCTAGATCTTCGCACCTTGGTACTCGTTGCCTTTTCAGCGCTTCTGGTCGGAACGCTCGCCGTAGCTGAAACGCGAAACGAGCCGACCCGAACTTTCCCCCTCAAGGCTGGCGGGCGGTTGAGTCTCGAGAACATCAACGGCGACGTCACGATCGAAGGCTGGCAGCGCGACGAAGTCAGTGTCAGCGCCGTCAAACGAGGCGATGGCGATGAGCTCGATCAGATCAAGATCGTCATCCAAGCGACCGCGGATCGGGTTCACATCGAGACCGAGTACCGGGAATCTAAACAGGGCTTCCTGAATTTTCAAAACAGCTCCGGAAGTATCGACTACGCGATCAAGGCACCCTCGGGCGCCATTCTCGAAGACATCGAGCTGGTCAACGGAAACCTGACCATTACTGGGATTGCGGGCCGGGTGACGCTGAATATCGTCAACGGTGTGATCACCGCAACAGGGCTGGCCGGTGACGCGGAGATCGAGGCGGTGAACGGAGAACTCGACGTCACGTTCGAGAAGATGAGCGGCGCACAGTCCGTGGATCTCGGGTCGGTGAATGGTTCGATCCTGATCCGGATTCCAGCGAGCGCCAACGCCGACGTAAAAGCAGAAACCATCAATGGCGACATCTCGACGGAATTTGGTCTCAGCGTAGAGGAAGGCCGTTGGGTCGGAAGCTCTCTGGAAGCGCGTATCGGCAGCGGCGGCGCTCAGATCGAACTCGAAAACGTCAACGGAAACATCGAGATCAAGAAGCGCTGACGCGCTTCAGCATTCCCGGTGCGCGGATTTTTCCCCACTCGTGCGCTCCACTCGAGCGAACGCGGATGAGCGGTCCTCGCCGAAACGCAGCTGATTTTTCCGATCGACTAGCAAGAATCCCGTTCGATCTCCGAGGGCGCCACCTATACTCGGCTTCCAGCGTGTACCGGCCCCTGGAATCCTTTCGGCGGCAGGCGCGTCACTGGGGCGATGGTCCGTAGCGACACCGACACGCTGTAACCGGAGGGCGCACTCGAAATGCCGAGCAAGCGAAAATGAAGGGCCGAAATGGACTGGCGTTGTTTTGCCTGTTGATTCTGGGAGCTTGTGCGTCGCCTCCACAAGAGCCATCGGGAACCGCTCAACCCGTGCTCGGGCTCGGTATCGACAAGCAACACATGAATCTGGAGATTCGACCGCAAGACGATCCCTATCGCTTCGTCAACGGCTCGTGGCTGGAAACAGCGGAAATTCCAGCGGACCAGTCGAGCTACGGATCATTTGCCGAACTCCAGGACAGAGCAGAAGCAGATCTGCGCGCGATCATCGAAGAGATGGCCGCAACCGACAAGCCCGATGGAGCCAAAAACGAGAACCAAGGAAGCGAAAAACAGAAGGTGGCCGATTTCTATCGCGCGTACATGAACACGGAGCTGATTGCGCAGAAAGGTACGTCTGCGATCGACGCCGAAATGAAACGCATTGACGCAATTTCCAACCACGATGGACTGATCCGCTACCTCGGTAGTGGGCAGCGCGTCGGTTTCGCCAACCCGTTCGTGTTCTTCGTGCTACCGGACATGGCTGATTCGAGCCGCTACATGGGCTACGTGTGGCAAACGGGTCTCGGCCTACCGGATCGCGAATACTACTTCGATGGCGAGTTCTCGAAAGTTCGCAGCAAGTACGTCGAGTACATCGCGGATCTGCTGTCCCTTGCGGATATTCCTGATGCCGACGAAAAGGCCAAAATGATCATGGCACTGGAAACACGGCTCGCACAGGCGCACTGGGACAAGGTGCGGAACCGCGATCCAGATGAATTCTACAACCGGTACATAATTGCAGACGCCAATGCGCTGACGCCGGGTTTCGATTGGGACGCGTTCCTCCGCTTCGCCGGGATCGAAGATCAGCGAGAAATCATCCTTGCACAACCGAGTTACCTGAAAGAGGCGACGAGCGCGCTGATCGGAGAACCGATCAGCAGCTGGAAGACCTACCTCGCGTACAAACTTCTCGACGGCAGCGCGCCGTATTTGACGGAAGACTACGTGCAGCTGAACTTCGATTTCTACGGTCGCACCTTGAGCGGCACCGAAGAAATCCGGCCGCGCTGGAAGCGAGCCGTCGAAGACACAGACGCCATGATCGGCGAAGCGCTCGGAAAGGTGTACGTCGAGCGCCATTTTCCGCCCGAGGCCAAAGCGCGCATGGACGAAATGATCGAAAACCTGCGGATGGCGTTCCAGCTTTCGATCGACGACCTCGAATGGATGGGGCCGGAAACCAAGGCGCAAGCCCAGGACAAGCTCCGGAAGTTCACGCCAAAGATCGGCTACCCGTCCCGATGGCGCGATTATTCATCGCTCGAAATCCGCCCGGATGATCTCGTCGGCAACATCCAACGTTCCAGCGAATTCGAGTTCCAGCGCAACGTAGACAAACTCGCTGGGCCGATCGACCGGACCGAGTGGTTGATGACACCCCAGACGGTCAACGCCTACTACGACGCGACGCTGAACGAAATCGTCTTTCCGGCCGCAATCCTGCAGCCGCCGTGGTTCGACGTGGCTGCAGACGATGCGGCGAACTACGGTGGCATCGGCGCGGTGATTGGCCACGAATTCAGTCACGGCTTCGACGACCAGGGCCGCAAGTTCGACGGGGACGGAAACCTGCGCGACTGGTGGACCGCGCAGGACGACGAGCGCTTCCGGCTGCGGGCTGCACGACTCGGCGAACAGTACGACGCCTACAACCCGATCGACGACATGCACGTCAATGGCACATTCACGCTGGGTGAGAACATCGGCGACCTCGCGGGAGTCACGATGGCCTATCGCGCCTACCGGCTATCGCTGAAAGGCGAGCAGGCGCCGGTCATCGACGGCTTCAGCGGCGACCAGCGCTTTTTCATGGGCTGGGCACAGGTCTGGCGCAACCTGTGTCGCGATGACGAATTGCGCCTCCGCCTGACGGTCGATCCCCACTCGCCGGGCGAGTACCGCGCCAATGGCGCGCTGATCAACATCGATGCGTTCCACGAAGCGTTCGACACACGGCCGGGTGACGGCATGTGGAAGGCCCCTGAAGAACGCGTGCGGATCTGGTGATCCCGACATTCGCCCAACTCATGCGGATCTGTGTCTGGAAATGGATTCGGGGAGGCGAAGAGGGTCAATGCCGCAGTTGGGAGTAAGCCCGGTCGGCGTTTCCGTGAGCACCAGCCGCCCCGGGGTCGCCGTGACATCGGTCCAGTTCGCGCTCTGGTGGATTATGCAGCTGCCGGGGCCGAATATGTCAGGGGAAACAGGACCCCAAGTGAGCCCGCATTAGATTTGCAGACCTAAACGGTACTGCGCTTCAGGAGGCTGGCCTTCTCATCTCATCTTGGTAGGTGACAGGCTCAATCTTCCCACTTTACCGGCGCGGTGGCCGAGCATGATGTGATGCCCGTGAATCCATTGCGACCCATGGAAATCTGGATTCGCTGGT
>CAZBSV010000049.1:0-6324 GCA_964494795.1 uncultured Spirochaetales bacterium | reverse complement strand
ATTGCTCCGAGGCCGGGGTCTTGTCGAAACCGCGGACCGGTTGCGAACCTTCATAGAAAGGCTCGAACCCGGGGCGTGAATCTGACGCCGTGCAGCCAACCGGGCCGGGGTGGCTGTCGACGGAGATGTCGCGGCCGTGGGCGTGGAACATTCCCAGAATCAGACGACCGCAGGCCCCCGCGCCACGATCCCACCGCCGTCGCAGCGCTGCGTGCTAGGGTTCGACGGCGACTGCGCGGTGGCGCGATCCGAGTGCCTCGAGGGACTCGCGGGGAAGTCGCGGAGAACCAGGGAACTAGAAATGGGCGATGTGAGCGACGATCAGCGCGATCCGGGGGATGATCGGGTGAATGATTGGGTGGATGTCGGTTCCGAGCAGGACCTTTCGCGGCGGCCTGTCAGCGAGGTCCAGCTCGGGCGGCTCAAGATTGCGCTTTCGTTTGCGGGCGGTCGGTTCGGCGCGATCTCGGGCATTTGCAACCACGTCGGCGGGCCGCTCGGACAGGGCTGTCTCGACGGCGATTACGTCGAGTGCCCGTGGCACTACTGGAAGTTTCACCGCGTCTCGGGCGAAGGCGCGCCCGGCTTCGAGATGGATCGCGTGCCGCGGCACGACGTGCGCGTCGAGGCCGGCCGCGTGCTCGTCGCGCGCACGCCCGCAACGAAGCGCAGCAAAACCCCGCATGAACCGCACCCGCTCGTGCGACCGCTCGTGCGCGCGGAAGGCCCGCTGCGCGTTGTGGGCATCTCCACGACGGTGATGGACCGCGCCCATCCGCGCTACTCGACGTCCGAGGCGCTGCTCGAGCACGCGCTCGCGCATGCACACGACGCGCTCGGCTGCGAATCGAAACTGATCCGGCTCGACACGCTGCGCGTGCGCGCCTGTGAGGGCTTCTACTCGAGGAGCGCGCACGCGTGCACCTGGCCGTGTTCGATCACGCAGATGGAACCTTCGGATGAGATGCAGGTCGTCTACGAGGCGCTCGTCCACTGGGCGGACGTCGTCTTGCTCGCGACGCCGATCCGCTGGGGCAACGCTTCCGCGCTCTACTACAAGATGGCCGAGCGACTGAACTGCGTGCAGAATCAAGTGACTCTCCGCAACAACGTGCTGATTCGCAACAAGTGCGCGGGCTTCATCATCACGGGTGGACAGGACAACATTCAAGCCGTCGCGGGCCAGCTGCTCGGCTTCTTCGGCGAACTCGGGTTCCACGCGCCGCAATTCCCCTACATCGCGCATTCGAGGGGCTGGACGGCCGAGGACATGGAGCGCAATGTCAGCGCGGTCCAGCACAGCGAGGAACTTCGAGAAGGCGCGCGCGAACTCGTCGGCAGATGCGTCGAACTCGCGCGCAACCTGATCCGCTCCGCACCTTGCGAACGCACGACGCGCGGTGGCCGCAAGGCGCATCGCCTCGAGGTCGAGCAGCCGACACCCGCGCTCGGCGCCGTCCAGCCTTAGGCGGTTTCCGCCCCGTAGACGGTTCCCACCCCGTAGACGGTTTCCATCCCGTAGACGGTTTCCGCCCGGCAGTCGGGTTTCCCCGGCATCGCTGCGGGCTAGGCGCGGCCTGCGCCTACTCGAGCGACCACATCACGTGCTTGATCTGCGTGTAGTCCTCCAGCGCGTACATCGACATGTCCTTGCCGTAGCCACTTTCCTTGTAACCGCCGTGCGGCATCTCGGCGGTGATCATGAAGTGCGTGTTCACCCAGACGGCTCCGAATTGAAGCCGCCGAGCCATGCGCATGGCGCGGCCCGCGTCCTTGGTCCACACAGAGGCTGCGAGGCCGTACACGACGTCGTTCGCCCACGTCACGGCCTGTTCCTCGTCGCTGAAACGCTGCACGGTGATGACCGGACCGAACACTTCCTGCTGTATGATCTCGGCCTTCTGATCGACATTCGTGACCAGGGTCGGCTTGTAGTAGAAGCCCTTGCCGGCGATCACCTCGCCACCCGCGACGACCTCGCCCCCTTGCTTCTGGGCGCGCTCCACGAAGCCCTTCACGTTGTCGCGCTGTTTCGCCGACACCAGCGGACCCATCTCCACCTTGTCGTCGCCGATGTCGCCCACGTTGATCGACTCGACGACGGGAACCAGCTCCTTGACGAGCTCTTCGTAGATGCCGGGGCCAGCGACGATCCGGCACGATGCGGTGCAGTCCTGACCGCTGTTCGCGTAGCCGGCGAACTTGAGCGTCTGGATCAGACGCTCGAGCGGCGCGTCGTCGAAGACCACGACCGGCGCCTTGCCGCCGAGCTCGAGGTGCACGCGCTTCACGTTCGCGGCGGCGGCGGCCTGGATCAATTTTCCGGTCTTGGTGTCGCCGGTGACCGAGACGAGCCGCACCGCGGGGTGTCGCACGAGTGCGTCACCGACCACGGAGCCGCGCCCCGTGATCACGTTGAGCACCCCCGGCGGCAGGATGTCTTGCGATAGCTCTGCCAGTCGCAGGGTCGAGAGGGGTGTGATCTGCGCGGGCTTCAAGACCGAGGTGTTGCCCGCCGCGAGTGCGGGCCCGATCTTCCAGATCGCCATCATCAGCGGGTAGTTCCACGGACAGATTCCCGCGGTAACGCCCAGCGGCTCGCGTCGGACCATGCTCGTGAAGCCGCGCTCGTACTCTCCCGTGGATTTTCCCTCTTGGAGCCGCGCCGCTCCGGCGAAGAAGCGCAGGTTGTCGACGATGAACGGAATGTCGGCTTTCGCCGCGCTGATCGGCTTGCCGACGTCGATGGACTCGAGCCGGGCGAGCTCAGCCGCGTCGGCCGCGATCGCATCCGCCAGCCGCATCAACTTTTCCGCGCGCTCCTTCGGCGGCGTGTCGAACCACACGTCGTCGTAGGCCCGCTGTGCGGCCTGCACCGCGCGGTTCACGTCCTCTTTGGTTCCGACCGTGACCTCGGCGACCTTCTGCTCGCTGGCCGGGTTGATGTCGGCCTCCATGCTACCGCCCACGCTGTCCACCCACTTGCCGCCAATGAAAAGCTTCCAAGTCTTGACGTTGGTTCCCATGACAGACCTCCATGACCTGCGGTGAATTCGAAGGCGCGGCGTGCCGAACGCGCTGCGCGAACGCCGATTATGCCGCGTATCGCGTCGTCGTCCATCGGGCGACGGCCGACGTGTAAAGTTGGGGCGGCGCAAAGCGAGAGCCCGCGAAGCTGCCGCTGCGCAGCGCGGACGAACACGGCTCGCCCGCTCGCAAACCCGACGCTGGTTGGCCTAACCCGTCGGATCCAAAGCGTTCCGGCTCGTGAAGCCGACTCCGTTCCGGCTCGTGAAAGCGACTCCGTTCCTGCCCGTGAAACCGAGGCAGCAGCGCGTGGCGGTAGTGGATTCAGGGTCCCTTGGCGATGGGTGACGACGCGCGCTGGGTCAACGGTGGATTGGCGAGCGGTTCGGGCAGGTCGTTCCAGTTGAGCAGTGCATTCCAGACCAGCCGGAAATCAGAGCGCGTGAGGGTGCGGTGAATCG
Source organism: uncultured Spirochaetales bacterium (assembly GCA_964494795.1). Classification (GTDB taxonomy): domain Bacteria; phylum Myxococcota_A; class UBA9160; order UBA9160; family SMWR01; genus JACZVU01. Next base: position 2,836 of record CAZBSV010000049.1, on the reverse strand, counting down.
GATCGAATCCGAAGGCGACGATGCGACCGCGTCCCCGCGGAATGTCGAGTATCGCGGGTCGCCCCTCGAGTTCGCTTTCCCCCTTCATACCACCCGAGACCACGAGCGGTTGCTCGTCCGCCGATTCGGCCGCGGCCTGCGATTCACCCGGCGCGGCCTGCGATTCACCCGGCGCGGCGGCAGGCTCGAGTTCGTCGCCGACCCCCCAAGGTCCGTCGTCCAGCGATTTTTCATCGTAGTAGGCGAGCGGCTCGGTTCCCCATTGCAGAACCACCCAGCCGAGGTCGGCTTCGCGGGTCTGGTACAGGGGGAGGTCTTGCCGGAACACGGAGATGATCTCGGGATAACCGTAGGCGATCGGGTGATCGGGCAGCCGGAAACGCGCGCGAATTTCGACCCCCGGCGTGTGGAGCTCCTCGGCGGGAGCCGGGTGTACGCCGCGCGCAAGTCCAGCCTCGATCACGACATTGCTCGCGCCCCCGAGGCTGACGAGCACACCGCCGCGTTCTACGAACTGCTGCAGATTCGCGAGCCCGCCAAACGTCAGGCCGCCGGTGATGTCGGGCGATGAATCGGGTGTTCCGTGGCTCGGAAATTCGCGCGTGCGCGTGTAGGGCATCGGGCCGTATTTCGAGTCGATGCCCTGGATTGCGCTCTGCAGTGAATTGTAGGTGTGCGGGTAGAGGATGACGTCGAAGCGGCGATTCAAGTGACCCTGCTTGATGTCGTCGTCGTTGATCAGCTCGTAGCGAATCTTCGACTGGTCGAAGAGCATGCGCACCCAGCCCGTCCCCTGGGTGTCGTTCCAGCTGTGCAGCACGGCGAGGCGCGGCAGATCGATGGCGTGCAGCGGAACGTCGGGTGCGTGCGCAGCCGATTCGAAGTCGAGCCCGAGTTCAGCGGCTACAGCATCAAGTGCGTGCCGTACGCTGCGACCGCCGCCCACCACCCAGGAGCCGGCCGGGTACTCGCGATCGTCGTGCGAGAAGGCTCGCTCGGCGACGTCGATGTCGTACTGGACCAAGCGCTGACGCGCGGCGTACAGGGCCTCCTGGCCGCTGTCGCGCAGCAGGTACACGGGACCGTTTCCCGCAACGCGTCCGGGGTAGCCGATCGGTGCTGTGACGAGGGTCGTCTCCAGCTTTCGAATCGCGGGATCGTCGATGGCAAGGGTGTCGACTCCGAAGAGGATCGGAAAGGCCCACGTCACGTCGTCGTAGGGTTCGTAAGGCGCCTCGTCTGCGGGGTACTGCTGCGGGGCGAGCAGATCGATCGCAAATCCGCGGTAGGGTTGATCCATGCGCACGAGGAGCGTGCCCGCCGGCAGCGTTCGATCGCCGGCCTCGAACGGGCCCTGGGTTCTGGAAACCTCGATGCCATGCTCGCGCAGCAGGTTGAGCATGCTGGCCAGCCGACCGCGATCGCGCTGCTCTTCGGGGATCGCAAACGCATACGGGGGCGCCGAGGTTCCGAGTTCGATCGCGCGTTTGCCCTTGCGCCAGAAATCGCGCAGCAGCTCTTCGCCGTGAAGCGATGTGTAGTGGAGGATCGAGAGCACGCCGGTCTGCATGTAGTTCGTGTTGTTGCGCAGCGACCAGCGGAAATTTCGCGAAGGGGGCCAGGGCCGATACCAGGTGCGCCGGGTGACCGGGATGTCGGCGTACTCCTCGTACTCCAGGTCGAGGCGCACGTCCATCGTTTCTGCACTCCCGATGCCAAAGGTCTCGTAGCCGCGCCCGATCGCGTTGTGGTTGACGGCGACCGATTCCAGGAACATGTGTCCCCAGCCCTCACCAAAGCCCCATGTCCAGACGCCGGGCATGCCCATAGAAGAGAGCGCTCGAACTTCGTTGAACGCCATCTGGTGCCACTCGCCGACGAGAATTGGATCCATGTTCTCGTTGTAGGGGCCCGTGCCCGTCCACACGAGCAAGAACGGAATCGACTCGTGCAGATCGTGCACCACCTGGGGATGCCAACGAAAAAACGTGTCATGCACGGCGCGCGTGAGCGCGAGCGCGCGTTGGTGCGAGTCGCGGTTGTTGTCGTGAAAGACGTAGCGCCCCCAGAATGGCGGCGAAGTTTCCGGGAGGTTGTCGTAGTCGGTCTTTCCCTTCAGATAGCGGTAGTACCAGTCCACGGCCCGGTCCCGGCCGTCCGGTTCTGAAACCGGGTTGATCAAAACGATGACGCGCTCGCGGATCGAGCGGATCAGCGGCTGCTCGGAAACCGCCAGCCGATAGGCGAGTTCCATCAGCATTTCGGGACTGCCGGTTTCCGTCGAGTGCAGACCCCCGTTGAGGTAGTAGGTTGGCCGGGCGTTCTCCAGCGTGCTTTCCATGCAGCTTTCATCGCAGGTTCTCGGATCCGCGAGCCGCGCGCTGGCGTCTCGGTAACTCGACAGATTGCGGATCGCCGCGTCGTCGGCGATCGTCGCGAGGATGATGTCGCGGCCCTCTTCGGTTTTGCCGATGGTTTCGACCACCACGCGGGGTGAGGCCGCCGCGAGCGCTCGGAAGTAACCGTATACGTCGGCCGTGCGACTCAGCTCGCCTGGGGCGCCGGCAATGTGGCCGAGGAAATCCGTGGGGGAGGGGACGTCCGGCGACTCTGGAACGTACGACACCCAGGGATTCAGGAACTTCGCATCGGTGGTCGCCTCGGCGATCGCTTCCACTGACCCCGGCTCGGGGACGTCGGGCGCGTAGCTGGGACCGGATGCGCTGGCGCTCGATGTGAGAGCAGCCACTCCGGTGCAAATCGCGGCGATCCTTCGCACAATGCTACCCCGCTTCAGTTCGTGGCTACCCGCCCGCTTCATTTCGTGGCTACCGGC
>CAZBSV010000048.1:0-27277 GCA_964494795.1 uncultured Spirochaetales bacterium | reverse complement strand
CGTCGGCGTGACGATGATCACCAGCTCGGTCTCGTCCTTGAGGAACTGCGTGCTCCGAAACAGCGCGCCGAGAATCGGGAGATCGCCGAGCAGCGGATACTTGCCCGCGATCTCGCGAATCTCCTCGCTGAGCAGACCCGCGATCATGAAGCTCTGGCCGTCGGCGAGCTCCACGCTGGTCGCTGCGCGCCGAACCGCGAAACCGGGAACGATCGTGCCGCCCACCTCGGTGCCGAACGTGAAATCCGCGCGGCTCACTTCGGGGTTGACGACGAGATGGATCCGATCCGGCCCCAGAACCGTGGGAGTAAACGAAAGCCCCACGCCGAAATCTTTGTATTCGACCGTGATCGATCCGAACGCGCCACCCTGCGCGACCGGGATCGGAACTTCGCCACCCACGAGGAAGCTCGCGGATTCGCCGCTTCGAGCAACGAGTGTCGGTTCGGCGAGGATCTTGCTGAGCCCCTGCTCGTCCAGCAGGTCAAGGAAGACCTCGAGGGCCTCAAGCGCGCCAAAACCCGTGAACGATCCAAAAACGTTGGCCATACTGTTCACGAACCCGCCGGCGCCGTCTGGGGCCACCAGGCTTCCGACGAAGCTCCCGATTCCGACCTGTCCGTTGCCGGCCGTGATCAAGGCCGCAAAATTGGTTCCGAACTCGCGGTTCAGTGAGCGCGACATCTCCGCGATGACGACCTTGAGCATGACCTGGTGATTGCCGCCGACCTCGATCAGATTGACGATTCGGATCTCCTCATTGGCTTCGCCGATCATCCCGTTCGCGAGCTTGAGGGCTTGGTCGAGCACGACATCGCTCGGAACGTTGCCCTTCAGGATGACCGCGTTTCCCGAACCTTCGACCGTGATCGAATCATTGTCCAGGAAGCGGCGAAGCGTTCGCTCGATATGCGAGTACGGGGTGCCGACATGAACCTCGATCACCGCCTGCGGCCTGCCCTTCTCGTCCCAGAGCAGCACGTTCGTGACGCCGACCGCCTTCGCGACCAGCTGGACATCATTGCCACCGAGCGCCGCCACGTCCAATACGCGGGGGTCACCCACCGAAATCCGCTTGACGCTGTAATCCGTGGAAATGCTGATCGACTTGCCTTGCTCGATCTCGAGCTCGTGAAGGCGATCCTCCTCGCTGACGGGAACCGCAAGCCGAACCGCGCCGTGATCGGAATCCAGCGTCATCGCCGAACTCGTCACCATCGCTCCAGACAGCGCGAGCAGCCAGATCGCGATGCCTGCACCAATCAGGGCCCGCAGCATCCAGCCGATCCGACTCGGGCGTCCACTCGCTGTGCTGTGGTGTACAAACATGCCGGTCTCCTGATTTGCAAGTTCCATCGCGAATTGATTCCTCCCCGCGCCGTCGATTGCCGATCGGCCGCGCAGCGCCTGCAGCCACTGCAGCGGGGCGTTTGTGTCAAGAGCAAGCGGCATGCCAGTCGAGATCTGCGCGCCGCGGATTCGAGCAAAACGCGCGCTTTGGGGGCCTGCTGCGAGATCACCTGCTCATCGGTGAAGGGTGCGATCTGCTCAATTGCCTTGTCATCCGATGTAGGCCGCTTCCCAAGACTCCCCTGGGCTCCACAGGTCTGAACTTTCTTGCGGCCCTCGGGGATCGATCGACTACGCGATATGGTGTGAATAAAAACAGCGTCTCCGACGCGGCAGCACCACGACTTTCAGAGCCGCAGCGAACGAGGGCTGCGCCTGTGATGGCAAAAACAAAACTCGAGAGAAAGGCGACTTAACCGGATCGGAGCGCGCTGAACATCATGGAGGCGCCGGGCGCGAGGAAAATCGCCAGCAGCGCGACGAAGATCATGGTGCTCGGAAGGATCAATTTCAGCGTGGCCTTTTGGGCGCGCTCTTCGGCACGCTGCATGCGAATGATGCGCATCGCATCAGCGTGCACTCGAAGGGCGTTTGCAAGGCTCGTCCCGAAGCGCTCGGTCTGGACCAGGAGCGCGACGAGTGAACTGATATCGGAAACACCGGTCCGATCCGCCAGCGCGCGCAACGCGACGGTGGTGCTCTTCCCAGCGCGCGTCTCCTGCACCACTAGGCCGAATTCCTTCGCGATGATCGGACATTTGGCTTCGAATTCTTCCGAAACTTGAGCGAGGCTCTGGTTGACACCAAACCCGGCTTCGACGCATACGACCATCAGATCGAGTGCGTCTGGAAGCACGCGAGTAATGGCATGCTGACGAGCCGCAATCCGGTTGTCCAGAAATAGGCTCGGCAGTACGTAGAAAAACGCCGACAACAAGATCAGCAGTCCGATCTGAAACAAGGCGTGCAACGCCCAGACCGCGGGCAGCAACGCGGCCAGGGCGGGGGCTCCGAGCGCGAGCGTGAGGCGGATCCCGTAATAGATCGTCGGAGCGGAGGGCCTTCGATAGCCTGCGTGAAGCAGCCGGGATCGCAAGCGTGAGAGATCTTTACCCGCGCGTCCATGTCCGATTTGGGCAAAGATCCCGGACCAACCCTTGTCCTTACCGTGAACCAGGGAATCGCCGTCGAAAACCGACGACTGTGACGGGGAGCCGAGGCGTGACAGTCGGCGACCCGCGATGCGGGGAGCGAACACCGCCCGCAGCGCGAGCGAGAGCATCACAACAGAGCCGAAAACGAGAACGGGGATCGCATAGGTCATCGTCGTACCTCTCAGGCTTCCACGTCTGCAAATCGCAGCGCGAGGAAATAGGCGAGCCCATCGAGAGCGAATGCGCCAGCGAGCGTGTAGTGGCCCCATCGATTCTCGAGAAGTGGTCTCAAATAGTCGGGAGCCGTGATCCACACGACGCAGATGATAAACGGCAGCCATAGCGCGAGGAAGGTCGCAGCGCCGCGCCCTTGCGCGGTAAGCGCGCGCACTCGCCCTTTGAACTGGATGCGCTCACGGAGCAACGTGCTCAGCCGATCGAGCAGCTCCGCGAGATTGCCGCCCGTTTGGCGCTGAATGAGTACGGCGGTTGTCAGATACGGGAGATTCTCGTTGTCGACCCGGCGCATCAGGTTTCCGAGCGCGTCCCGAAATTCGAGCCCGAGCCTAACTTCTTCAGCGACGACACCAAATTCAGTTCCGATCGGATCGGGAAGTTCCTCGCCGACCATCTGGAATCCAGCAATCAGGGAGTGCCCGCTGCGCATCGAGCGGGTCACCAGCTCGAGGCCGCTCGAGAGTTGAGCGTCGAACGCCCGCATGCGCTTTCCCGCCCGCGATCGAATCGACACTAGCGGGAGCACGGCGATCAGCAACGCCGGCGCCGATCGATACGAATCCTGCGTCAACGCGAAGACACCCGCGAAGCCCACCGCTGCCAGGACGGACGAGATCATCAGAAAGCGGGGCACACTCATGAGACTACCCGCTCGGTAAAGCAGCAGCTCGAGTTCGAGCAGCTTGCGAATGCGCGAACTTCCGCGACGCCGGAGGATCGATTCTCCGTTCTCCGTCTTTACGGTTCCGACCCGGGACGCGAGATTGCTGAGCCGGCTCCTTACACGGGCCGGATCCTTGCGGTGACTGAAAAGTTCGGACGCCCCCTCGAAAGCCAGAAGCGCCGCCACGAACACGAAGACGAAGACCATGAACTGCACGGGCGCTCCCTATTTCACGATTACCGGATAATCGGCCGAGATGCTGCCGATCAGCTCGCCGCCAGGCCCGAAGCCCGGCTTGTCACAGCGCGGATCCGTCGAACAGATGAAGTCGCCCTTGATGAGCTTGTCCGGAGTAACGATGATCTCGCGGATGTCCATGCACAAGAAGCCCACGATCTGCTGGGTGTTACCGCTCGCGCACTGATCCCCGGGATTTTGGCACTCGACCACCGGTAGCGACACCACCCAGGAATCGACGATGCCATCCGCGTTCGTGTCGCTCCCTTCGGCCTCGAACCTATCCTTGATATCCTGGACGACAGGGGTCTTGGTGCCGTTGTCGAGGTAGATCGGCTCGTTTCCGATGTCGTCCGGATTCCCGTTTTCGACGATTTCCGTCATGCCAGGGACGCTCACGGACGGGCTTGTCCCATCGAATACCGTCCAACACGCGTTCTGCACAGGTGTCGAGAAGAACTCGAGACAGCTTGTTGTCTCTCCATTCGCGAGCAAACACGGATTCGGAATCGTATTGGTGACAGTTTCACAGTAGTCGGCCGTGCAACCCGGTCCCGCGACCGCACAGCAGTCGATCGCAATCGGCAGATCCGCGACGCCAGGGTCGCCGCTACCCGCGAAGCCCCATTCGGCGACAGCGTCGGTATTGACGGAGATCGAGTCCACGCCCAGGGCGCGCCCGAATATCGTGTCGATCGGCCCATTCAGGTTCGCGTCGCGGCGCGTTACCACGCGAGCCGCGCGCATGACGTTGGGGTCGGTGTTTCCCGGCAGCGCAGTAAAAACCTGAGTCGCCATGTCCCAGCGCCCAACCTCGACGTCTGCCGCGGCGATCGCAAGGCTCGTGCCGAGTGCTGAGTGCTCGGCCCCGATCGTCATTGCGGCCGTGCGCGCGGCCGCCTCGTCGACGGTCAGGAAGTCGGCCGAAAGTAGATTCCCGGCGCCGGCCAGTGCAGCCGCATCAGCAGCCGCCTGGAGCTGGCTTTTCGCCTGCCAAGCACGCCCAGTTTCGGTCGACCACGCCGCGAAACCGATCAAAGCGACAAGCGCGATCGTGACGAAAACGATGATCGCACCTGTCTCTCGTTTGGCCTTCGCCCGACTCTGGTTCTGATGATGGTCCATAGCTACTCCCTAGAGCTTCGACTCACGCTCGATTCAGGCTCTCGCGCCGCTCGCGCGACGCGTTCGAATCAGAATTTCTCGACTTCCACTTCGGTGCCGCGGACGATCTTGATCCGATTGCCCGCGGAAGCCGCCACCTGCTTCTGGGGCAGGGGCTTGCCCGAGGAGTCGCCATCGAGCACGTCTGCTACGCCGATGCTCCGGGTCGCAACTTTCGCGTCGTCGCCCGGTGCGCGCAGGGCGAGCTGGAGCCGACCCTCGTGGGCGGCATAGATCAGGTGCTCGGCCTGAACGGGGTCGACTTCGAGCGTCACGACGTTGACGAGCTCGGGTTCGCCGCTCTTCACTTCTTCGAGCTTTTGGTCGACCGCGAGCACGCGAACGTCCTGCAAGATCACCTTCGAAAACGGGATTGCTTTCGCCGTATCCACGCGGCGAATCGTCGCCATCACGTCGACGCGGGAGCCCGGCACGACGAAGCCAGCTACTCCGATCACATTGTCGACCTTGACCGAAACCGCGCGATGGTGGTTGGCGATTACCGCGCCAAGCCCACCCGCCGCACCGATCTGGAACAGGGATGCCTCGAGGACGGGCTCGCCCTGGGCGAGCGGGCGCCGGACGATCCGATCCTTCGCGCTGTCGATCGAGTGCAGCGTGCCCGCGGGCACGTGCTCGCTCGGCCAGTCGACCAGCATGAGTTGCGCAACCGTCAAGCTCGTGGCGACCGCCACATCGGACCGCACGACCACCACGGGTGTGGTTTTGAACGTTGCAATGGTGGCCTCGGCGGAGCTCGGCGCGAACTCCGTCGTGATCCAGGCCGCGGCGAGGCCCATGACAACTGCAAGGCCGAGAAAAATCAATCCGCGTCGATTCTGCATGAGGTGTCTCCTTATAGATCCTTAGACGAATTACTCGTTTCGCATCACCGTTCGGGCGTTCAAGGTCGTGCTCGGTGCAAACCCGCCGAGCGCAGCTAGCGCCACATAGTCATACGGGACGGTCGCGGTCACACTGAGTTGGGTTCCGGTACCGCCGCAAACTCCAGTTACGGTCGTGGCGATATTGGCGGGGTCGATGCCGGAGCTGTCCGCGAAGTCGGAGACCGTGGCCTCGATCAAACTCGTAACCGTCCCGGCAACACAGGGCGATCGAAATACCACGCCTGTCCGCGCGCCCTCGCGCACCGCGTTGGTCAGGCTGTTCCAGCGCGTATACGAAATTCCGAACTCGGCGACCCCAAACACGAGCATCAGCATCAGCGGGAGCACGATCGTCGCTTCGACAATCGATGTGCCGGCTTCAGCTCGCCGCTTGCGCGCAGCTGTTTCAATCTGCCTCACCATGGGGGGCCTCCATACCACTGGGCGGCGAGCCCAACCGCGATCGCCGCCGCAAAAGGGATGCCAGCGGACGCGAGCGACCCCGCTTGAGGCGGCTCGTACGAAATACGCCGCAGCTTGAGCGTGCTCGAGAGCGTTCGGAGCCAGCGCAGTGAATAGGGGACGAGTTCTCGATGCAGCGCGAGCAGCGTCGCACCGAATGCTCCCCCGGTGATCACAGCCCAGATCGCGGTCCCGAGAATGGCCTCGGGTCCGATCCAAGCACCGAGGACCATCAGCGCCTTCACGTCTCCGGCGCCCATCCCCCCGAACGCGTAAGGCACCACGAGCAACGCGAACCCGAGTGCGGCCCCTGCCACCGCTTCGAGCGATCCACTCGTTGCACCGACCCAGGGCGAAGCGAGCAGCGCTGCGAGCAGCGCGGGGAGCGTGAGCGCGTTGGGAACCCGGTGGAAGCGAATGTCGCAAGCCACCGCAAGAAAGAGGAAGGCCGCTGCCCATCCGTAGACGGGCAGCGGCGTCGAACTCATGAGCCCAGCCCAGACCACGAACAGCACCAACCCAACAGCACTGCTCCATGCAACGAGTGCAGGGCGCACCTCGGGAAACGAAGCGCTGACAGCGATCTTACTGATACTCATAGACTCTCCAAGGTTCAGATGTGGCTTACTTGATCTTGCCAGTCTGAAGCTGGAGGCTCGTAACGCCACGCAGTGTGTCCACACCGATCGTGAAGAAGAACGCCGCGGCTCCAGCCACGACCAATCCACCCACGATCGCCCACTCGACGGTCTCGAGGCCGCTCTCGTCCAGCATGAACTTCTTGATCTGATTCAGCATTTCCATCTCCTAATCAACTCTACTTTCGTTCCAATACTTCCGGAACCGTGACGTCACGGCTCCGGCTGGGCGTCGGACGGAGTCCTCGGCCCGTACCCCACACGGGGTGCTGGCTCTAGGAGCAAAGCCTGTGCCAAGAGCTGAAAACTCGACATCGAAGAGACACAAAGGCACACTATTTCGCGTACGTAAGCGACCTTGCGCGTATCGCTGAGCGAAAACTGCTGGTTCCCGTACACCGCACTGGAGTGGAAAAAGGGGGCCTGATTCCGCTGGAATACACAGGTCCGCAATTTCTTGCGGCCCTGGGGAACGGTAATTTGCGTTTGCGCGCTCACGCCAACTGCCTCAGCCCACCACATCCCGTTCGTCAACTACAGCTTCGACGCGAGCCGGCCGCGACTACGCAGGAGTGGGGTCGGCAGATACCAGAAGTGTGGAAATGATCAACTAGAGCTGGCAATGGGAACGGTCTCCCGCATCGGGAGTCCAAGATCCACTCAGTTCCAGCTGCCATTGGTGAAGACTTCGTACAGCGGAACCATGAGGTTCATGTAGTCGTCGGTCCAGAGCGCTATATCAGCGATGTCATCGCTGCTGTCGGGGTCTTTCCAACCGAACTCGACCAGCGGTGCCACCGAGTTCGGATCTGCAGACAAGGCGTATACCAGACTCGGCGCCTCATAATCCGCAAGCCCGTCGCCCCTGGTACTCCGCTTGTACATCCCATGGAGTCCGAGTTCGCTAGCCGCAGCCTTGAGCACGGGTCGAAGGTCGTAGTAGCGATTCGACAGGTGAAACCCGAGAACACCCCCGGGCTTCAGCTTCTGAAGATAGGTCGAAATTGCCTCGACGGTCAGCAGGTGCGCGGGGATGCCATCCCCACTGAATGCGTCCACCATCATCGCGTCAAAGTACGGGCCCGGGGCCTCCGCATCGCGGAGTAGCGAAACGCGGGCATCGCCAGTGACCACCCGGAGCGCGGCCGGACAGCCCTCGAGAAAGCCGAAGTACCTGCGTGCAATGCGCTCATTGTCGGGGTCGAGTTCGTAATAGACCAGCTCGTCGGTTGGGCTGAAGTGGGCGGCCATGGTACCGGCGCCCAGACCCACGACCCCCACCGTCTTCGGGGACGGAAGAACGGAATACAAGTCACCGAACGGAGAATTCGGGTGATAGTAGCCCGTCGCGAGCCGCTCTCCGCCCGGAACGGACACCTCGAACCCATGGTAGGTACTGCCGTGGATCAATAAGCGTACGCCCACCGACGCCGGCGGGTTGCCGCCCAGCCAAGTCATTTCGCCGGCAGACCCGTCGGTGATCCGGTAGATCCCGTAGAAATTTCGAAATGTGAGGACACCGTCACTCCTCGACACACCTATTAGGACCAGCGATAGGGCAACGCAGACCGCCCCGACGATGAACGCGACGGGAGTAACGATCGCGATCCGAATAACCCGACTCTCGCAACGGTTGAGCCACTGGATGGCTCCGCGCCCGGCGAGCCACTGCAATATTCCGCTGCGCCACGCGCAGAACAACGTCGCGAAGCTCAAAGCAATGCCGATTCCGAATTCGTAGAGCCCGTCGAAGAACGTCGGGGCAACGAAGCCCACGAAGACGCCGCCGACAAACCCGCCGAGAGACATCACCAAGTAGAAGGTTGCCAGTCGGAGCGGGCCGGGGCGCCGCCGATGTAGCTCGGTGTGACACGCCAGCGCCAACGAGAATAGGATCAGGAGGTAAATTCCGAGCGCGCGCCAGGCTTCTGAATAGAGAATGGGACCGAGTGTAACAGTCGAGAGCACGATCAAGCGCGGCCACCAAGTCAGCCACGAGCGCCGCGCGAACGCGAGGATGAAGGTCGTCAGATAGAGCGCCAGCGGCAGCACCCAAAATAGTGGCAGAGCTCCGACTTCGACCGTGATCTTGTTCGTGATGGCCATCAACACAACGCAAGGAGCCGCGCTGAGGAAGAACCAGCTGGCGAGATTTCCGAAGTCGGTTTTGGGTTCCGGCTGCGTTCGCGGATCCGAGGCTGCTCTCGGCTGCCGATTCCCTGTCGGGGCGCGAAGAGCTACCGCGAGTACGATCGCGAGCAGGGCGTAAATCGCGTACGCAACTGCCCAGAGCTGAGCCTGGATGCGCAGGCCCAACAGCGGTTCCAGCACGAGCGGGTAACCCAGCAGGCCGATCAGCGAACCCACGTTGGACGCCGCATACAGGTAGTAGGGGTCATCGCGATCCGTCAGGTCGGATTCCGCGAGCCACATCTGAGCCATCACGCTGGTCGTCGTGAGCACTCCGAACGGAACCGCGATGTAGCGGAAGAGCGATTCGAGAACGGCCAGGATTGGGTTGGTGAGGTTCGGCTGCGGATCGACATTGAGCGGCAGAAAGAGCAGCGGTAATAGGATCACGACGAAATGCCAGCGCCCGATCCGCGGACCGATCCACCGCGCGTAGCAGTAGCCGAGTAACAGCAGGGCTTGGTAGGTCATCAGACAGGTGGTCCAGACCTGGAAACCACCGCCAAAACCCGGAAGAAGGAGCCGGCCCACGAGCGGCTCGAGCGCGAACATCAATATCGCGCCGAGAAGTGTGAATAGGACAAGACCGCGGGTTCTGAGATCGGAACGGGAACGCTTCATTCCGCCTCACGGGAAATCAAGCGAGCAACTAGAAGGCCGCAACTCGAGCTGGGGCCTCCCGCCCAGACAGTCAGCAGACCACGAGAGCCGCGGAACAAGGGGCGAGGTGTGAACGGTACATTCATCACGAGATGACCTAGTTGATCTTTGAAGTAGCGCCCCCGAGAGTCGTGATGCCTCGCGAACTATCCGCGCCGATCAGAGCGAAGAAGGCAATCACTGCAGCCGAGATCAAACCACCAACAATCGCCCACTCGACGGTCTCGAGACCGCTTTCATCCTGCATGAACTTTTTGATCTGGTTCCGCACATTCACCGCTTCATCATTTCCGTTCCAAACCCTCCGCAGCCGCAACCTCACAGCTCCGGTTGGACGTCAATCTGTGATCTCTGTCCGATACTCCACTCGACGCGCGGATCCTGGGAGCAAGGCCTGTGCCAAGCGCTACAGGCGAGAGTTCGACGCGACGAAAATGCACACTATTCCGCGTGGATGAGCGAACTCGCGCACGTCGGCGAGTGCCGGGATCTGGCTGCGGCTCACCACGTCGAAAGTAGAAAAACGCCCCCCGACCTCGATCGAGTACACAGGTCCGCAATTTCTTGCGGCCCGAGGGGGATCGAGATCACGAATGCGCAACCGCAGCGGTGCGGCCGACACACAGCGGCGCAGCGGGTCAGTGGATCAGAACCGTGTCGATCTCCGCGGCCCGCAGATCGGCAACGAACGCGCAGCTAGGAGTCTTCGGCCTCGTCGAGATCGAGGGCGATCGAATTCATGCAGTAGCGCTTGCCCGTCGAGGGCGGGCCATCCGGAAAGACGTGACCGAGATGAGCGTCGCAGCGCGCGCAGATCACTTCGGTCCGGGGCATTGCGCTGCTCCGATCTTCCTGGGTGGAGACGCTCTGGTCGGCGATCGGCCGCGTGAAGCTCGGCCAGCCGGTGCCGGATTCATATTTCGAGTCGGAGCTGAACAGCGCGTTGCCGCAGCACGCGCAGCGGTAGATGCCGTCGCGCTTGCAGTCGTAGTAGCGACCGGTAAACGCGCGCTCCGTCCCCTTCTGCCGGCACACCTCGTACTGCTCGGGCGCAAGCTGCGCGCGCCACTCGGCCTGACTCTTGACGACCCGCTTGCCGCCCGCCCGTCCGCGCTCTGCGTCAGCCATCTCTTGGTACTCCTCTCGTTCTGTCCGGCCTAGGATCTCTGTACCGGCATTGGTTCTCTGAACCGTCCTCGGTTCTCTGTACCACTCTTGGTTCGCTGTACCGCTTTTGGTTCGCTGACCGCCCTACCTTCGCTGACCGCCCTGGGTTGCGCGGTGGCGCTCGTGGTTCCCTATCTCTCTCTGGCGCCACGCCAGCCGCCCGGGCTCGACGGTCGCGCGCAGGATAACACCCGGGGAGGGCCCCCTGGGGGCGATCGGGCGAACTGGGCGATTGGGCGAACTGGGCGATCGGGCGAACTTGGCGATCGGGCGAACTGGGCGGGTGCGCGGCCCGCGACCCCGCTCGTCGGATCCGGTACTCTCCCGGGGTCTGAATACCTCATGTCCGCACCACGTCTATGGGTGCAGACAGAGATCACCCCGCCGCGAGATGCGGAGATGCGAACCGGGTGATCCCACGATTGAGAGTCCCGGGTCGGGGCACTCTCGCGGCAAAGCGCAGGAGGACGAAACGATGCGCACCGCTTTAGGTTACGCGCTGACGCTCGCGGTGATTGGCGCCGCGAGCAGCTCCCACGCGCTGCAAAACCGCGACTGGGATGCGGTCGAAGGCACCGCCCAACATTCACTCGAATTCGCAAAGACAAACGAGTCGGCTGGCTGGGTCAATCCGGATTCCGGCACCGAGGGCACCTTCACGCCGGTCGAGACCTTCGAAGGCCCGGACGGTCAGGTCTGCCGCGAATACGCGATCGACGCGATCATCGATGGCCGCGCAGAGGTCGTCTACGGGACCGCGTGTCGCCAACCGGATGGCAGCTGGGTCGAGGCGAACGACGCGTACCTCGAAGAAGAAGCCCCCACAGTGACCCGCGAAGTGTATACCGGCACGAACTGGTGGTGGTGGGTTCCGAGCATCGCGATCTCGGGCGGATACTGCTCGAGCAGCTTCTGCGTCGGCGGCGGCTTCGGTTCCTACTACCCGACCTGGTTCTATCCGACCCTGTATTACCCGACCTGGTACTACTCGAACTGGTACTACCCGTCGGGATTCCGTTTCAGCTATTGGGATTACGGTCACCACAACGGCCACCGCGGCGACTACTACTGCAGTCGCAACCACAACCACGGCTACCACACCGGGCATAACAGGCATTATCGAGGCGGAAACGAGACCTACCAGCGGGATCGGACCGCGCAGCGCGACCGCAGTACGCGCGACGACCCGCGTCGAACCGCGAATCAGAGTCGCGACCGGCGCACGCGCAGGGACCACTACCGGAGTGCAGACAGCGATCGCCAACAGAGCGTTCACGGCGACCAGCGGAGCGGACACGGCGACCAGCGCAGAAGCGCGCGAGAGACCGCGCAGCGAGACCGCGCTTCGAATGACGCGCACTCGGGCAGCCGCGAAGTTCGCATGGATCGCTCCAGCCACGACCGATCGCAGCGTGATCGTTCCACCCACGAACGAGCACGACCCGATCGTTCCACCCACGAGAGATCGCGACCCGATCGTTCCACCCTCGAGCGAGCACGACCTGATCGTTCCGCCCATGAGCGAGCACAACCCGATCGTTCCGCCCACGAGAGATCGCGACCTGAGCGTTCGGATGGCCAGCGCGTGGCAAGCATTCGATCGGGGGGTGAGCGCGCGGGAGGCCAACATGCATCGCGCGGCCAGTCGCGGGACACGGGATCGCGCGGCGGCAGCCGTGGGGCGCGGCCGTCGTCGGGTCACTGAGCGAACGGGGCGACTGACTCGACGGGATCAGCGGCAACCGACTAACGGGATCAGCGGCAACCGACTAACGGGATCGGCGGATCGGCTCGCGCGCAAGCGGCGACCGATCACGAGTCCGCGGGGTTCTCGGGCTCCACGATCAGCGTCAGACCGCGCATTTCGACGACGCGGACCGCGCAGCCCTCGGAGAGTGGTCCTCCGCCCGAGAGCAAGCGCGCCTTCCAGCGTTCGGATCCCAGCCGCACGTAGCCGGCAGGAACGAGCGGCTGGACGACGACACCGAGCGCACCCCGGATGCCAGCGCTCGCGCTCGAATCCCTGGACTCGTAGGCGATCCGCAAAACCGGATACAGCGCGACGTCTTTCGCGATCCAGAGCGCGATCAACGCATAGGCGGCGAGCACGGGCAGATTCCACCACTTCACGGCGGCTGCAACGGCGAGACTCAGCAGCACGAGATCGGGGATCTGGAACAGCGCGTAGCGGACGAGCACTCTGTCCCTGGATCCCGTGCTCATGCGATGGCTTTCGACGACCGCAGGCGCGCGATCTCGCCGACCGGAACCCCCCAATCGGCGAGAGCCTCGTCGGTGTGTTGGCCGGCGTGGGGCGGAGGGCGGGAAATCCGGCACGCGCTGCGGCTGAAGCGCGGCGCCGGGCCCGGTTGCCGCGCACCCGCGACCTCGACGAAGGTCCCGCGCGCTCGAAGCTGTGGGTGATCGCGGGCTTCGGTCATCGAGAGCACCGGCGCAAAACACGCGTCGGTTCCCTCGAGCAGCGCGCACCAGTGTTCGCGTGTCCTGCTCTTGATCAAATCCGCGAAGCGCTGCTTTTGCTCGGGCCAACGCGCGCGATCCATCTGTTCCGGGCGGTCGTCGGGCGCGACGCCCAGCTTCTCGATCAACTCGGCGTAGAATTTTGGCTCGATCGCACCGAGCGAGATGTATTTTCCATCGGAGGTCTCGTAGACGTCATAGAAGGGCGCGCCACCGTCGAGCAAATTGGTTCCGCGTTCGGGCTTCCACCAGCCGGCCTGCTGGGCGGCGTGAAAGAACGTCATCAGGCATGCGGCACCGTCGATCATCGCGGCGTCGACGACCTGGCCCATGCCAGAGCGCGAGCGCTCGACGAGCGCACACGCAACGCCATACGCGAGCAGCATGCCGCCGCCCGCGAAATCGCCGACCAGATTGAGTGGCGGTAGCGGCTTTTCTCCGCGACGGCCAATCGGATCCAACGCGCCAGCCAACGCGATGTAGTTGATGTCGTGGCCCGCGGCTCCGGCGAGCGGCCCCTGCTGGCCCCAACCCGTCATGCGACCGAAGATGAGCCGCGGATTGCGCGCGAGACACACGTCCGGGCCGATCCCCAAGCGCTCCATCACTCCGGGCCGAAATCCCTCGACGAGCACATCCGCGGCTTCGACCAGCTTCAGCAGAAGTTCGACGCCGTCGGAGTGTTTGAGATCGACACCGATGCTCCGCCGGCCCCGCGCGAGAAAATCGAGCGGCGGCGCAGCCGGACAACCACCCTCGACGCGATCCGCACGATCGACGCGCAAGATCTCGGCCCCCATGTCGGCGAGCATCATCGACGCGAAGGGCGCCGCGCCGAGCGCCGCAATTTCGAGAATCTTCAACCCGTCGAGAGGTCCCATTGCGCTCCTCACGCGTGCCGCCTCAACATACTTCGTCGAGTGCTAGCTCCAGCAATCGCGCTTTGTCCATGCTCTCCTGCCACTCGGCTGCTGAATTCGAATCCGCGACGATGCCGCCTCCGATATGCAGGTAGGCGCGACCCTCGCGCAACAAGATGGTGCGGATCACGACACACAGATCCGCGCCGCCTCGGAGATCGAAGTAGCCGAGCGCTCCGGAATAGACACCCCGCCGCACGGGTTCGAGCTCGTCGAGGATTCGCATCGCGGCAATCTTGGGCGCACCCGTCATCGAACCGGGTGGAAACGTGGCGCGAACCAGGTCGAAGGCGTCGCAGGCTTCGCGCAGCCGACCGCGAACCGTCGACACCATCTGATAGACGGACGCGTAGCTTTCGATCAGCATGAGTTCCGGCACCTCCACGCTGCCGATTTCGCAGACGCGGCCGAGATCGTTTCGAACCAGGTCGACGATCATCAGATTCTCGGCGCGATCCTTCGCGGAAGCCTCCAATTCGGCGCGGCTCGCGAGGTCAGACGCCGCGTCGCGACCGCGCGGACGCGTGCCCTTGATCGGTCGGCTCTCGACGTGCCGCTCGGCATCGAGCCGGAGAAAGCGCTCGGGAGAGCTGCCGATGATCGCCACCTCGGGCAGTTCGAAGTAACTCGCGAAAGGCGCCGGATTCAACTCGCGCAACTTCTGGTAGAGCAGCCACGGGTCTGCCGCGCATTCGCGCTCGCGGCGGTGGGTAAGACATACCTGGTAGACCTCGCCCGCCTCGATCTGCTCCTTGGCGGCATCGACCGCCTTTGCGTAGGTGTCCGCGTCGAAGAATCCGACGGGATCTCCCGCAGCGCGTGGCGCCGACGTGCAGCGCGCGGCCGGCGACACGCGGTCGATTTGCGCGCAAAGTTCACCGACCGCTTGGCGCGCGCGGTCCGCCGCAACATCGAGGTCGTCCGAAAAACCCAGCGCGCACGCATAGAGTCTGCCATCTCGGGAGTCGTGCGCGAGGAAGCGATCGACGAAGAGCAGGTAGAGATCCGGCAGTCGAAGATCGTCGAGGCCGCGAAACTGGTGGACGTCGAATTGGCCCGCGAGTTCGTATCCGAGATAGCCGACCGCGCCCCCGATGAACGGGAAATCGACTGCCAGCGAATCAAGAGGCGGAGCAGGCGGTTCAGCGAGCAGGCTCCTCACGCCTTCGAGCAGATCGCCCGAGATTTCGCGACGCCCCAGCGACACACCGGGCCGCACCGCGCGAAGACATTCGAGCTCGAGCGCCGAGCCGCGGCCACGCGCGACCAGGTACGGATCGGCACCCGCAAACGAATAGCGCCCGTGTTCGGAAGTCAGCGCGCTATCGAGCAGCCAGGGGTAGGAGCCCGCGCGCAGCTTCTCGAACGCCTCCAGCATGCCGCGGCCGGGCAGAATTTCGCGCACGCGGCTGACGCTCTTGCCCGGGATTCGATACACGAGGGGTCTCCGCGAGCGAGGCTACAGCATGCGGCTGGGCTAGGCTGCGGCGATGAATCGAAATCTGATCTTCCACGGGGGCTGCCCGGATGGTTTTGGCGCCGCGTGGTCTGCGCGCCGAGCCTGGGGAGACGCTGCGCGCTACATCGCGCGCAGCCACGACGATGTCTTCGATCCCGAGCGGTTCGAAGACGAACTCGTCGTCTTCGCCGACATCTCGCTCCCCAACTCGCTGCTGCGTCGGCTCGGCGAGGTCGCCGGCGAGGTCGTGATCCTCGACCACCACCTCACCGCGCGCGACGAGTTCGCGTCGGATCCGAGTCTCGAAAACGCGCTGACCGCCAGGGGCCATCGCGTGCATTTCGATCTGAAGCGATCGGGCGCGATGCTCGCCTGGAATCACTTCCACCCCGATACACCCGCACCGGACCTACTCTGCTACGTCCAAGATCAAGACCTGTGGAACTGGGAACTACCGGAATCCGAAGAAGTCAACGCCGCGATCGGCTCCTACCCGCGGCGCTACGACGACTGGGACGAACTTGCCGCGCGATCGCCCAAAAGCCTCGCCGAAGAGGGGCGGCCGATCGTTCGAGCCAACCGCATCGAAGTCGAGCACGCCGTGGCGCTCGCCCATCCGGTGGTCATCGGAAACCTCAGGATCGAAGCGGTCAACGCCCGCCACCCCCGCGCCGCGATCGGGCACGAACTCGCGAAGCGCGCCAAGTACGGAAAACCCTGGGGGATCGTCTACCGCATGACCGGCGCTCGGGTCGACTGCTCGATCTACTCGCTCGGAGAGTGCGACGCCTCCGCGATTGCGACGCAATTTGGTGGCGGAGGTCACCGAAACGCCTCGGGGTTCAGCGTCTCGCTGCGGTCGTGGCTCGAGGATTTCGTCTAGGCATCAGCGTCTGGTCCAGCCCGCTGGCGTCAGCGACTCGTCCATTCCGCGGGCATCAGCGTCTGGTCCACTCCGCGGGCGTCAGCGTCTTCATCGAAAGCGCGTGGATTTCGCTCCCCATCGCGCCCTCCAGGGCGTCGTAGACGAGGCGCTGCCGCTGGACGGGCGCCTTGCCCTCGAAGCGCATCGAGACGACGACGGCCCTGAAATGGCCGCCGCCATCGCGCGCGCCAGCGTGTCCGACGTGCAGGTGGCTCTCGTCGATGACTTCTACGTGTATGGCCGCGAGGCGCTCGCGCAGCTCTGCTTCGATGCGCGCGCGTCGATCTTTGGTGTCGGGCACGAGATTGCGTCAGCCGCTGCTCGATCCGGTCACAAAACCGTCACCGGAATCGTCCGAATCCGCGACACCTCGGGCGCGGGTTTCGGGATCAGGAGTTCGAGCACGCCATTCTTGTAGACGGCCTTCACGCTCTCGGGATCGATCTCCCAGGCGACCCGGAAGCTCCGCTCGAACGAGCCGCTCGAGCGCTCGATCCGCTTGCAGCCTTCCGCGTCCGGCTTGCAGCCTTCCGCGTCCGATCTCGACTCGAATTTCTTCTCGCCCTTGAGGGTCAGAAGATGCCCGTCGATCGTGACCGCGAAATCCTCTTGTTCGAGCCCGGGCAGCTCGGCGCTGATCCGAAGCGCGTCTGTCGTCTCGTCTATGTCCACCGCGGGAGCGAATGTGAGGTCGCCAGTCTCGAATGCGGGGCGATCGATGAAGGGTAGTCGGTCGAAGATGCTGTCCAGGTTCAACAGCGGGCCCAAAAGTGTCGGCGCGTTTCGACGCGCCGCTCGGCGGGGTACGATCCAAGCTGAAGTCATCGCTTTCCTCCTCGCTCCTTTCGCGGAGCTCCTGACACGCGCCGAAGCCTGAGCACTGATCCCGAGCCGTCAACCCCCGCAAAGCGGCCCGCGGCCACCGGAGCCACGCGATCAGTCGGCTCGAGCGCGCCCGGCCTCTCAGCCGCGGCTCGGTTCGAGCAGGCGGCTTTCCAGGCGCTGGATCAGCGCGTCGCCGAGCCCGATTTCCTCCGCATAGCCTCGGAACGAGCCGTAGCGGTCGCGCAACCGATCGAGCAGCGAGAACATCGTCGCGGGTTCGGCGTGCAACGTGTCGGCCGGGAGGTTCTGGATGGCGGCGCGATAGCCCTCGCCTTGCTCGAGGCGCTCGATGATGGCGGCGAGATTGTCTCGCGTGGCCGCGTAATCGGCGACGATGCATTCGTCGGAAACGCCGAGCAGGCCGAGCACGATGGCCGAGATCAAACCCGTCCGATCCTTGCCGACCGTGCAGTGATAGACGGCCGGCGTCGAAAATTCGGCCAGCGCCGTGATGACCCGCGCGATCGGACCCTTTGCGTGCTCGACGATCAGGAAGTAGCGGCCCGCGAGCGTGAGTCGATCGACCAACGCGGGATCGACGGGAAGCGGCCCGTCGAACAGAGGCAGGTGGTGATACACGGGTGCCTGGTCGCGAAGCAGCCCGCGTCCGTCGGCGCCGACCTCACCCGTCGATCGCAGATCGACGATCGCGCCGATCCCGAGTTCTCCGACGAGGCGGTCGGCTCCCTCGGGCGTCAGGCCGTGCAGTGCGTCGCTGCGAAACAAGCGGCGCCAGCGCACCCGCATGCCATCGCGAGCGGGGTATCCCCCGAGATCGCGAAAGTTGTGGCAGCCGGGCAGATCGATGCGTCGTTCCACGGCCTCGCAGTGTACACGCGCCGCGCGAGAGCCGCGGCTGGGAGCGGGGAGTCGCAGCTGAGTGCTGGGAGCCGCGACTAGGAGCTGGGAGTCGCAGCTGGGCGCTGGGAGCCGCGACTAGGAGCTGGGAATCGCAGCTGGGCGCTGGGAGCCGCGACTGAGAGCTGGGAAACGCGGCCTTCATGGGTTGCGAGCGGAAAGCGTTCGCCGCCACGCGTGTTCGGGTTGCGCTACCCATATCCGCATGTCGCACAGTCGCCCCACGGCTTCCGGCCGACGCATGCTGCCCGACACCGCTCCGAAAACCGACGTCCGAGGAATCGACGTCCCGGTACTGATCGTCTCCACGCTGACGACCTTCTTCGCGATCCTGTTCGCAACCCTGCTGCTGCTTCGCGCAGATGATCGCGCCATCGCTGAACCCGCCAAGGAAACCTCAGCCGCAGCGCGGACGCTACCGCCCGTCGACGCGCCGCCCCCCGATTCCATTCTGAGAAGCGAGCCGAGAAGCGATTCGGGAGACGAGCCGAGTGTCGACCCGCAATCCCCCCCCGCAATCGATCCCATGCTGCGCGCCCGGCTCGAACAACTCGGCGTCAAATGCGCCAACGAAGCCGACTGCTAACCCAACTAACGCCGCGTAGCAGCGCCCACTGAAGAGAAAAAGTTCCTCCCCAACACGACCCGGCCAACTGGGTCCCCGCTGGTGGAGATTCGGTCGATTCCGAACCGGTACCTGCGCGGGCTAATAAACGACGGCCCCCGCGAGCCTTTCGAGTTCGTCGGCGTCGAGGATCACCATGTAGCCGTCGTCGATCCGGATGACTCCCCCATCGATCCACTTGCGCAACTGCTTGTTGACGCTTTCGCGCGTCGCTCCGATTAGATCCCCCCACTCTTCCTGAGACAGCTGCAGGTCGAGCCGAGTTCCACCGGCAGTCTTCTCGCCGTAAACGCGACTGAGCGACAGCAGCTTTTTCGCGAGTCTCAGCGAGATGTTCAAGAACAGCGTGTCTTCGACCAGCTCGCTCACGCGCTTCAGTCGCGTCGCGAGAACAGAGAGCAGCTTGATCGCAATTTCGGGATCGGTTCGCAGGAACGACATGAAATCGCGGCGGTCGATCGCGAGCAGGCGGCAATCCTCGATCGCGCAGACGGTCGCCGTTCGCGGGGTCGCACCGAGCAGAGAGACCTCGCCGAAGACTTCTCCGGGCCCGAGGATGCTGAAGACGACATCGTCGCCCTGTGCCGACGTGGTGAGGACCTTGAGCTTGCCGCTGGCGACGATGTAGACCTCTCCGCCGTCATCGCCTTTGTGGAATAACTCCTCGCGGCGCTCGATGTTCTTCGTACGGGCGACGCGCGAGACGACCTCGAGCTGGACGGGGGAGAAATCCGAAAAGAACTCGACATTCGCCAGCAACTTCAATTTCTCAGAAGTAGTGATGGAGGACACATTCACAGAATACACCGAAACACCGAATGGGCACCGCGACCCTCGAACAGACTCATACTCCGGGCCCGAAATGCCGAAAAGCGCAAGAGTGAAGAAATCGCCCGCCGACAGCCAGCGCTTGATCGCCTCTTACGCGGCGCCGCGCGCCTACGCGCCGCGCGTTAGGGCCGCGCTCGCGAGCCTCGGATATCGCATCACACCCGCATCCACACGCGGACCCTTCGACGACGATTCGTGGGAGCCCGATCTGCGGATCGTCGACGAGCGCTACATGGACCGGATTCCCCCGGAGGACTATTTGCCGAGAACTCCCGTGGTGTTGTTGACGGCTGGGTCCCGGGCGATCTGCCAGGACCGCCGCGTGGTCGGAAGCGTAACCCGGCCGGCGACCCTGAAGGATCTCTATCCCGTGCTCCAGCGCGCCCTCGAAGACACTCCGCGAACCGCAGCGCGCGCCCCGACGCAGTTGCCCGCCCGCTGCACCCAATCGGACCGGCGCTGGCTGGGTGCCATCATCTCGCTCTCCCACAAGGGCTGTCTGTTTCGAACCAACGAGCCGCTCGCGAACGACGAGCAGTTGAATCTGCTCTTCCCGCTGCGGATGGGCGAGATGGTTTCGGCGCGCGTTCGGGTCATCGGCCAGCAGGGCCAGAGCGTCCGCATGCTGTTCGACGAGATCGCGGCATCGACCCGCGACGCCGTCGCCCAATACGTCGCGGACCGACTCGCCACCCTGTGACGACATGCGAAATCCGCGCCGAGCGATCGGCGCAAATCGACCAGCGCCGGCCGCGACCCCCTCTCCCAGGAGTGACCCGATGCGCAAATCCAATGCCTGACGCGGCGCGAATTTCAACTATCATGACGCGCGCGCATGGAACTCTCTCACATCCTGATTCGCGGAGCGCGTGAACACAACCTCCGCTCCATCGACGTCAAGATCCCCAAGAAGAAGCTCGTCGTTCTGACGGGCGTCTCGGGTTCCGGAAAGTCCTCACTGGCGTTCGACACCCTCTACGCGGACGGCCAGCGGCGCTACGTGGAGTCGCTCTCCGCATACGCGCGCCAGTTCCTCGGCCAGATGGAGAAACCCAAATACGATTCGATCCGCGGCCTGTCGCCGACGATCTCGATCGAACAGAAGACAACGGGCAGCAATCCCCGGTCTACCGTCGGAACGATCACCGAAATCTCGGACTATCTGCGCGTCCTCTACGCGAGGGTGGGCGCCCAGCATTGTCACCGATGCAACCGGCCCGTCAGGAGCCAGACCGCACAGCAGATCGCGCACGAACTGCTTTCGGCTGCGGAGGGCACCCGCCTGCTGATCCTCGCGCCACTGCTCGTCAACCGAAAGGGCGAGCAGCGGGAACTCCTGGCCGAGACACGCCGTGCGGGGTTCGTGCGGATCCGCGTCGACGGTGAAGTCGTACTCACCGAGGACCTGCAAGCACTCGACAAGCGCCGCAAGCACACGATCGAGATCGTCGTCGACCGCATCGTCGTCAAGCGCGGAATCACTTCGCGCGTGACAGGCTCCGTGGAGACCGCGCTGCGCACCGGACAAGGCGTGCTGATCGCGTCGACGCCCGGAGAACCGGATCGCGTCTTCTCGGAGAAGATGGCGTGTCCGGACTGCGCGATTTCGTTTCCGGAACTCACACCTCAGGGTTTTTCGTTCAACAGCCCGCAGGGGATGTGCATCGATTGCAACGGCTTGGGGACCCGAATGGAAATTGACCCCCAGCTCGTGGTCCCCGACGATTCGCTTTCCATCGACGAGGGCGCCGTCAAACCGTGGGGGCCAGGCGTTTCAGAGAAGAGCAACTGGACGACCGGCTACCGCGCCGAGATCTGCGACGCGATGGGTGTGGACATGAATCGGCCCTGGCGCGATCTGCCCAAACGCCAGCGAGACATCCTGCTCTACGGTTCGGGCGATCGCGAGTTCACCATCGAATGGGAGGATGATTCCGGCGAAGGCACTTTTGACATGAGCTGGGAGGGAGCGATCCCGCGTTTGATGCGGCGCTTCCTCCAAGCGAGTACCGAGCGCGCAAAGCGCTGGCACGGCCAGTGGATGGGCGATTCACGCTGCTCGACGTGTCAGGGAAACCGCTTGCGACCCGAGAGCGCCGCGGTCCAACTCGGCAAGGGAAAACACAGCCGCACGATCGTCGAGGTATCGGCGATGATCGTCGACGACGCGCGACGCTACTTCTCCGAATTGAACCTCAGCGGAGCGGCGGCGAAGATCGCCTCCGAAGTCCTCAAGGAGGTGCGAGCGCGGCTCGACTTCTTGTCGTCGGTCGGACTCGGATACCTGTCTTTGGATCGCGCGGGCCCGTCGCTATCCGGCGGAGAGTCGCAGCGCATCCGGCTCGCGAGCCAAGTCGGATCAGAGCTGACCGGTGTGATCTACATCCTCGACGAGCCGTCGATCGGCCTCCACCAACGCGACAACCGGCGACTGCTCGACACGCTCACGCGAATGCGCGACATCGGAAATACCGTCGTGGTGGTCGAGCACGACGAGGAGACGATCCGCGCCGCGGACCACGTGATCGACTTCGGCCCCGGCGCTGGCGTCGCGGGCGGGCGCATCGTTCACGCCGGCACGCCGAAGAGCCTCGAAAAGAACCCTCGGTCGCTGACCGGCGCGTATCTTTCCGGACGCATGAAGATCGAGACTCCGTCGACGAGACGGCAGCCGGTCGGCAGCATCAAGATTGCGGGAGCCGCGGAGAACAACCTCGACAACATCGACGTCGAGCTGCCGCTGGGCGTCCTCACGTCCGTGACCGGAGTTTCGGGCGCCGGAAAGTCAACCCTCGTAAATGACATCCTCTACCCGGCGCTCGCGCGAAGATTCAACAACTCGACGCGGCGCGTCGGTCGACATCGCGAGATTCACGGACTCGAGCAACTCGACAAGGTGATCAACATCGACCAGCGTCCGATCGGTCGGACTCCGCGCAGCAACCCCGCGACCTACATCAAGGTCTTCGACGAAATCCGGAAATTCTTCGCCCAGCTGCCGGAGGCGCGCATCCACGGCTACAAACCGGGGCGATTTTCTTTCAACGTCAAGGGCGGCCGCTGTGAGGCGTGCCAGGGCGATGGCGTCCGAAAGATCGAGATGCACTTTCTCGCCGACGTGTACGTCAAGTGCGAGGAATGCGACGGTCGTCGCTTCAACGAGGCCACGCTGCGCGTCGACTACAAGGGCAAGTCGATCGCAGACGTACTCGAATTGACCGTCGCGGAAGCCGCCAAGCTCTTTTCCGCGCACCCAAACATCGCGGGACCGCTCGGGCTGCTCACCGATGTCGGCCTCGAATACCTCCACCTGGGTCAGCCCTCTCCGACGCTCTCCGGCGGCGAAGCCCAGCGCATCAAGCTCGCCCGGGAGCTTTCGAAGCGCTCCACTGGACACACCCTCTACCTGCTCGACGAACCGACCACGGGTCTGCACTTCGACGACGTTCGCAAGCTGCTCGAGGTCCTGAGTCGACTCGTCGACGCGGGCAACACCGTCGTGGTAATCGAGCACAACCTCGACGTCATCAAGACCGCCGATTGGCTCGTCGACCTCGGGCCGGGCGGCGGGCCGGACGGCGGTAAGATCGTCGCCCAGGGGACGCCGGAGCGCGTCGCAGAGGTGAAGGCCTCGCATACCGGCCAATACCTCGGGAAGCTCTTGCGCGCCGAGTCGAAGCGGGCTCGCGGCAGCCGAACCGCGGCGAGCG
This sequence comes from uncultured Spirochaetales bacterium, assembly GCA_964494795.1. Taxonomy (GTDB): domain Bacteria; phylum Myxococcota_A; class UBA9160; order UBA9160; family SMWR01; genus JACZVU01. The sequence continues at coordinate 3,773 of CAZBSV010000048.1, read as the reverse complement.
CGAAGAGCGGATGAAATGCCGCGGGGCACCCGGCACGCTCAGCCGAGGGGGAGGCTCCGCCCGACGGCGATCGGTTGGATCGGCGCGATCGGTTGGATCAGCGCGATTGGCTGGATCAGCGCATTGATTGCATCAGCGCGATTGGTTGGATCAGCGTTTTCGGTTTCGAAACGCGAGGAGCGCGAGTCCGCTGGCGAGCAGGGCTGCCGTTCCGGGCTCGGGGATCGGCGCGACCGGTCCCTCACCCGTGGCCTGCGGGTCGTCGAAGCGTAGACCATCGCCGAGCGGGCGCGGTTCGCCAATCGGTAGGAGATCCGGATTGGGTCGCGGATAAGCGGTTTCTGCGCCGACCATGACCGGATCCTTGAAGATCACGTCCTGGATTTGGCGGTCGACGTCGTCCATCACGATGACGTCACCGTGGCTGCGCGGAAATCCGAGCAGGCGCGCGTAATCCTGCGACACCTGATCGGGGATATCATTCGAACCCGTAAAAAGGTTCTGCAGATCGAGCAGCTCGGGAAGGAAACCCGCATCGTAATCGCGCGGAAGCAGCAGCGGCGGTTTGCCGGGCAGCGGCCGGGAAAAGTCGAGCGCCACCGGAGGCGCTACATCCGTCGGTGCGTTCTCGACCGGGGGTTCCGCCAGCGTGCTGATTACGTGCGGAGCCAACACGCCGCCCGCAACCAGCAGAGGGAACAGGATCCCTGCGATCACGACGATCCGCGCCGGCCAGCGAGATCGACGCGTGCTCTCTTCCCTCTCTGTCGCCATCCAACATCTCCTCGAGAGTGGACCTCGTCGGGTCCGAACCCTTCCCAGGAGGCTCTCCCGCCTGGAGCCACGCCCGCATTTTCGGAGGCCACTGCGACCCCTGGAGGTCGTTATCGGTTTGCGGAGAGCGGGGCTTTACCCAGCATTCGAAGCGAAAGCCCAGGCGCCTCAAATATTTCCAGCGACCCCAGGGGGGTCGGCGCGTGCCGCTAGACGCAGTATGACCGCGCTCACTATGAAGTGCGCTGCACATATTGGGCGGCCAATCGACCCGCGGGCGGCCAATCGACCCGCGATTGGGGCGCGGCGGGCGCATCTGCACTTACGCTCTGCGCAACTCCGATGCACAATCGCCCGCAACCGATCGAAAACGCGGCGACTCGGCTCGCGGAGAGCCGGGGCACGGCGCTTGCACGACTCTCCGGCCGTGACGCGAGAATTAAAAAAGCGCATCCGAGCACGCGCGGACCAGAGCGAGTTCGCAGATCACTTGCTGGAGATCACCCAGCAGATCGAGAGCTACTTCGAAGGTTCGGAGCGCGCGCGACTGCTGGCGATGGTCGACGAAACACTCGACCGCCACGTCGAACTCCGCGAAGCCGCCGAGCGGACGCGCAGGGCGCTCGACCAGCTTCGGTCCGATCAGCACACCCTGCTGCGACTATTCGATTTCATCACGGCGAACCCAGAACGCGAAACCGTCCATTGAGAACGACGACGGCTCAGCCGGCGCCTTCTTCCTTGGCGACCAGCGGCTCGAAGCGCGGCTTGTCGGCGGCTTTCATGTGCGCGTCGGTCGCGCGAATCTGGCCGGACTTTACCGCCGCAAACAGCGCGTCGTCCATGGACTGCATCCCCTGCGCCTTTCCGGATTGAATCAGGGAATTCAACATTGGCGTGTTTCCCTCGCGAATGATGTTGGCGAGGCCGGAAGTCTTCAACAGGATCTCGTGAACCGCACAGCGCCCGTTTCCATCCGCGGTCCGCAGCAAGAGCTGCGACACCACTCCGGCGAGCGACTCTGACAGACTGACGCGAATCTGGTTCTGCTCGTCTGCGGGAAAGGCATCCACGATCCGATCCACCGTCTTGGTCGCGCTGTTGGTGTGGAGGGTCCCAAACACCAGCATCCCCATCTCCGCCGCGGTGATCGCGAGCGCGATCGTCTCCATGTCCCTCATCTCTCCGACGAGAACCACGTCCGCGTCCTGCCGGATCGCTGCGCGGAGCGCAGGTGTGAATCCGCGCGTGTGCGAACCGACTTCTCGATGCGAGAGGATCGACTGCTGGTTCTGGTGCACGAACTCGACGGGATCTTCGATCGTGACGATATGCCGGGAATAGACTCGATTGATCTCATTGATGACGGCAGCCAGGGTGGTGGACTTACCGGATCCCGTGGGCCCAGTGATCAGAACGAGTCCTTGGCGCAGGTGACAAAAAGAGCCGATCGCCGCGGGCAGCTTGAGGTCTTCGAGCGTCAGGATGTTTTCGGGAATGATCCGGAACACCGCGCCCGCGCCACGTTCCTGCACGAAGTAGTTGGCGCGGAAACGGGCGACTCCTGCGAGGCCGTAGGCGAAGTCCAGATCCCCGCATTCCTCGAAGCCCTCCCAATCGGACTCCGTCGCAATCTCGCGAACGATCTCCCGGAGCGACGCGTCAGTGAGAGCGGGCCAACCTTCGACTTCGACGAGTTCACCGTGGCTGCGAATGCGCGGCGCGATCCCGGCCGCGAGGTGGAGGTCAGACCCCTTGTGGTCTTTCAGGTGGCGCAGCATGTCGTCGATTCGGGCCATTCGGATCTCCGTCAACCACCCAGAATCTTGGCGTCTTCGCAATTGCGCAGCGCTTCGTCTCGGGTGATCGTGCCGGCGTCGAGATGCGCCTTGATCGAGTGATCGAGCAGTATCATCCCCTGCGAAGCACCCGTCTGTAGTACCGAGTAGATCTGAAACGTCTTGTTCTCGCGGATCAGGTTTCCGACGGCTCGGGTCACGACGAGATTCTCGATCGCGGCAACTCTCCCCTGACCATCGGCTCGCGGAATCAGGCGCTGAGAGATCACCGCGCGCAAAGACTCGGAGATCATCATCCGAACCTGCCCCTGCTGATCGGCCGGAAACGCTCCGATGATGCGATTGAGCGTTCGGATCGCGTTATTCGTGTGAAGCGTCGCGAGGACGAGGTGGCCGGTTTCCGCGGCGCTCAGCGCCAGCGAAATCGTTTCGAGATCCCGCAGCTCGCCGATCACGATCACGTCGGGGTCCTCGCGCAACGCCGCGCGCAGCGCCCGCGCGAACGACTCGGTGTGGCTGTGCACGCTTCGCTGATTCACGAGGCAGCGCTTCGACGGATGCAGGTACTCGATCGGATCCTCGATCGTGAGAATGTGTTCCCGGCGCTCTTCGTTGATCAGATTGACGAGCGCCGCAAGCGTCGAGGACTTTCCGCAGCCAGCGGGGCCCGTCACGAGCACCATACCCTGGTGGAAGTTGGTGAACCTCGCGAGCGACGACGGGAGCCCGAGTTCTTCGAGAGAAGGCGCTTTCGGGGGGATGTAACGGAAGACCGCATCGACGCCGCGTTGCTGACGATACACGTTGGCGCGAAACCGACCGACACCCTCGAGCGCGTAGCAGAAGTCGAGTTCGCCGTGTTGTGCGAAGAGATCGCGCTGCTCGGCGCTCAACGGACTCAGCGAAAAGCGTTCGGCCTGAGCGGCGTCGATGACACCCTCGCGGCCGGGAGCGAGCTGACCGTTCACGCGAAACATCAGCGGCGACCCCGCGTGAACGTGGATGTCGCTCGACCCCCGAGCGGCGGCTTCCTTCAGCACCGCGTTGAACGCCGCGCGATCGGCGTCGGACGGAACCGCGAGTTCGCCACCCAACGCGGTTAGCGTGGAATCCGCAGCCACCGGCTGCGCTTCAGCGGCGCGGACGGGCTCGGATTGCACGGCCCGCGCAGCCGGCTCGGATTGCACGGCCTGCACAGCC
>CAZBSV010000047.1:0-6310 GCA_964494795.1 uncultured Spirochaetales bacterium | reverse complement strand
TTCGGCGGCCGCTACCTCGCCTACACGCTGTTCGATCTGACGGGCCTCGTCTACCTGCTGCTCGGCTTGTTCGCGCTGTGCGCGGTCTGGTCACTCGGTTCCGGCGAGGCCGCCTGGAACGGCGTGCTCGCGCGCTACCGCGGCAGTCCCTACCTCGCGTTTCACGCGCTCGCGCTGGTTTCGGTGATCTTCGTCGGCATCCGCTTCTTCGGTTTCTTTCCGAAGGCGCAGCCGCCGCGCATCGGACCCGCCAAGCCTCCGCCGCAGTCCGTGATCCTCGCGATGCTCTACGCGCTCTGGATCGGCGTCGCGGGCTTGATGTCGATCGTGCTCGCGGGTGGAATCTTCCGATGAAGCATCCCCTGCTCAAACTCGAGCCGCTGATCTGGTTGCTGTTCGGCCAGGGCATCCTGCTCGGAACCGTGCTGCTCACGGGCTGGCTGCTCGTGGTGGGCCTCGCGATTCCGCTCGGCATCGTACCGGCAGACGCACTCTCCTACGAGCGCGCGCATCGGCTGGCGTCGCACGTGGTTGGAAGATTGATCCTGCTCGGCCTGATCGTGTTGCCGCTCTGGAAGGGCGCGCACCACATGCGCCACATCTTCATCGACTTCGGCGGCGCGCGACGCGACGCGCTGGTTGCCCCGCTGCTGTATCTGATCGCGGCGCTGGGCAGCGCGCTCGCGCTGGTAGCGGTGATTCGGATCTGAGCGCCCGCGCGGCTACCAGACGCTGCCGAGCGCAACCCGGATCGCCTCGCCGCTGACACCGCTCGCCTCCTCGGACGCGAGAAACGCGATCAACGCAGCCACTTCTTCTGGAGTCGCGACGCGACCCGCCGGATACAGCGCAGCGCGTTCGTGCCAGATCTGCTCGGGAGAGATGCCGCGCTCTTCGGCTTCGGCGCGCGCCGAGCGCTCGGCCATCTCGGTCCGCACCCAGCCCGGCAGCACCGCGTTCGAAGTGACGCCGTGGGCGCCCGCGTCCTGCGCGACCGCGCGCATCAAGCCGATCAGTCCGTGCTTGGCGCTCGTGTAGGCGCTGCCCGCATGCTCGGCGACCAGGCCCGCCGTCGAGCTCGTGTAGACGACGCGCCCATAGCCGCGCTCGACCATGCCCCGCACAACCAGGCGCGAGAGCCAGAAGGGGCCGTCGAGATTGATCCGCAGCGTTTCGCTCCAGACTTTCGGATCCTGCTGCCAGATTACCCGCTCGTGGGCCGAGCCGATGCCGTGGTTGCAGACGAGGATTTCGATCGGCCCGAGCCGCCGCTCGGTTTCGGCGACCGCGAGCGCGCAACCCTCGGGCGTGCCGAGATCCGCGACCGCGTATTCGAGTCCGAGCGAGGCCAACTCGGCCTCGCTGCGCGAGACCGCCAGCACCCGCGCGCCCCGCGAAGCGAGCAGTTCCGCGGCTGCGCGCCCGATTCCCCGGCCCGCCCCCGTGACGAGCGCCACCCGCTTCTCGACTCCTGCCATCTTCCCATCTCCTGTTTCGAATGTCGCAGTCTAACGCGCGCTCGAACACGCGAGTTCGCGAAGTCTGGTGTGGATGTCTTCGCGGACTTCGTCTGCGAGAAACGGGCTTCCGAGGCGGATCTGCTGCAGCGCCGCTCGCGTCTGCTCGCAGCGCTCCATCGCGCTCCAAGCCTGCTCGGCGAACGACCAGATCGGATTTTCGCGGCGCGGATACACGCGAAGCGCCTGCTCGATCCAGTGATTCAGCGCCTCCGCGTCGCCCTGCAGCGACGCGACGAAGATGAGCTCGCCGTAAGCGAAGAGTTGCAGCGGATCCGCGCGCTGCGCGGCGACCAATGCGCTCTTCGCCTGCGCGAGCTCGCCGCGCTGCCGCAAGCGGAAGCCGCGGCTGAGTTGCAGGTCGGCGCCTTCCGGCAGCAGCTCGGACGCGGGGGCGAGTTCGCTCTGCGACTCGCCCGGAGGCGAGAAGAGCAGCACGCTTCGCGGGTCGACATGCGCCACGCGCCAGGCGGGGCGCTGCTTGCGCAGCGCGGCCGCGATGCGCGAATGGGTCGGAACGAGCACGGCGTCGACCGCGTAGGCGCTGAATTTCTCCGACCAGCCGTCGGCGGCGTCGAGCATGCTGAAATAGTCCGCGGCGAGAGCATCGCTGTAGAGCGTACTCGCGCGTGTGTCGATGAAGACGGGTACGCGAGGCGCGTGGAGCATCAAATACCCGCCCCAGCCGTAGTAGTTGAACAGATGCTTCGGCGGGTCGGGCATCGCGGCGAGGTAGGCGCTGGCGCCGCTCGGGTAGGATTCGCCACTCGTCCAGCGCTGCAGCGGACGCGGCAGGAAATCGACGTGGCTCCAGAGCAGCAGCGCGGCGCCCAGCGCGGCGCCGCTCGCCGCCCAGCCAATCCGCGCGCCATGCCGTCCCGCGCCGCCGACCGTCGAATCGAGCCGCGCGCCATGCCGTCCCGCGCCGCCGACCGTCGACTCGAGCCGCAGGGCCGAGGCCGCGGGCAGGCGGCGTCGCACGCTGTCGAAGAGCGCAGCGAGTCCGACCGCCACGAGCGGGGCCGCGCTGATCGCGAACAGCGGGATGAAGCGCCGCGCGCTGATCGCCATCGCGGCGCTGACGCTTGCGAGTGCGAACGAGAAGAGTGTGCCCCTTCCGCTGCAGACGCCGACGAGTGTCAGCACGAGCATCCACCAGAAGCGGCCCGCGTAGCTCGCTGGGTCCAGGCTGAGCGCGACGGGACGCCACTCGATGAGCTCGGCAAACGGGCTTTGGTAGTAGATGTGTTGGAAGGGGACCTCGTAGATCGCGAAGCCCCACGGGTTCAGGCCGACGGCGAGCGCGGCGCAAATCACGCCCAGCCCGATCGCCCACGGCAGTGGCGCGTGCGCGCGAATCGCCTGCGCGCTCTGCAGTAGCGCGTGGACGCCCAGCGCGCCGAGCCCGAAGATGAAGCCGCCGTGCAGATTCGCCCAGAGCGCGAGCAGCGGAGGCCACAGCCACGGCGCGCGCCGCCAATTCAGCGTTGCGAGCAGCAGCGCGCTGAAGAGCAGGGTGATGATGTGCGGGCGCACGTCGAGGAACCAGTGACAACTCGCCGCGGCGAGCCAGGTCGCGGCGCCAGCGGCGAGCCACGAGCGGCTGACCCGTCGCGCGTTCCACGCGATCAGTGCAAAGAGCGCGGCGATCAAGCTGAGGTTGAGCCAGGCGGCGAGGTCCGCGTGCCCGTCGTAGGCGGCCCAGAAGATGCATCCCCAGAGCCACGAGTGGTTCGTCCAGGCGCGGCCATTCGCGGTATGCGAGAAGCTGTCGGTAAGCGGGATTTCGCCGTGCTGCCAGATCGATTGGCCCGACGCGAGATGCCACCAGAGATCCGAACCATCGACGTGCGGCTGTGACCACGAAGCGGCACCGATGGTGATTGCGAGCGCGGCGAGCGCGCCGGGTGCGCGCTGCAGCCATCGGGATGCCGCTGCGGAAGGGATCGCCATCGGGAATTCGAGCGTATACTAGTCCGGCCGCCCGTATCCAATCATGTTGGAAAGGGCAGTGGCGTTCGAAAGGGCAGTGGCGTTCGAAAGAGCAGTGGCGCGTTGGAAAGAGCAGTGGCGTTGGAAAGAGCAGTGGCGTTGGAGAGAGCGGTCGCGTTGGAGAGAGCAGTGCGGATCGTCCGACTCGCCCGAATGCTTGCGCTGTGCGTAGCGGGGGCCACGGTATTGCCCATGAGCGGTGTCAGCGAAGTCGAACGCGAAGCCAAGGGCGCGGATGCCAGCGCAGATGCCAGCGTCGATGCCGGCGTCGAAGCCAGCGCGGAGGCGCGTTTTCAGGCTGCGCGCGCCGAGATGGTGAAGAGCCAGATCGCGGCGCGGGATATTCGCGACGCGCGGGTTCTTGCGGCGATGCGCGAAGTACCGCGGCACCGCTTCGTGCCGATCGACCAGCGGGATCGCGCCTACCTCGACCGCCCGCTTCCGATCGGACTCGGGCAGACGATTTCGCAGCCGTACATCGTCGCCGCGATGACGGAGCTGCTCCGACCCGAAGCGACGGACCGCGTGCTGGAGATCGGCACGGGGTCCGGTTATCAGGCCGCCGTGGTTTCGCGTCTGGTCGCGAAGGTGTATTCGATCGAGATCGTCCCCGAACTCGCCGAGCGCGCAGCGAAGACCCTCACGGAACTCGGCTACTCGAATATCGAAGTGTCCACCGGAGATGGTTACCGCGGTATGCCGGACAAGGCGCCCTTCCAGGGCATCCTCGTGACCGCGGCGCCCGAGGAGATCCCCGCGCCACTGATCGAGCAGCTCGCCGTCGGCGGGCGCATGCTGATTCCGGTGGGTGACTTCTTCCAGGAACTCACGGTCGTCGAAAAGACCGAGAGCGGAATCCGCACGCGCAGCGTGTTTCCCGTGCGCTTCGTTCCAATGACCGGCGAAGCCGATCGCTGAGCGTCAACCCGCCGCTTCGCGGGTTTCCGCGAACTCGTCCGCCGCGTCGATCGAGAGACCGATGACGAACCCTGCAAGCGCGAAGTAGACGGCCAGCGTTAACGATGTGTCCGGCCGTTCAATCGGTACGGGCTCGCGCGATCAGGGCGCGCAGACGACGGCGCCGAGTCTGCAGACCATGTTGGCGACCGATGCCACGGCGACGAGCTCGACGAACTCTTCACGCGACAGAGTTTGCAGCGCCTCTCGGCCGCGCCGCTGGATCCGCGCGGGTTCGTACCAGACGGTTTCGCGTGCAAACGACAGCATCAGCGCCTCTTTGGCGTCCAACACCGGTGACGTCAGATGTCTGAGGATCTCGTCGACCTGATCCGCGCGCAGACCCTCCGCGATCAGATGTCCAGTGGCTTCGCTTTCTTGCAGGGGGCAACCGAGTGCGCGCGCCACGACAGCCATGACGAGCGCCTTGGCCCGCTGACTGAGCACCTGGGATTCCCACATTCCGTCGAGCGTCTTGCGCAGCGAGCGCGCGAAGGGCAGCCCATCGAGGCCGAAGACGGCCTGGGAGAAGATTCCCTCGTCCTCGCCCGGTTCGAGCCGCTCGATTCGCGCGCCGCGACTGGATCGCGTCAGCCGCCGCGCGATCAGCGGTCGCAACAAGCGCGCCTGCCAACGATCGGGGAGTTTCTCGATCGCATACGGCGGCAGGGCGAAGATCGTCGTCACGCGATTGAAGAAGACGTAGAGGCCGACGATGCTCGCGAGTTCGACGATCTGCAATTCGTCATAGCCCACCGCCCGGAGCCGATCGATGTCGCGCTTGTCGGGCGGAGGATCCGCCCGCGACAGGCGGCGCGCGAAATCTCGCGCGGCGCGCTCGCGCTCGGTCAAATCCTCCGCGTGCAGATTCTGCTCGAGCTGCGAGATGCGCTTTTCGGGCACCCCCAGGATGCGCAGCAGCGCGCGCGTCTCGGCGAAGCAAAACCGGCACGAGTTATCCTGGCTGACCGTCATCCCCACCAACCCGGCGAGTTCCGGTTCGATCGAGACGTGCTTGCTGACGTGCACGCTGAACGCGACGGCGGTGTCGTCGAGCCAGGCGATGCCCGAGAAGTAACGCGCGGGTCCGACCGGTCTTCCGGTCTCGCGGCGGAACCGACGCTCGAATTTCGGGTTGCGCTTCGGTTCGAGCAGGCAGCTTTCCCAGGGGATTTCTCGCATCGAGCCCATGGGTGTCCTCCGTGCGATGTCGCGCGATTGTAACAGCGTGTGACGCGGCTAGCGGGGCAAGCTTCGCTTCCCTTGCGGCGCACCTCGAACCCGTTCCGGGTTCGAGCTGCTAGACGGATCTCCTCGTCGCTGGGCTCGAGGTCCCCGCTGCGGTCGGCAGTTCCTCGATCCGCAGCGTGCCGGTCGGGCAGTGCTTGACGGCGGCTTCGACCTTGGCCCGCAGCTCCGCTGACGGGTACTCGTGGATCAGCGAGACCTTGCCGACACGGCCGACGCGAAAGACCTCGGGCGCCTCGCCCATGCACGCGGCGTGGCTCTGGCAGAGATCGAGATCGCAAACCACCCGGAAGCCCCCGGCTTGTGCGTTCGCCGCGGAATCCGTCGAGTGGATGTCGCTGGGCCTCGGGGAGTGGATGTCGCCGCGCCTCAGGGAGTGGACGTCGTCGGGCTTCGGGGAGTGGATGTCGCCGCGCCTCAGGGAGTGGACGTCGTCGGGCCTCGGGGAGTGGACGTCGTCGGGCCTCGGAGAGTGGATGTCGCCGGGCCTCGGGGAGTGGATGTCGCTGGGCCTCGGGGAGTGGATGTCGCTGGGCCTCGAAGATTGCGGCTGCGCGCGGAATTGCCGTCGGCGATAGCGAACGCGACACGGCTGG
>CAZBSV010000046.1:0-2525 GCA_964494795.1 uncultured Spirochaetales bacterium | reverse complement strand
CTCAAAGCCCATGTCGCGTGACCCCCTCCCGTCTCCCGCTCCTAGCAAAAGTTGTCTACGAATCGAAGAAAGCCCATCGCGCACCCGCCGACGCCAACCTGACAAACCAGCCGCCGGGTCCGAGGGGGAGGGGCCAGCGGGCGACATGGTGTTTGAGCCCGATGGCTTCTCCCCCTCGGATCCGCGCCCCATTCAATCCAGATCGAAAGCAGTTCGCTTCGAATTGTTGCCGCTGGTGGATGTGCGTGCTGCATTTTGCGAGACGGTCGTCAGGAGCAGGAGACGGGAGGGGATCCCGCTCAAAGCCCATGTCGCGTGACCCCCTCCCGTCTCCCGCTCCCAGCAAAAGTTTTCTACGGATTGAAGAAAGCCCATCGTGCACCCGCCACTCCCCCGGCGCAAACCAACCGCCGGATCCGAGGGGGAGAAGCCATCGGGCGACATGGTGTTTGAGCCCGATGGCTTCTCCCCCTCGGATCCGCATGTCTCAACCTCGGAGCCGCGCGACCCGCACCCCCTCTGCGTCGGACCCGCGCGCTCTAAATCTCGATCGATTTCGAGGACCGCGGCATCCAAGAACAGTTCTATCGCCTTGTCGATTCGCCACGGACGTTGCTACTCGTCCTGCTCCGACCACGATCTTGGAGGACTCATGTCGATCCGTCTCGATGCACTCGCGCTGCCTTTCATCCTGATGGGCGCGCTCGCCGCGTGCGGCGCCGAAGAAGCGCCCTCGCAGGCCGCTCCCGAAAACCCCGCGCCCGCTGCCGCGCCGGCCGCGCCCGCTGCTGCCGCGATGCCTGCAACGCCCGATGCGCTTCCCAACGCGATCGTGCTCGCACTCGCGCAGTTCGTGACCGAAAAGGGCGAAGACGGCAAAGACACGTTCGTGCCCGGGCCTGCGCGCCTCGAGTTCCTCTACCGCGAAGGCGGCCAGTGGAAGATGTCCGCGTTCGAGGATCCCGAGAGCAACGTCTTCCACAAGGCGATGGTCTACGACGCCGGCGCCGGGCCCCGGCTGCTCACGCTGGGTGGGACCCGCGCGCTGCTCAAGACCTGGGAACTCACGGATGCCGGACTCGTGCCGAGCGTGCTCTGGGAAAAGGATTTCGGCGGGAAGTTCAGCCGGATGCGCGACGCCGAGATCGGCGATCTGAAGGGCGACGGAATCGCGAGCCTTGCGCTGGCCACGCACGACCAGGGCGTCGTGGCCGTGGTTCATCCCAGCGAGGGCGGATACGAGGTCGAGGAACTCGACGAGCAGGAGAACATCTTCGTTCACGAGATCGAGGTCGGCGACCTGAACGGAGACGCTGCGCTCGAGATCTACGCAACCCCGAGTGAGCCGAACCGCCTGGATGGTCGGCCGCAGAAGGGCGAGGTGGTCCGCTACATCCCGACTGCGGGCGGCGCGCGGACGGTGGTCGCCGATCTGGGCGAGCGCCACGCCAAGGAAATTCTGGTGGCCGACGTCGACGGCGATGGCAGAGACGAACTCTACGTTTCCGTCGAGGGCGAGCTCGAAGGCGAGGGCGGCAGCATGCGCATCAAGTCGCCCGTCGAGATCCGCCGCTACGAGGCCGACACGCCGGCCGATCAAGGTGCGGTGATTGCCGTGATCCAGGATTCGCTGAGTCGCTTTTTGACGACGGCTGACGTCGACGGCGACGGCAAGGACGAGATGGTCGCAGCCGCCTACAGCAGCGGATTGTGGCTGCTGCGACCGGGCGCAGACCCGAACGCCATGTGGAAGAGCGAATTGATCGACCGGGATTCGGCGGGCTTCGAGCACGCCGCGATCCTCACGGACCTAGATGGCGACGGAGTCGTGGAACTCTACGTTGCGAGCGATCGCCACAAAGAGGTCCGCCGCTACGTGTGGGACGGACGGCGCATGCAGCGAGAAACGATCTACAAGCGCCCCGACTCGCGCCCGGTCTTCACCTGGAACCTGATGCCGGTTCCGATGACGCTCGTCCCGAAGAGTTAGCCGGGCGGCCAATTCATCGGGCGGCCGCCGAGGATGTGTAGGTGGAGGTGGAAGACGGTCTGGCCGGAGCCGGCTCCGTTGTTGATGACGACGCGGTAATTGTCGAGGCCGGCGTCGGCGGCGACCCGCTTCGCGACGAGCAGTAGGTGGCCGAGCAGGCCTTCGTCGGCGTCGGCGGCGGAAGCGAGCATCTCGAGCGGTTTGCGCGGGATGACCAGAAGATGGGTCGGCGCGACCGGGTTGACGTCCCGGATCACGAGAGCGCGCTCGTCCTCGTAGACGATTTCTGCGGGAACCTCGCCGCGCTCGATTCTGCCGAAGATCGTGTCTGCCATCGAAGCGCGTGAAGCCTGCCGGAACGGGCACTTACGCGCAACCTACCCGCGGGGAGAGCGCGCCACCTCAAGTCGCTCTGCGATTCCCCCGACCCTTCACCCGCCCGCGACCGCGCGCCCGCTTGACGGGGCGCTCGGCGCGGCGAATCGGCGACCCAATCGGGGCAATGGTTGTCAGCTGGGGATCGCCGGGCTAAGGA
>CAZBSV010000045.1:0-4098 GCA_964494795.1 uncultured Spirochaetales bacterium | reverse complement strand
CGCGACTGCCGCTGCGACGACGGAGTCATCGCGCGATACACCGGCCGAATCTCGGGCCCCCTGCTCGATCGGATCGACCTTCACGTCTCCGTCGCACCGGTCGCGTGGTCGCAGCTCGACACGCCCGCGCGCGGCCCATCTAGCGCGGAGCTGCACGCGCGTGTGAATGCGTGCCGCGAGCGTCAACGCGAGCGCGGTCGCTGCGAGGGATTTCGCACCAACGCGGAGATCCCCGACGGCGCCCTCGATCGCCTCGTCGACGCCACGCCGGACGCGCGCCGGCTGCTCGGAGCGGCGGTCGAAAAAATGGGACTGTCCGCGCGGTCTGCGCGCCGGCTGCTGCGGGTCGCGCGAACCATCGCCGACCTCGCGCAAGACGAAAAAGTGGGACCGCGAGCCGTCGCCGAAGCGCTCAGCTATCGCGCCACCGACCTCACGCATCCGAGTGGGCGAGAGCCCCCAGCGACCGCGGCCCGCTGAACCGGTGCACGTCGCCGGCAGCCGTTTGCGTCCGAAATTTGACATCCAGCGTACGAGAAGTGTCATCTAGCGGGCTGCCGCAACTATACGATGACGAGCCGCTTTTGGGTAAGCGTCCGTAATTGAAGTGAATTTTAATTCCGGACAGACGCTGGCATGGATCCTGCTTCTGCCTAGTGATGATAGTGATGAGGAGGGAAGGCGATGCCGGCCGTCGGGCTCTCGGCGCCGATCTTCAACGCGTCACCGGAAGCTCCCGAGGTAACCCTGCTCGAACTCGTTCAGGTGATCTGCGACGAGACGAGCGATGACCGGGAAGTCGTCGAAGTCGTTCGCCATCTGCTCTGCACGCGCCAGGTGCGGCTGTGCGGCAACTTTCGCAACGTCGCCCCGAGCCATTTCCGCTAGAAAAATCCGAAGCAGCTCAGCGCACTCGAGCACTGGGGCATTGACCGCTCCGGGATCCGAGTGAAACATCCGGCGCGGGGGGAACGCAACATGGCGGACAGCAAGCCATTGGCTGCGCGGAAATCGGGGCGAGGCAAAGCTTCGACGCCGCGATCCAAGACCCCTGCGCGCTCCGCAAAGCCGCGATCCGAGCCGGGCAAGCGCTCCACCAAGCCGCGCGCCAAAGCGAGCAAGAGCTCGACCGAGTTGCGCGCCAAGCCGGGAAAGAACGCCGGCAAGCCGCGCAGCACGGCGGAAAAGAACACCGGAAAGTCGCGCGCCGAGGCGAGCGCATCAATCACCGAGGCGACCGCAGAAGCGAGCGCGCCGACCGCCAAGCGGCGCTCCAAGGCGAGCGAGCGCACGGCCAAGGCGAGCGAGCCCGCCACCCAGGCGAGTGCCAAAGCCGGCAAAGCTCCGGCCATGCGATCGGATGCGATCGAGCTCGCAAAGCAGCACCGAGACATCTCGGTTTCCGAGTTCTTCGCCAAGAACCGACACCTGCTCGGTTTCGACAATCCGTCGAAGGCGCTGCTCACGACGGTCAAGGAGGGCGTCGACAACGCGCTCGACGCCTGCGAGGAGGCGGGCGTGCTTCCGGCGATCCGCGTTTCGATCAGCCAGATTTCGGAGACGCGCTTTCGCGTTGCGATCGAAGACAACGGGCCTGGCATCCTGCGCGCCCAGGTGCCGAAGATCTTCGGCAGCCTGCTCTACGGATCGAAGTTCCACCGACTGCGCCAGAGCCGCGGACAGCAGGGGATCGGGATCAGCGCTGCGGGAATGTACGGCCTCTTGACCACCGGAAAGCCGATCGTGATCACCACGAAGACCGGCCCCAAGAAGGACGCGCATCACCTCGAACTCGTGATCGACACCAAGCTGAATGCGCCGAAGATCAAGCGCGACGATGTGGTCGAATGGAACAAGGATCACGGAACGCGAGTCGAGATCGAACTCGAAGGCACGTACCGCGGCGGACAGCACTCGGTCGACGCCTACATCCGACAGATATCGCTCGCAAATCCCCACGCGGAGATCACCTACGTTCCGCCCAAGGCCGAGGAACACGGCGACGAACACGTATTCCCGCGCGTCACCGACGAGATCCCAAAAGAGACCGCGGAAATCAAGCCGCACCCGTACGGGGTCGAACTCGGCGTGTTGATGCAGATGTTCCGCGACACGTCTGCGCGAAGCGTGCGGTCGTGCCTGCAAGCGGATTTCAGTCGCATCTCCGCGCGGACCGCTGATGAGATCCTGGAAAAGGCGAATGTCGCGCCGACCCGTCGCCCATCGGAAATCAGCCGAGAACAAGCCGAGAGCATCCACCAGGCCATTCAAGCGACGAAGATCATGGCTCCGCAGACGGACTGCATCGCACCGATCGGCCAGGAGTTGATCGAAAGAGCTTTGCGGTCGGAGGTCGCGGCCGAGTTCTACTGTTCCGTGTCGCGTCGCCCGGTCGTCTATCGCGGCAATCCCTTCCTGGTCGAGGTCGGCCTCGCCTACGGGGGCAACCTTCCCGCGGACCAGACGATCACCGCCTATCGTTATGCGAACCGCGTTCCGCTCCAGTATCAGCAAGGCGCATGCGCGATCACCAAGGCGATCACTGGTACCGAGTGGCGCAACTACCAAATGCAACAGCCGCGCGGCGCGCTGCCGGTCGGCCCGATGCTCTTGATGGTGCACATCGCGAGCGTGTGGGTTCCGTTCACTTCGGAGAGCAAGGAGGCAATCGCCCACTATCCGGAGATCATCAAGGAGATCCGACTGGGCCTCCAGGAATGCGGCCGAAAGGTCGCGACCCACATCCGCAAGCAGCGCCGCGAAGATGACGCCGAGAAGAAGCGCGCCTACATCGTGAAGTACATTCCACAAGTCGCGATCGGCCTGCAGCAGATTCTTGCGCTGAATGACGACCAGCGCGACAAGATCGTCTCGAACCTGACTTCGGTCCTCGAAAAGAGTCGGAAACTATAGAGATGGCAGCCAAGAAGAAGACTGCGTCCAAGGGCGCCCCTAAGAGAGCAGCAGCAAAGCAACCGGGTACGGGTGCTGCGAGCAAGTTCGTCCAGGAAAATGCGCGGCTCGACCGCCTCACCGTCGACTTGATCTACAACACCGCCAAGCATGTCCACGGCGAAATCCTCAATCAGAACAAACCCGATCTCACGTTTCCGGTGCGATCGCTGAGGAACGTGAGCTACTCGACCGCGCGCGGCTACTTCGAAATCGGAAAACAGAAGAAGACGCGGACGCTGACCGTGAACACGGTCAAGAGCTTCGCCCAGACGCTTCGGATGATGGGGCTCTCGAAGGAACTGATCGAGGGCAACGACTTTGCGACCAAACGAGACGCCTACTATCAGAGCAAGAACTGGGGCGAAGCGAAATTCGACGAGCAGCCCGAATCCGACACGGTCATGGACGACATCGAAGCGCTGTTTTCGCTCCGCGGTGCCTCGCGCGAGCAACTGCGCTTCGTCCCCGACGAGCACGGGGGCGCCGTGGCGGGGCGACTCATCGTCCTCGATCCTGATCGCGAGACCGGCGAGATCGAGCGGATCGATTGCACGCGCTTCGGATCGGGCGCTTATTCGATACCTTCCAGCGTCGAACAACTCTCTTTCGAAACCGACGCAAAGTTCGTCCTCGCGATCGAAACCGGCGGCGTGTTCCAACGCCTGCAGAGCCACAAATTCTGGCAGTCCTCGAATTGCATCTTGATTTCGATGGCGGGAGTCCCGACCCGGGCGACGCGCCGATTCATCCGAAAACTCTCGGACGAGTGCAAGATTCCCGTTTACGCGTTCGTCGATTGCGACCCGTATGGAATCTCGAACATCTACCGAACGCTGAAGGTGGGATCGGGAAACGCCGCGCACCTGTCCCAGTTCTTCTGCGTCCCCCAGGCGCGCTATCTCGGCGTGACACCGCAGGACATCATCGATTACGACCTACCCACCCATCCGCTGCTCGACGTCGACGTCAAGCGAGCGAAGGACGCGCTCAAGAACGATCCCTTCTTCCACGCCCACAAGCCGTGGCGACAGGCGATCGAGCAACTGCTGAAGATGGGCGTCCGCGCCGAGCAGCAGGCTCTCGCAAAATGGGGCCTCAATTACGTGATCGAGGAATACCTGCCGCGAAAACTCGACCAGACAG
>CAZBSV010000044.1:0-16250 GCA_964494795.1 uncultured Spirochaetales bacterium | reverse complement strand
ATCAAGATGGTGTGGTCCTCGGCCCGAATGCGGAAGATCGACTTCCGCTTCATGCCGGAGCCCACGGCCGTCCTGATGCTGGCTTCGGGATTCGTGACCATGGCGGGTCTGTACCGCCTGCGGAAGCGATGATCCGAGCGTAAGTATCGCAGCCGCGGGCGAGAGCCCGCGGCGTGTCTCACGAGGGCGCACCGAGAGGGATCCCTCCCCCTCGGTGCGCCCTCGAACGTTTCGCGCCCTTGAACGTTCTCGCTAAGCGTTCTAGCTTCGGACGCCCATGACCCAACCGAAATTCCGAGCAAATCCGCGCCGAAAGCTGTTCGCGGCGGCCGCGGCAATGCTTGCCCTCGGCCTGATCCTCGCCGGCTTGCGATCCATTTTCGTCGGTGACGTCGGGAGCCGCGATATGCGCCCCATGGGCACGATCGAAGACGCGCTCGCGCTCCGCGACCGCAGGGACCTCAACGTGCTGTTCGTCCTCACCGACACGCTCCGGGCGGACCGGCTCGGCGTCTACGGATACGAGCGCGAAACGAGCCCGAACATCGACGCCCTCGCGGCCTCCGGCATCCGCTTCGCTCAGCAGGTTTCGCAGTCCTCCTGGACGAAGTGTTCGATGTCCTCGCTCTGGACGGGACTCTATCCGGCTCGCACCCGCAGCCTGCGTGCGTACGACGTGATCTCGGAGGAAGCGAAGATGCCCGCAGAGATCTTTCGGGAGGCGGGCTTTCGCACGGCGGGGGTCTGGCGAAACGGTTGGATCGCGCCGAATTTCGGCTTCGGCCAGGGCTTCGAAATCTACCTGAGCCCGCGCATCCAGCACGCCGACCAGGTCAACCGGATCGACAATCCCAACATCACGCTCGAAGGCAGCGACGGCGACATCATCGATTCCGCGCGCGAGTTTCTCAGAGCCCACGGCCACGAGCGCTGGTTCCTCTACCTGCACATGATGGACGTCCATCAGTACGCCTACTCTGAAGACGCGGCGATCTTCGGCACCAGCTACTCGGACTCCTACGACAATGCAATCCGCTGGGTGGACAGCCTGCTCGGCCACCTCTTCGACGAGCTCGATCGGCGCGGCCTGCGCGAGCGCACCCTCATCGTATTCAGTGCCGACCACGGAGAGGCCTTCGGCGAGCACGGCGGCGAGGGCCACGCGCGCAACGTCTACGGCGAAGTCACGACGACCCCGCTGATCGTGAGCCTTCCGTTCCGCCTCGACCCCGGAATCGTCGTCCAGGCGCGCTCGGAAAACGTCGACCTCTGGCCAACCGTTCTGGAACTCGTGGGCCTGCCCAGCCTGCCCGACACGGACGGGCAGAGCCTCGTGCCACAGATCGTTGCCGCAGCCGCGGGCGCCGCGGAACCCGACGCAGCGGGCGTCGCAATCGCGCATCTCGACCAGGCCTGGGGAAGAATCCAGGACAAGTCGCAGCCGATGGTCGCATTCAACGAGGGCCGTTGGCGCCTGCTCTACCGCGCATACCGGCCGAAAAAATCAGAACTCTACGACAAGTGGGAGGACCCCCACGAGCTGCGCGATGTCTCCGAAGACTGGCCAGACGTATTGGAGGATCTCAACGCGAAGGCCAGCGCCTATCTCGAGAGTCGACCGCCGCCCTGGGGCGATGACGCGCCCCGCGTCGAAATCGACGAGATGCAGCTGAACCAGCTGCGCGCCCTCGGCTATGGCGTCCAATGACGAATCGCCGATCGACGCGATCCGGGATTCGCGAGCGACGGCAAGATCGGCAAGCAGCGCGATGCGGCTGATCGCCGCGCATCTGCGCGTCGCGATCGCGCTGCTCGGCGCGGGATTGCTCGCCGCCAGCGCGCCGTTGTTCGCCGGCTGCGCGGATGAAACCGATCGAGAGCCCGAGCCGCCGCCCGCAGCGGAATCCGCGGCCCGCCCGTCAGAACCCAAACTTTCGGCCGACAAAGCTCCGATCGACGGCTGGGAGTTTCGACTCCAGAAAAAGCGAGACTGGTGGGACGACGTGCGCGAGGCGCTCTTCGCCGACATCGAACTGAGCGCCGAACAAGAGCGAGCAGTCGACGCGATCATCGAGGAACAGCTGGACACGCGGACTCAGATGCAACAGCGCGAGATCGATTTCCAGGCCGCTCGAACGTCGAGCGACGCCGAGCGCTCCGAAGCTGCCCGCGCGGCAGTTGCGGAGATCCGGGCGCAGCTCAAGAAACCCCACGAGATCTACGAAGAGCTGCGGGCGCTGCTCTCCGAAGACCAGCGCCCGGAATTCGACATGAATCGCGCGCGGCACGTCGCCAAGCGCCAAACGGGACCCCAAGAACGAGCGGGACCCCAAGACCGAGCGGGACCCCAAGACCGAGCAGGACCCCAAGAGCGAGCGGCGCAGACCGAGAACGCCGATCCCGCGCAGTCCGAAGCCTGGTGATCGTCACGCGATCCGAACGGGAACGTTCAGCCAGGCGGATGATGCGGCTGCGCGTCATTCGAAGCCTACCCAGCTGAGACGCACGCCTCCGCCGCCTCGGATTCCGAAAGCGTCTCGCGACACACTGAAACTCGCGACGCCTTGGGAATCTCCGAACGTCGCGTCCCTATCGCCGACCAGCCACATGAACCGCGCCTCCGTATACAGCGAGACCCGTACCGGTCGAAGATTTCGGAATAGCACGAGCGCGAGTTCGAGGCCGGCTCCGACACTGTGATCGGAAGTGTTGCCTTTCTTGCGGCTTCGCTCGACGATGAAGTTGCGCGTCGGCGTACTGAAGTCGGGATCCGGGTGCGGGTTGATTTCGTTTACGGTCGTGAGCCTGCCAAAGAAGTCGATCTCCTCGTAGCCGTACTCCAGCGAGGGTTTGACCTGCAGCAGCAGCTGGTGGGCGAGCGGGAGGGTGAACGCGACGCCGAATGCCGCGTACCACGATGGATCTTGGAACGTCCCGAACACGTCACTCCCTTGACCGGTGAACATCCTGGGTAGATCGAATCCGCGCAGGTTGCCGCGAGATTCGTAGAAAGTGACTTCGCCGTCGGGTTGGCGCGCCACGCCGGGATCACCGCTCGCGAAGATCTCGTCGGCCGAGAAGGTTCTGATCTGCGCTCCGGCCTGCGCGAACAGGCGCGGACTCCCGGGAAGGTCTTCGAACGCAGGCCCCATCAGTTCGCCGCCGATTCGATACATCAGCTGACGCGCCGCGTTTTTCTGGCTGCCCGCCCACGAGGGCGCGTTGATGAAATTCTGGACCGTCGTATCGACGTTGTAGTCGAAGGTTTCGAACCCGGTGTCCAGCGACGGGATCCAGCGCTGCTCTAGGATCCGGTAAGCCTCCGGCACCGGCTCCGACTCCGTCTTGGTTTCGGCCTTGGCCTCGGCCTTGGCCTCGGCCTCGGCCTCGGCTTCGGTCTCGGTCTCGGTCTCATCCGCCTGCGCGGGCAGTGCGACGAGCGAAAAACTCGCAAGCAGTCCGAAACCGAGCGCGACCCGAAGCACTGCAGCGTCGCGTCGTCGCGCCGAAGCGCGCGGGATTGCATGGGGGATCGGCAAATGCGCCAATGCACTCCTGCCGGATCGAAACGAAAACATCATCGCAGCTTCACCTTTCGCGATCTGACCTGAACCGTACTCCGACCGGAGCCGGACTATAACCTGCGCGTCGACGCCGGGAAAGCGCGCTCCGACGCTCCGACCGCGTTCCACCCCGTTGGAAACCGGGGAAAATTCACTGTCCCGATTAGGGAAAACGAGGGGGCAGGCCCAGACCTCCCAGCCACCCGCGTGGCCGACCTAGCGCAGCGCCCACGCAGGCAGTGACGCGGCGCGGCGACTCGCTTATTATACGCCTGTTCAGTTACACGGGCCCCGATTCCGAGCGGCGGATCGGCGGCGTCGACCCCGCTGCCGGCGGTGAACAGGAAATTTGCACATGACGGATGTCGACCCGCGCAGGCGAAAGGCGCGTCGGCCCAGGCCGACCGGGGCCGTCGTGCAGCGCCCGTGGTCGGCGCTTCAGCTCAGCTACGACCCGATCGAAGTCTTGTCGATCGATCAGATCCAAGCGATCCACAGCACCGCGCTCGCGATCCTCGAACAAGTCGGCATGCGCGTGCTGGATCCGAAGGCGCGCGGGCTGTTCGCGGCGTCCGGATGCCAGGTCGACGAGGGCGCGATGCAGGTGCGCTTCGACCGCGCGAGGGTCGAAGAACTCGTCGCCAAGGCGCCCGCGCAATTCACGCTGACCGCGCGCAATCCCGAACGAAACCTCGAAGTCGGCGGCCGCAGCTCGATCTTTTCTTCGGTCGGCGGCCCGGCGTATTGCAGCGACCTCGATCGCGGCCGTCGATCGGGTTCGTATGCCGAGATGTGCGACTACATCCGACTCGTGCAATCGCTCAACATCATCCATCAGGAGGGCGGCGGCGGATTCGAGGCGCTCGACCTCCCCGGTGCTACGCGCCACCTCGATCTCTATTACGCGCAGATCACGTTACTCGACAAGAATTGGCAACCCTGGGGGTTGGGAGCCGACTGCGTGATCGACGCGCTCGAAATGCTGGCGCTTGGCCTCGGCACCACCCGCGAGGGCCTGATCGACACGCCGGTCTTCAGCTGCGTGATCAACACCAATTCGCCGCTGCAGCTCGACATTCCGATGGCGCAGGGGTTGATGGCGCTGGCCGAACATGGTCAGGTCGTGATCGTCACACCCTTCACGCTCTCCGGCGCGATGTCGCCGGTCACGCTCGCGGGCGCACTCGCCCAGCAACACGCAGAGGCGCTCGCGGGAATCGCGCTGTGCCAGATCGTCCGCCCCGGTGTTCCCGTCATGTACGGGGGATTCACTTCCAACGTCGACATGAAGTCGGGATCCCCCGCGTTCGGGACGCCGGAGTACACCAAGGCCGCCCAGGCGTCGGGCCAACTCGCGCGTCACATCGGCGTGCCGTTCCGGTCGAGCAACGTGACGGCGTCGAACCTCGTCGATGCGCAAGCCGCTTATGAGAGCAGCATGTCGCTCTGGGGGGCGCTGATGGGTGGTGCGAATCTGATCGAGCACGCAGCGGGGTGGCTCGAAGGCGGATTGACGGCGTCTTTCGAGAAACTCATCATCGACGCGGAAATGCTCCAGATGATGGCCGCGTACTTCGAGCCGATCGAAGTCTCGGAAGCTACGCTCGCGCTGGACGCGATCCGGGAGGTCGGACCGGCGGGGCACTTCTTCGGCACCGCACACACCCTCGAGCGCTATGAAAAGGCATTCTACGTCCCGCTCGTTTCGAACTGGGACAACTTCCAGACCTTCAGCGAGCGCGGCGGCCTCGACGCAACCCAACGCGCCAACCGGATCTGGAAGCGCCTGCTCGGCGAGTACGAGCAGCCGCCGCTCGATGCCGGCATCGAAGAGTCGCTGCGCGATTACATGGAACGGCGCAAGCGAGAGTTGAAGTAGCTGCGCGCAAGACGAGACTTGAAGTCGTCAGCACGCGAGATCCGACTTGAAGTCGTCAGCACGCGAGAGGAGACGAAGCAGCATGGCGACGTGCGGCGAGAAATTGATCGAGATCCTCGAGAACTACGGGGTCGAGTTCGTATTCGGGATCCCGGGCGTCCACACCGTCGAGCTCTACCGGGGCCTCAAGCGATCGGCGATCCGTCACATCACACCCCGACACGAGCAGGGTGCCGGATTCATGGCGGACGGTTACGCGCGCGCCACGGGCCGAGTCGGCGTCTGCTTCATCATCACCGGCCCGGGAATGACGAACATCGCCACCGCGATGGCTCAGGCGCGGCAAGACTCGATCCCGATGCTCGTGATCTCGGCCGTGAGCCGCAGCCACGAGCTCGGGCTCGGCGAAGGGCGCCTGCACGAGCTTCCGAATCAGCGAAATCTCGTCGCCGAGGTGTCGGTGTTCAGCCACACGCTGTTTCGCGCACAAGAGCTGCCGAAGCTGATCGCGCGCGCGTTCGGGGTCTTCGCGAGCCAGCGCCCCGGCCCGGTGCACATCGAGATTCCGCTCGACGTGATTTCGGCGCGCGCCGACTCGCTCGATACTTCGGCGTGGCCGATGCCGAGCGCGCCCGCGGCGGCGCCGGAGGCGATCGAGCGCGCGGCCGCGTTGCTGCGCGAAGCCCGGCGCCCGCTGATTGCGATCGGCGGCGGCGCGATTCGCGCCGGAGAAGAGGTGCGCCGCCTCGCGGAGACCCTCGGCGCCCCCGTCGTGAACACCGTCAACGCGAAAGGCGTCTTGCGCTCGAGCCATCCGCTCGCGGTAGGCGGTTCGGGTTCGTGTGCGGCCGTCCGCAAGGCGTTTCGCGAGGCCGATGTCGTGTTGGCGGTAGGCACCGAATTCTCGGAAACCGACTACGACTTCTACTTGAGCGGAGACCTCGCGTTCGACGCCCGGTTGATTCGCGTCGACCTCGACGCCGCGCAGCTCAGCCGCGCGATCAAGCCCTATCTCGCGATCTGCAGCGACGCGCGCCACGCGCTGACGGCATTGATCGCCTGCTTTCGGCAGGAGCCGCCGACTCCAAGAGATGGCGAAGCGTGGGCGCGCGCAATTCGCGATTCGCTGCGCGGCCAGCGGGACCCGAAATATCAGGCCTTCTTCGACGCGCTTCGCGACGCACTGCCCGAGGCGATCATCGCGGGCGACTCGACACAGCCGACCTACTACGCGTGGTTGCATTACGAAACCGAGGCGCCGCGCCGCTATTTTCACTCGGCGAGCGGCTACGGCACCCTCGGCTACGCGATCCCAGCCGCAGTCGGCGCGAAGCTCGGGCAGCCAGACAAGCCCGTCATCGCGCTGATCGGAGACGGCGCCGCACAATTTACGCTCGGCGAGATCGCGAGTGCGGTCGAAGCCAAGACGCCGGTGATCCTGCTCGTCTGGAACAACCAGGGTTACGGCGAAATCCAGCGCTACTTCGAGCAATCGGGCGTCGAGCGCGTCGGCGTCGACCTCCATACACCCGACTTTGTCGCTCTCGCAAAGAGCTTCGGCTGTTCCGCTTGCCGACCGAGCAACCTCGAAGAACTCGCGAGCGCGCTGAAGGAGGCCGCCGAAGACTCCCGACCGACCTTGATCGAGGTCAGACAAGCCGATTTTGCCGACGGTTTTCCGAAACTCTGATCGGAAAGTTGGATGCCGAGCCGCTCCTACGCGCGAAAAAAATACCGCCGCCTCGAACCGGGAGCGCGCAGGCAGAGCCTGATCGAAGCCTCGCTGGACTGCCTGTCGCGGCTTGGGCCACACGGCGCGAGCGTTCGCGAGATCTGCGAGCGCGCGGGCGTCTCGCCGGGCCTACTGCGCCACCACTTCGACGGCAAGGACGAACTGATCGTCGAAGCCTACCGATCGCTCACGCGGGAGTTTCACGGGGGTTTGCATCGGGTTCTCTCGAACAGCGCGGACTCTGCCGAGCAGAAACTGCGCGCGTTCTTCGACGCGTACTTTTCGCGCCAGGTGACCCGGGAGGAGCGCGTCGGCACCTACATCGCCTACTGGACGCTCGCGCGTACCGATCCGAATATTCAGCGAATTCAGCGCTTCGCGTATCGAAAGCTGCGAAGGCTGCTGATACCGCTCTTGAATGCGCTCGCGAAGGATCGCGATGTGCAGATCGACGCCGAGCGCGTCGGCATCGTCCTCATCGCGCAACTCGACGGATTCTGGCTCGATATGTGCGTCGATCCGAAGCGCTTTTCCCGCTCGAAGACGAGCGCCATCTGCTGGGAGTCGCTCGAAATCTTGCTGCGCGGGAGTCGGCCGAACTGAGCCGCGCACCGGAGCCTGCGCGTTTTCTCGTTCGACCGCGCGCGCCATGTCGTCGAGCAGCGCCTGCGGCGATACCGGTCGGCCGAGAAAGGCCTCGACCACTTCTTTCGAGCCTTTCTCGAGGCCGAATCGATACAGACGCTCGCTGATTCGGCCGTACCAGTTCGGATCTCCGTCGATCTCGGAGCCGTAGAGCTCGCGCGCCCGCGCGCGCAGGTCCGCGACCAGGATCGCGCCGGCCGCGTAGTTCATCATGTAGCCGGGCGCATCGATCAACTGGCCGCGCACCGCCCACCAGGCGAGATCCGGATGCGGTTCGATGCGGAAGTATTGCTGGCAGATTTCACCCCAGACCTCGTTGGGATCGCGCTCGGGCGCGCGGTGGATTCGAACCTCGAATAGCGCCCACGCGATGTCCATGGCAATGGCCGCGTACTTGGCCGCAATCGCGTCCTCGATCGCCACGGACGTCCCGATGTAGCGCCGCTGCCACTCGGGCTCGTACATCTCCAGCGCGACGATGTCGGCGACTCCCTCGGTGAAGATGTCGCTGTCCGGCCAATCGGCAAACGCGGGCCGCGTGCGAATCGCGGCGATGTGAACCGCATGACCCGTCTCGTGCAGGAGTTCGAGTAGGTTGCCGAGCCCACCCATCGCGTAGGAGGCGAATACCCAGGGCTCACCAAGCCGCCAGGCACCCCGTTCGAAGCGGGCTCGGCGACCGAAGGTCGTGAACGCCACGGGATCTTTGCCCGCCCGGGGCTCGACGTCGTAGCGCACTTCGAGCGCGATCGGATCCGCGCCCAGGTCGCGATAGAAGCGGTCATTGATCGAGCGCAGTGCTTCGAGAGAAATCGCGTCGCTCAAGGCGCGGTCGGCGCGGCCGGCGCGGTACGCAAAATCCCAGGGCTCGATCGCCTCGTCGGGCGTGATGTCGCGCCACATCTGAAGCACCCGGATCAGCCACTGCTCCATCACTTCGGGCTCAACTCCGATACCGCGCAGCGACTCGCCGAGCACCTCACCCGCGCGCTGCATGCGCGCAACATGGCTGCGGATCAGTGTCCGGTACGGGCTCCCCGGCCCATTGTCTCCGTTGACCGACTGCCAGATCGGCGCCATCGCCCTCCACAGGCGCTCGCGCCGCGGCGCGTCGTCGGTGAGCGGCAACCGACTGAAGATCGACAGGCGATCGGTGCGCTCGCCTTCGAACGTCAGCGCGTGAGCGGCGCGCGAGAAGCAGGCGTAGATCCGGTCCGACAGCGCCTCGTAGCCGCCCTCCCCGCTCGCGATGGCTTCGGGGTCGTAGCGGCAGTCGAGCTCCTGCCCGTCGACTGCCGCTGCCCCGGGCGACAGCGAATCGATGGACTCCTCGGGCAAGTAGACGTCGAGCGCGTGCCGCATGGCGCTCCACGCGCGCGCGTCCTGCTCGGAGCGCCCGTCCTCTGCGGAACTCCCGTGCTCTGCGGAACGCTCGCCCTCTTCGGAACTCCCGTGTTCTGCGGAACGCTCGCCCTCTTCGGAACTCCCGTGCTCTGCGGAGCGCCCGTCCTCGGCGGAACTCCCGTGCTCTGCGTAGCGCCCGCCCTCGGCGGATCGGCGCGAACTCGAATCGTTGACCAGGGCGCGCTGTAGCTGACCTCGGGCTGCAGCGTACGAACGGATCAGATCCGCCAGTGCCACTCCATCGGAGTTATGCGCCGCGCCACGACTGCGCGTGACCTCGATCTGATCGGCGAGCGCGCGCACTTCCTGGTAGATCTGCTCGACCGACTCGATCGAGCGGGGCCGATCGTCGCTCGCGGTCGTCCCACCGCAGGCTCCGAGCACGCCGCCCACGAGGCCAGCCGCCAATAGCCCGAGGGCGAAAGTGGCGGCGCGAAAGGGCTGAGCCATGACTTCCTCCTGACGCTGGGAGCCGAATCATATAACGTCTGCCCCCAGACTCCCGACCCACGCGCGCGCCGCAACGGACCGACTGGGGCGAGACCTTCGGATTGGAATCGATTTCATGCTGGCTGACAAACTCACCCATTCCCTGGCCGCGTCGGCGGGACGCGACCTTCCGGTCGCAGTGCGCGGCGCGGGTTGCCGAATCTGGGATCGCGAAGGCCACGAATACATCGACGCTTGCGGCGGCGCCATGGTGATGAGCCTCGGCCACTGTCACCCGCGCCTGATCGAGGCCGCAAAACGCCAACTCGAGCAGTTGACCTTCAGCTACCGGTTTTCGTTCGCCAACGAACCGATGGCCGATCTCTCGGGACTGATCCGCGAGATCGCACCACTGCAGCGCGCATCGGCGTTCTTCAACTCCTCCGGCTCGGAGTCCGTCGAGTCGGCGATCCACATGGCGATCCTCTATTGGCAGCATCTCGGCAAGTCCGGCAAGCTCGAATTGATCTCGCGCTATCCGAGCTATCACGGCTCGACGTTGGGCGCGCTCGGCTTGTCGAGTTCGCGCTGGCGCAAGGCGTTCGAGTTGGTGCTCGAGAAGAGTCCGGTCGCGCAGGTTCCGGGCGCTGACATCCGCGCGCGCCGCAGCGAGCCGGAAGAACTCCGCTTCGGCCTCGAGCAGATCGAAGACGCGCTCGTCTCGCGCGGCCCCGACCACATTGCCGCGGTATTTCTCGAACCCATCACGGGCGCGAGTACCGCCGCAGTCGTACCGCCCGCGGGCTACATCGATGGCGTGCGAAGACTCTGCGACCGCTACGGTGTGCTCATGATCTGCGACGAGACCGTCACTGGCTTCGGCCGCACGGGCGCGTGGTGGGCGTCGGACCACTGGGAGGGAAAGCCCGACATCGTCACCTTTGCGAAGGGTGTGACGAGCGGCGTCATGCCCTTTTCCGGCATGGCTGTCGCCGGAAACATCGCCGATGTATTTCTCGCGCGGCCGGAGGGCTTTCCATTCGGCCACACCTTCTCCGGTAACCCGCTCGGCTGTGCGATCGCCGCAGAGGCGATCCGGACGATTCGCGACGAAGATCTCGTCGCGCGCTCGCGCGAGCGCGGGCAGCGCCTGCGCGCGGGGATGGAGGCGATCGCGGCGACGTCGCCGCACATCGGACAGGTGCGCGGCAAGGGCCTGCTCCAGGGGATGGAACTCGTGACCGACCGCGACTCGCTCGAACCGCTCGCCGGCGCCTCGAACCGCCTCAGCGCGTTCGCAAAAGAGCGCGGACTGATGATCTACTCGTGCCCGACCCCGCTCGGCCGGCGCACGATCGAAGCCATCCTGCTCGCGCCGCCGCTGATCGTCGACGAATCCGACATCGACGAGATCCTCGCTCGACTCGCCGATGCCGTGCGCAAACTCGACGCGTCCCCGCGTGTCGCGGCTGCGTAGCGCGGTGTCCGCTGCGCGACTTGTCGGCGCGCAGCGCGCGGGCCTCGTCATCTGCCTCGCGCTGGTCTTCGCGCTATCGGCTTGCAGCTCGCCGCTGAGCGTCGAACCCGCGGATCTCGTGCTGCGCGGCGGCAACGTCGTCAGCGTCGACGCCGCGTTGCCGCGCGCAGAGGCGATCGCGATCCGGGGATTCGAGATCGCCGCGGTCGGCAGCAACCGCGCGATCGACGCCTACATCGGCCCCGCCACCGAGGTGATCGAACTCGAAGGTCGCCTCGCGATACCGGGATTCATCGACGCGCACGTCCACTTCCTCGACCTCGGCGACGCCAAGACGATCCTCGATCTCACGCGCGCGACGAGCTGGGATGAGATCGTCGAGCAGGTCCGCGTCGCCGCTGAACGGGCCAAGCCCGGTGACTGGATCCTCGGTGGCGGCTGGCACCAGGAAAAGTGGAGCGAGCTGCCCGAACCCAACGTAGGCGGAGTGCCGCTCCACCACGCTCTCTCGTCGGTGTCTCCGGACAATCCCGTCCAGCTGATGCACTCGAGCGGTCACGCGGTCTTCGTCAACGCCGCCGCGCTGAAGCTCGCAGATATCAATTCCGATACCCCCGACCCGCCGGGCGGCGAGATCGTGAGGGACGCCGACGGCCATCCCACCGGCATGCTCGGCGAGAGCGCAGAGAAGTTGATCCGCGCGCTGATCGAGCAGTCGGACCGCGAACGCCCCGCGCACGCGCGCGACGCTGAACTGCGGCGGCGCATGCAGCTTGCGGCTCGCGAAGCGCTCTCGAAGGGCATCACCTCGATCCAGGATGCGGGCTCGACGTTCGACGAGATCGACCAGTACAAGATCTGGGCGGCCGAAGGCGCGCTGCCCGTTCGCGTGTACGCGATGGTCAGCCCCGACGAGAGCAACGACACACTCAGCGCGCGGCTCGCCGACTACCGGATCATTCCCGAAGGCAACGCTTTTCTCGCGGTGCGCGGAATCAAGCGCATGCTCGACGGCGGCCTCGGCGCGCACGGCGCATGGCTGCTCTCCCCCTACACCGACACACCCGACAGTACCGGCCTCGTGCTCGACCCGCCCGAAAACATCGAACGGACCGGTCGGATCGCGCTTCGTCATGGCTTTCAGCTGAACACCCACGCGATCGGCGACCGCGCCAATCGCGAAATCCTCGACGTCTACCAGCGCATCTTCGACTCGAATCCCAGCGCGCGAGATCTGCGCTGGCGCAT
Source organism: uncultured Spirochaetales bacterium (assembly GCA_964494795.1). GTDB lineage: Bacteria > Myxococcota_A > UBA9160 > UBA9160 > SMWR01 > JACZVU01. The sequence goes on along the minus strand of CAZBSV010000044.1, from coordinate 3,873 downwards.
CGAGCACGCCCAGCACCTCGACCCTGCCGACGTTCCGCGTTTCGCGCAACTCGGGGTGATTGCGTCGATGCAGGGCGTACACGCCACGTCGGACGGTCCCTGGTTGCCAAAACGCCTCGGCGAAAAGCGCGCCGGCGAGATCTCGTACGTCTGGCGCAGCCTGATCGACGCGGGCGCGCGCGTCAGCAACGGAACGGATGCGCCGGTCGAAGACATCGATCCGATCGCGAGCTTCTACGCGTCGGTCGCGCGAAAGATGGCAAACGGCGAGTACTTCCATCCAGAACAGTCGATGACGCGGATGGAAGCGCTGCGCTCGTACACGATCGACAGCGCCTACGCGGCCTTCGAGGAACACCTCAAAGGCTCGCTTGCGCCGGGCAAACTGGCCGACATCAGCGTGCTCTCCAAAGACATCCTGACGATCCCAGCGGACGAGATCCCGAGCGCGAGGGTCGATTACACGATCGTCGGTGGCAAGATCGCCTACTCCCGAGCCACCCACGAGCAGCCCGTCCTCGTTCCAGAATGATCGGAAGGCAACCGATCGGCATCCGATATTCCTTAAATTGTTAGGCGCCTCCGCGCGAAAGAAAGCCCGCGGCCTCGAGGGCCCTCGCGAACCGCAGCGTCACTGGGGCGCGGTGACGGGAGGCCATCGGGCGACGTGGGGTTCGAGCCCGATGGCCTCCCGTCACCTCGCCCGTGCAGCAACCTCGCAGACAATTACGGCGAGCACCCCGCCGTCGTATGTCCAACGGGCTGATCGCCCGCTCGCGCGTACACGCGAACGAACAACTAACAGGAAGTTCGCGTACGCGCGAGCGGGCGACCAACAGCCGCCGCGCACCCGACCGAGCGTTTCAGCGAGCCGCGCGCTCGTCGTAGATCGCGCGCGCGTCGCTCAAGAGCTTCATCACCAGCGATTTCTCGGCCTCAGTGTTGTAGCCGTCGTGCTCGCCTGCCATCGCGAGCAGGCGGTCGATCCAGGCGATGAAATAGTCGGCGTCGTCGGCAGAGCGCGTGGGCGCGCCGCCGAGTGTGACGTAGATCGGACTCGTCGTCGCAAACGGGAGATAATCTCGCACCGGGTGGGTGGCCTTCGAATTCCACGCGCGCAGCAGATACCAGCCCGAGTGCGAAACTTCGAGCGTCTGCACCGCTTGCGCCGAGGTCCCCCCTGCATCGATGGATAGCGATGCGACCACTTCGCCATTGCGGATCAGCTCGAAGTGGTCGACCGGCACGATCGAGCGCAAGGAAGCGCGCAGCTCGAGTTGGTGGGTTCCCGCCGGGAGTTCGATCTCGTCGCCGATCTCCCTGCCGCCGAGCGTAAAGCCCAACAGCGGCCCGTTGGTCGCAAAGGTCTTGCCCGCGACGAGGGCGTCGAGGAACTGGCGATGCTCGAGCGGCGCGGGCGCCTTCGCGTAGACGCGATTCAAGCCGACCGGCCCGCGCAGCGACGCGTAATTCGCCATGGCGTCGGTGCCCGCGCCCGTCGGGAGTCGAAACCCGCAGTTCAGCAGCCGATACCAGACGGCCTGGGTGGCGAACGGGTTCACGTTGAAGCCGACCGCCTCGTAGTAGTCGACCTTTCCGAGCGCGACATCGACTGGAATCTCGTGCGTCAGACTCTTTTGGGTGTCGTTCGGATCGGGTTCGGTGTCGAATGGGTGAACGTAGCCGGTAACTCCCCCCTGCTCGTGCGCGAGGTCCAGGATCAGCGCGTTGGGCGGGTAGAGGCTCGCCGCGGCGGTATTCGCATAGGCGGCATAGTCGGGTAGCAGGATGTGGTCGCGAAGCCCGAGCAGGCCGAGGTGTCCCCAGGCGCTGGTGTGGAATTCCTGGCCGTGATTGATCACCACGCCTGCGTCGGGAAAGACATCCGGACTTCCGTCGAAATAGGCGAAATCGGGGATGCGCTGCTCTTTGTTGACGATCAGATTTTCCACCAGGCGCAGATCCTCGGCGGCGGCCTGAAAGGCGAGCGTCTCGGGCTGCATCCGGTAGGTGCCCGCGTAATTCATGTGCACGTGGACGTCCCCGCTCCACCAGCCTTCGGACGCGAGGTCGGCGATGCGCTCGAGAGAAATTTCGAGATCGACCGCGACGCCGCTCTCGATCTTTACGCGCGCGCGCACCGGCTGGAACTCGACACCGCGGATCACCTCCACCTCCGCGTCGCCGACCGGCAGCACGAGTTCGGCGGACCCCTGGGCGTGGAAGTACTGGTACTCGAACCGGCGCTCAGAACGATCGAATCCGTCGTCGGCGTGCCAGAGCGCGTCGTCGGGCGCGTAACCGCGGCCGGAAGCGTCGGTCACGGAGACGCGCGCCGCGCTCGGCAAGGCGTTCGATGCGTCGACGATCCGGATCCGCAGACGCCCCGTCGGCTGTCGAGACTGCCGGCGCACGGCGCGAACCTCTTCGCGGCGGCCGCCCGGGATCTCCTGAACCCAGAGTGAAGTGTTCCCGCCTTCGTTGGACACGTAGGCGATCTTCTTTCCGTCGCGCGACCAACGGGCAGCGGTGACATCGTACTCGCCGTAGCTGAGCGGAAAGACGTCGCCGCCCTCGTCGGTCATGATCCAGAGCTGGTGCCACGACCGACCGAGGTAGGAGGAGTAGATGATCCGGCGCCCGTCGGGCGACCAATCGGGGCGCGCCTTCCAGGTGGTTTCCTCGTAGCGGATCTCGCGCGGCTGCGCGTTCGGTTTGGCGCGCATTCTCCAGAAGCCGCCCGTGCCCCAGATACGCCCGCGGTTGGAGACGAAGAGGATCTCCTTGCCGTCGGGTGACCAGCTCGGCGAGAGGTAGTGGTCGAAGGCGCTGTAGTAGTAGCGCGGCAAGGCGCTCTTGCGGTCCTCGGTGATCCGGCGCGCCGCGCGCGCTACGCCCCCTTGCAGATCCATCACGAAGAGATGCCAACGCTTCTCGAATTGCGTGGAAACGAAAACCAAGCGCCCGCCATCCGGCGAAAAACGGGGCTCGACGTTCACGGCGCCGTTCTGGGTGAGCGCGCGGGATTCCAGCGATTCGAGATCGAGCAGCCACAGCTCCATCGCATCGTCGAGGTAGGAGACGTAGACGATCGAACGACCGTCCGGCGACCAGTCGGGCTGGAAGTCGTACCCCCTGCCAGCCGTGAGCTGTTCGGCCTCGTCGGTCCCGAGCTTTTGCCGCCACAGCCGGCCCTGCATCGAGTAGACGAGCGCGCTGCCGTCGGGCGACCACGTCACCGAGCTCGGGCCCGTCGTCGGCTGCGGGAGATACATCTCCCGGTAGTAGTAGCTGTGCGGGACGCCGATCTGCTTGAGGACCGGCTCGCGACCGTCCGCGTAAGCGGCGCTCGGAACTGCGAGCAAGAGAGCGGCGCAGAAAATCGCGCGTTTGCGAGCTCGATTACCTGTTAGCATGTGCGCCCTTCCTATCTTTGGGGAAAGATCTTAACAACCCCTTCACTCTTCGATCACGCAGCGGCTCTGCTCGCGCATGAACTGCATCACGTAGTAGGGGCCGCAGCCGCCTTTTCCGCTCGAACCAGAAGCCTTCCAGCCGGTGAACGGTTGCGCGCCCGGCCACGCGCCGGTCGTCGCACCGCTGCGCTTGTTGACGTAGGTGACACCGGCCTCGATCTCGTCGAAGAACTTCTCCACTTCGGCTGGATCCTTCGAGAAGAAACCCGCGGTCAGTCCGTAGTCGGCCTTGTTGGTCTCCTCGATCGCCTGTTCGAGCGAGTCGACCACGCCGATCGCTAAAACGGGTACGAAGAATTCCTCGCCCGCGCCCCTGGGGAGTCGCGCGGCCACGGCGGCGAAATCCGTCAGGTGCAGCACGCGGGCATTGAGGTGCTTCAATTCCGTCAGGTCGAAC
>CAZBSV010000043.1:0-27564 GCA_964494795.1 uncultured Spirochaetales bacterium | reverse complement strand
CGCCGCGACACGCACCCAACCAGGGCGCCGCGACACGCACCCCATTGCGCTTCAGCAATGCGCAACATGGGGGGTTCTCCATTTGTGCCGAGGCGCGCGTTCTCGATCTCAACCGGCGCGGACGTCCGGACGATTAGCGCCTCTGGGGGCTCGAGGCTCCGCGCTGCCCGACTCGCTTTGGGGGATCCATGTCCGAGAAAAAACTGTCCGTGTTGATCGTCGATGACAGCCGGACGGTGCTGGCTCAGATCGAGAGCGTCGTGGCCGCCAACGAAGCCGTCGAAGTGGTCGGCACCGCGCGCAACGGCGCCGAGGCCGTCCGACTGGTTGGCCAACTGCGACCGGATCTCGTCCTGATGGATATCGTGATGCCGAATGTCGACGGTTTGGCGGCGCTCCGCTTGATCCAGTCCAACAATCCCAAGACGCGCGTCGCCATGCTCTCTTCGGTGGGTGCAATGGCTTCGAAGGCAGAAGAGGCGTTTCGCCTCGGGGCGATCCAGGTTTTGAGCAAGCCCATTGATGAAGACAGTCTCGGATCTCTGCTCGCGCAAGAGTGCGAGCGGGTCCGGTCGTAGGCGGGATCCAGAATGGGTGTCAAATTCTTCGGACAATATCTGATCGAGCGCGGCGTGGTTTCGGCTGAACAGGTGCGCGAGGCACTCGACCTGATGGACGCCGAGAACCGGAGCATCGGAGAGCTGGCCGTAGAAGGCCGGCTGATCACGGCTCAGGAGGCCGACAAGGTCAACGCCGAACAGCGTACGCGAAACATGCCGTTTGGTGAGCTCGCCGCCGAAATGGGTCTGCTCGACGAAGAGCAGATCGACAATCTGGTCCAAATCCAATGGCGAACGCGTCTGAGAATCGGTCAGGCGCTGGTCCGCATGGGATTTCTCGGGAAGGTGCGTCTCGAGGAGCTGCTGATCAGCTACGAAGAAGAGCAGACTCCGCATCGGATCGAGAACGTCGCGCTTCCCGCGGGCTTGGAAGGCAACGCCATCGCGCCGTTCGTGCTCGATCTATTTCCGAATTTGTTGATGCGCGTCGCGCGGATCGCCTCGCGCATGGGGATTGGTGCGCCGATTCAGCAGGCGCCCGATTTTCCCGTGCAGATGGCGGTGTCGGTGTGCGGTGAGTCCGGGCTTCTGATCTGTCTCATCGGAGACGAGGAGTTCTCGCGCCAGCTCGCCGCGAAGGCCAGCAGGCTCGAACCGGCAAGCCTGGACATGGAAATGTTGGTCGACGGCGTCGGTGAGTTTCTAAACGTGTTGGCCGGTAACGCGATGGCGATGGCGGAGCGCAACGGGATCGCCACGGAGCTCAAGCCGCCCCAGACCGAAATCGACTTCGAGTCGGGCGTCTTGTTCGAACTCGCGGTCAACGTGGGCAACGCCGCGCTGATCCTGAAGGCTCTTTGATCGCGCATTGTTGAGTAGGAGCGGCGCTGCCGATTCGCAGTGGGGTTGGCGAGCGGCTGCGCCCGAATCAGGCTGCGAAGCTCTGGCGTGTCGGCTTCCAACGCGGATGCGACAGATACTGCAGCATCGAGCGGAAATTTCCACTGGATGCCATCAGCCGCACGCCGAAACCGTGCAGCCCCGGACCGCGGCCACCGAGGTTGTGCTTCGTCCACCAGACGACGCCGAGCACTTCGACGACCGCGCCGTCCGGCCCCTCGAAGCTCAATCGCACTTCGTCGCCGATCTGGCCGATTGTGGTGCTGCGGACGAACACGCCGCCGGGGCCGACATTCTGGACGCTGCCCTCGCCGGTCGCGTATTCGAACGCGATATCAGTCCAGATGAAGGTATTGAAGCGCGGCTCCGGCATGCCGTGCTAGATCGGCCGTTCGCCAAAGAAAAATTGTGACTGTTGTCACAAAATCAGATATTCCTGCCAACGCGGCGGAGAGAGCAGCCGATCCGCAGCGGCTACCAGCGTAGGTTGCCGGGCTTCATGTCCTCTGGCTTGAGCGCAATCGGGAAGTGCTCGCGGATCCGCGCGTCGGCCGCCGGGTCGATGTAGACCGGGTAGTGGCTCGAGAGGATCTTCGAAACCTTTTCGTGGGCGAGTTCGTGGGCGTCGCGCTTGCCGCTTTTCTTCCAATCGTCGTAGGTCCCGCGGTCCGCAAGCTGCGGGTAGAGGTATTCGGTCTGCATCAATTGGAGCGTCTGCGGCTGATCGAGGAAGTGGCCCGAACCCTCCACGGCATCCCGGATCACATCGAACGAGAGCGTCTCGTCGGTGACCTCGATGCCGCGCACGGCGCGCATCACGTTTCCGATCATGTCGTTGTCGATCACCATCGCCTCGAACGAACACGCCATCAAGCTGCCCAACATGCCCGCCGTTTCGCCGATGTAGTTGCAGCCCGCCATGGCGGTCAGCGTCGCGCTGATGCCCTTTTCGTAGCCGGCCTGGGCATCGGGCGACTTTGAATCCGACATGCAGGCGCTCACGCTGCTCGGCAAGCCGTAGAAGTTCGACAACTGCGCGATTGCCGATGAGACGAGCGCCTGCTCACCGCTTCCTCCGGTGAATGAGCCCGTTCGCAGGTCCGAAATGAACGGCCAGGCACCCATCAGAAACGGTGTTCCCGGGCTGATCAAATTCATCACGCCGAGTGCCGCGAGTGTTTCCGCAAAGGTCTGCACGAGCGAGCCCGCGAGCGCCGCGGGTGCGGTGGCGCCCGCCTGGGAAGCGACGGCGATGTCGTAGGGAATCCCGAGCCGCGCGCACTTCACCAGGACCTCGGCGTTGTCTGCGCCGAATCGAAGCGGCGAAACGATCGGACAGCCGCCGAAGTTGAAGAACGGGCGTTCGAGGAACGCACCTTCTCGTCCCAGGTACAGATCGAGTAGGCTGATGAAATGATCGATGTGCGCGGGCGTCGCCGTGGACATTGCGAGCGCCTTCTGGGTTCCGGCGAGTTGCGCGTAGAGCGCATTGATGTCGTGCACGAACGCGTTGTCGCTGTGCTCGGTCGCCACGACCGTCTGGCAGAAGGCGTGAATGTTCGGGAGCTGATCGGCGAGGCGCGCGGTGTCGTAGAGGTCGACGAGTTTCGACGGCCGCGCCTCTCGCGTGTGGTAATCGAAGATGTTGACGGCTTCTCCGCAAGTGCGGAAGTGGACGCGCTCGCCGCCGATCTGGATGTCGTTGGCGGGATTCGGAGCGTGGTGGGTGAATTCCTTGCAGCAGCCGTCGATCAGATCTTCCATCAGGCTGCGCGGAAAGCACAGGCGCCCGCGGGCCGAGAGAATCGCGCCCTTGGGGATGGCCTCTTCGACGATGCTCGGGGTCGGCTCTCCGATTCCGATCTGCTCGAGAACATCGAGCGCGGTCGAGTGGATGCGCTGCATGTCGCTGGTCGAAAGGGGTCGGTACTTTCCTCCCGGCAGGCCCGCGTGCACGGCATCGGTTTGGATTCCGTCGCCTCTCTCCTCGTGCAGCCTTTCGCGGGTGCTCTGCTTGTGCCTTCTCCGAGTGGGATGCGTCTGTTCTTCGCGAATCACACTGCCTCCAGCGACCGCGGCAGCGTAGAGCAACGCCCTAGCCGATGCACGCTCGGGTGCACGGGAGCATCGGTGCACACTCGGGTGCATCTGTGCCTCTGTGCCTCTGTGCATCTGTGCCTCTGTGCATCTGTGCATCTGTGCATCCGAGCGTGCATTGCACGCGCACGTGGAGGGCTCGAATCTCGCGGCGGGCGCAGCATACTTGTGGTCGTCGACCTCGCGCGGTCGCCAATCGCGCAAGCTTGTTGAACGCGTAGGGTCGCCAATCGCACAAGCTTGTTGAACGCGTAGGGTCGCCAATCGGAGGAAGCCGCCATATGTCCAATCTGAATCCCGTCGAGCTGCGTCTCGATGCCTGGCTGCCGCCCGAGATGGCGGAGAGGGCGGAAGCGACTGGTGTGACCAAGGCGGGTCTTTCCGCCGCGACCACGTTTCTGCTTGCGCTGCTCGCGGGCGCGTTCATCGCGCTTGGGGCGGTCTTCGCGACGACCGTGACGGCCGGAGCGGAAGGACATCTCCCGTTCGGCGTAAGCCGGCTGCTCGGCGGACTGGCCTTCTGCCTCGGCCTGGTTCTCGTCGTGGTGGCGGGCGCGGAGCTGTTCACCGGAAACAATCTGATCGTGATGGCCTGGGCGAGCCGCAGGATCGGCACGGCGAGCCTGCTGCGAAACTGGGCGATCGTCTACCTGGGAAACTTCGTCGGGGCGCTCGCAACCGCGGCGCTCGTGGTCGCTTCGGGCCAATACGCGTTTGGCGCTGGATCGGTCGGCGCCAACGCGTTGGCGATTGCAAATGCCAAGTGCGCGCTCGGTTTCGTCGAAGCCATTGCGCTGGGCATCCTCGGAAACGCACTGGTCTGTCTCGCGGTGTGGCTGTGTTTCTCCGCTCGCTCGACGACGGACAAGATCCTCTCGATCGTTTTTCCGATCAGCGCATTCGTTGCCGCCGGCTTCGAGCACAGCGTGGCCAACATGTACTTCGTCCCGGTCGCGTTGCTGATGGTCGAATTCGCTCCGCTCGAGTTCTGGCAAGCGACGGGTCGGGTGGTGGGCGACTACCCGAACCTCGGCTGGTCGCAGTTCGCGATCGGCAATCTGCTTCCCGTGACACTGGGAAATATCATCGGAGGTTCGCTGCTGGTGGGCGCGGTGTACTGGGTCGTCTATCGCAGGGGCGCGACCGAGCGCTCGGACGAGTAGCCCTCAACCAGCGGCGGCAGCCGTGGAGCCCGAAGCTGCGAGCCTCAATTTCCGATTGATGTGTCGCCCGACCACGACGCTGAGCAGCATCACGACGACGAGCGTGCCGATGACGACCTTTCCCATCACCGCGTAGCCCCCGCCCGCGATCAGCTTGCCGCTGAGGAAGGGCGCGAGCGCCACGCCGAGGTTGCCGGCGCCGGAAGCCGCGGCCATCACGCGCCCGTGGTGGTCTAGTTCGCCCGCGAGTCCGTAGATGTAGGACGAGATGAACATGAAACTCACGATGTAGATGAGAATGCTCGCCTTGTAGGTCGGGATCAGGCCGGTGGAGGTGATTACCGAGATGCACGTCACCGCGATCACAACGCCCACACAGATGGGCCAGATGCGTCCGTAGCGGGTGCCGATGCTCGAGGCGATGAAGCCGCCGATCGAGCCGACCAGCAGGCCGCCGCCCAGCAACCAGCCGATCGCATCGGGCGCCATTCCGATCTGGGTCGCGATTCTTTCGGAGAATCCCCAGATCGAGTTGTCGCAGAAGTGCCACAACAAGATGCCGACGACGATCAGCGCTGCAGGCGGCAGCGGAACCCTGCCGCGGCTCACATCGTCCCCGGGTCGGGTCTCGTCCCGCTCGGGAAGGCAGGACATCGGGATCAGCATCAGCGCCACGATGATCGCCTGCGCGCCGAACACGCCGTAATAGGACCAGATCTCGGTCAGGTAACCCATGCTGACGATGATCCCGGCAGTCACGCTTGCGAGCAGCATCATCACCTGGCCGTAGGCTTTGGACGGATCGTGTGTGGCGGCCAGGCAGGCGTTGCCGATCGCGAGCGCCATGCCGGCGCCGACTCCCGCGAGCGCGCGGCACACCAAGAGCGCTTCGATGCTGTTCGTGAGCAGCGACAGAGAGTGGCCCGCGATGGCAATGACGCCACCGAGCATCGCGACTTTGCGCCGCGGCAAGAACTGGACCTTTGCGGAAACCGCGAACGCACTCAGCGCCACGATCAGAAGTTCAGCGGAACCGATCAGGCCCGCCTGATCGATGCCAAGCCCCATTCCGTCGGAAACGCTGCCGATCAGATAGGGCATCGCGCAGTAGGAAAGGAAACCCGTACCCCAGATCGCCGCGTAGGCGGCGATCGCCAACCTGAAGCCCGCAAACGGCCTGAAGCCCGCACCCGTATTCGGCATCTCTAGCGGCACCTCACTCGGCAAGTCTCCGGGCGCCGCTCTCATCGGCTGTCGACTAGCGTCTGTCGACGCTTGGCTGACCTGTCGGCTGTCGGCCTTTGGCTGTCGGCTTTTGGTTGTCGGCTTTTGGTTGTCGGCTTTTGGCTGTCGCGCAGTGGTCGTTGCATGTGCCAGGTCGGATCCGAAGCTCACTGACCCGGGCTGAGGGTGTGTTATCACTCTGCCCCGTCACGAGCAAGTCACGGACACGAGCAAGTCACGGACGAGTCAGCATGGATCCCGTCTGTCACACGCTGGTCGGAGCGGCTCTCGCGAGCACGGGGCTCGAGCGCAAGACGCGCTTTGGCCGCGCGACCCTGATCGTCGGTGCGAACCTGCCCGACGTGGACGTGATCTCCTACGCGTGGGGCGAGACGGCGGCGCTCGGATTCCGTCGAGGTATCACGCACGGCATACCCGCGCTGATCGTGCTGCCCATCCTGCTCGCGGGGGCGATGATCTGGCTCGGTCGACATTCGAAACGTCGAGCCAGCGGATCGGAAGCCGATTTCAAGTGGCTGTGGGCGCTTGCGGCGATTGCGGTGATCTCGCACCCGATCCTCGATTTCTTGAACGTCTACGGGGTGCGTTGGCTGATGCCGTTCGACGGCACGTGGTTCTATGGCGACGTGCTCTACATCGTCGATCCGTGGCTGTGGGCGATTCTCGCGCTTGCGCTGATTGCCGCGCGCTCGCGGGGCGGCCGCAGTGTGGCATGCGTGTTCGCGCGTCCAGCGTGTGTTGGTTTGTTCGCGGCTTGCGCCTACGTGATCGCGATGGCGGCCGTGGGATCGATTTCACGCGGGCTGGTGAGAATAGGTCTGAGCGATTCCAACTCGTCGCGATTCATGGTTGCTCCGGTCCCCGTCGATCCCTTCAAGCGCACGGTCGTCGTCGACGCTCGCTCGGAATATCGACTGGGCGCGGTGGAGCCGTTTTCGCCTCGCCAATTTTGGCTCGACGAGCGCCGGATTCCGAAGGGCGAGGGAAGCGCCTTCCGACAGGCGGCAGCCACCGACGAGGGTCAGATCTTCCTGGATTGGGCGCGCTTTCCGTTCTTCGAAATCGAGCGGTCCAATGGCACGGCTGCCGTACACATCATCGACGCGCGTTACACGCTCGACCGAAACGCGACATTTGGCGCGATCCGGATTCCGCTTGCGACCGCCCCGCCGGAATCAAGACCGTGATCAGTGGAGTGGCCCCGCCTCGTTATTTTTTGGCTAACGAACCGATTGCGGGGCTCGGCTCGCGGCCGGCGACGGGCAGCCCGGCGTCCCACTCGGGTTCGGGGCCGAGTTCCTCGGCGAGCCAATCGATCATCGCGCGTACCTTCGGAGGGACGTGTCGGCTTCCGGGGTACACGGCGAGAAGATTCGTCTCCAGAGTGGTGTGTTGGGTGAGCACGGGAAGCAGGCGCCGAGAACGCAAATCGTCCGACACGAGAAAACTCGGAAGATACACAAGGCCGTGACCCACGAGAGCTGCCTGGCGCAGCGCGTCCCCGTTGTTGATATTCAGGGATCCGCTCGTACTCACCCGTTTGCCGTTTGAAAATTGCCAGGTGGGCGAGCGCCCCGTGTAGTTCAGGCAGACGTGCTCGCTCAACTCGTCGGGCGTTCGAGGTACACCGCGAAGAGACAGGTATTCCGGAGATCCGCACATCAAAAAGCGGATCGCGCACAGTCTGCGCTGCACGTAGCTCTGTTCCCTGGGTCGGCCGATGCGGATCGAGAGGTCGACCCTCTCGTGGACGAGATCGACGATGCGATCGGTGGCGTCGACGTCGAGTTGGATGTTTGGGTAACGCGCGAGAAAGCGGGGCAGCCTCGGCGCGATCTGCAGGTGTCCGAACGACATCGGCACCGCCAATCGGATCGCGCCGCGCGGCGCCTGCTGGAGCTGGCTCACGGAGAATTCGGCGTCCTGGGCGGCCTCGACGACGCGCTGGCAGCGCTCGTGAAAGACCTCACCGGCCTCCGTGAGGCTCATGCGCCGGGTCGTCCGCCGGAGCAGCTGGGCGCCGAGCCGCTGCTCGAGCGCCGAGATTTCGCGGCTGACCGAGGCCTTGGACAGGCCGAGCTTGCGCGCGGCTGCGCTGAAGTTCCCCTCTTCGACGACCCGCGAAAAGACGAGCATTCCCGAAAGATTGGGTAATTGAGAATTGTTTCTCATATGAAACAATCATACCCGAAAAATTGCATTGTCTTCCACATGATTCGATCCGATTCTGCTCCCGATTGCTTCAACGGGAGGATCCAAGGTGTCTCGAATCCGCCAGCCCGAAATCGCCCGCCGGGTTTGTCCCCTGTGCTCGGCCCGAGCGCCCAAGGCGGGTCGCGTATCCGCGCGCATCGGATCGGCTGCTTGGCGCGCGGCGCGAGTGCTCGCAAGCAGCGGATTTCTCGTGTGGTTCGTCGCGTGTGCGGGTCATCCGCCGTCCGCGGCTGTCGCGAGCGGTGCGCGCCCGGGCCTGTGCGCCGCGGGGCCCGGCAGCGTGTTCCCGAGCGTGCAGGCAGCCGCGCTCGATGCGCTCGCCTACGCGCATCTCGAGGCTAGACCGGCTGACTGGTCGCGCCTGCGCGTCGGCACGATCCGGCGCGTCGCAGACGGATACGCGTATAGCGCGCCCAGGCGCGCCCGCGCTGTCTCGCCGCTGAGGACGCCGAGTGTGCGCTACCGACTTCGCGCGAACGACGTCGCGCGCTATGTGATTCCGCCGCACGGCGTGCGGGCTCGACGCGATCGGCGCGACGAAGTGCCGAGTTCCAAGGAGATGCAGATCGTGGACGACTTGGATCCTCGGCACCGTCCGGTCTACCAGCTGACACCATCGCTCAAAGTAGTGCGCTACCAGCGCGGCGGGCCGGCGATCGCAATCGCCAACTTGAGCGACCGCAGGCCGGCGATCGCAATCGCCAACCTGAGCGACCGCGGGCCGGCGATCGCAATCGCCAACCTAAGCGACCGCGGGATGTCTCGGATCGCCGACGCGGGCGCGCTGCAGCGGGAAAGCCCGAGTGCGAAATGACACCGCCACGGCGGTTCGCGCGCGTGCAAGGGGAGGGTGTCGGGCGCGGAATCGCGGTAGTCTGTGCAGGTTTTCGTCTAGCCGCTCGAACCCGGAACGGGTTCGAGGGGCGCCGCCCGGGAAGCGAAGCTTCCCCCGCTAGCTGACGCCGCGCTCGCGCGGCGCTCGGAATCAGAGGTTTCTTGGACCGCGATTGCGCCCGGCGCCGCAGGCTTCGCCGCGTACTCCCCGCTCTGATTCTGCTCGGAATCGCGCTGCGTGCGCCCCTCGCCATCGGCGAATCGATCGGCCGGATCGTCGATCTCACCCACGCGTTCGATTCCGAGACGATCTTCTGGCCGACCGAAGAGGGCTTCGTGCTCGAAAAAGGTGTCGAGGGGATCGTCGACGGCGGCTACTACTACGCCGCGCATCGATTTCGCAGCGCCGAGCACGGGTGCACCCACATCGACGCGCCGATTCACTTCTACGCCGAGGGCTGGACGCTTGATCAGATCCCACTCGACCGTCTGGTGGGTCCCGCGGTACTCATCGATGTGTCGGAGCGCTGCGCGCAAGACCCGGACTACAGCGTTGCGGTCGCCGACTTCGAATCCTGGGAGAAGCGAAACGGTCGCATTCCAGACACCTCGATCGTGCTGATCCGAACCGGTTTCGGTCGCTTCTGGCCGGACCGAAAGGCGTACCTGGGAACCGCCGAGCGCGGCCAGTCGGCGATCGCGAAGCTGCGCTTTCCGGGCCTGCACGCCGACGCCGCGCGCTGGTTGATCGAAGCGCGGAGCATTCGCGCTGTGGGCCTCGACACGGCGAGCATCGATCGAGGAACTTCGACGCAGTTCGACACCCATCGAGCACTGTTCGAGGCAAACGTCCCCGCGTTCGAGAATCTCGCGGGTCTCGAGGAGCTCCCGGCTAGCGGATTTATCGTCGTCGCACTGCCGATCAAGATTCGCGGCGGATCCGGCGGCCCATTGCGCGCCATTGCAATCATTCCCGACGCCAATTCGGCACCCGGCACTGCGGATCCCGGTTCACGCTAGGCCGCACCCAGGTCGCTCCGCGCGCGTGAAGTTCGGGCGAGATCGAGCGAGTTGGACCGCTAAGCTGTCGCGAGCGACGCGGGAGGGCGATGCATGGCGGCCGAATCCGACTCCGATTACGCAGCGTTTCGATCTGCGTTTCGCATCGAAGACCTCGCCACACAGCTGTCGGGCGATCTCGAGTCGGGCCTCAACGTCTGCTACGAGTGCTGCGATCGCCACGCGTCGACGGGCAAGATCGCGCTCTACTGGGAGGGCAAAGACGGCCGCAGCGCGAGTTATACCTTTGCCGACCTGCAGCGGCTGTCGGCGCGCTTCGCGAACTTCCTGCGCGCGCGCGGCATCGGGCCCGGCGATTGCGTGGCGGCCCTGCTGCCGCGCACTCCCGAATTGCTCATCGTCGCTCTCGGCAGCTGGCGCGCGGGAGCCGTCTACCAGGCGCTATTCACCGCGTTCGGCCCGAAGGCGATCGAATACAGGCTCGAGCGCAGCCAGGCGCGCCTGATCGTGACCGATCTCGAAAATCGCCCCAAGCTCGACGGCATCGCCGCGCTTGCGTCGGTCGCAACCGTCGCGGGTGATTGCGCGGTCGGGCAGCGCGTAGCGGGTGACCGCGCCGACGCGCTGCCCGACGGCGATTTCGACTTCTGGAACGAGCTCAACCAGCAGCCGACACAATTCGACCCCGTGATGCGCGGCGCGCAGGATCCGTTCCTGTTGCTGTTCACCTCCGGCACGGTGGGCAGCGCGAAGGGCGTCGCGGTCCCGCAGCAGGCGCTCTTGTCCTTTCTCGCCTACATGCAATTCGGCATTGGACTGCGCGACGAGGATTCGTATTGGAACGTCGCAGACCCGGGCTGGGCGTACGGTCTTTACTACGCGGTGGTGGGTCCGCTGCTGCTTGGACACGCGACGACCTTCTACGAGGGCTCCTTCACGGTCGAGAGCACCTATCGGATCCTCGCGAAGTACCGCACCACCAACCTAGCCGCGGCGCCGACCGCCTATCGCATGCTGCTCGCTGCGGGCGAAAAAATGGCCCGCCCGCTTCGCGGGCAGCTTCGCATTGCCAACAGCGCGGGCGAACCGCTCAATCCCGAGGTCATCCGCTGGTTCGAACAACAGCTTGGCTGCTCGATTCACGACCACTACGGGCAGACGGAACTCGGCATCGTCGTCGGCAATTCCGACGCGTATCGATACGAGCGGCATCCGGGGTCGATGGGGTTACCGCTGCCCGGATTTCGAGTCGTGTTGCTCGACGATCGGTTCCACGAGCTCCGCGCCGGTCGAGCCGGGCAAATCGCAATCGATTGCGCGCAGTCGCCGCTCTACTGGTTTTCGGGCTACTGGCAACAGGAAACGGCGTCGTGTTTCCACGGCCCCTATTACTTGACGGGTGACACCGCCGAGCTCGCAGAGGATGGAAGCTTCACTTTCGTCGGCCGCGCGGACGATCTGATCACCTCGGCGGGTTACCGGATCGGCCCGTTCGACGTGGAGAGCTGCCTGATCGAGCACCCGGCGGTCGCGGAATCCGCGGTGGTCGGAAAGCCCGATCCAGAGCGAACGGAACGGGTCAAGGCCTTCGTCGTGCTCCGCCCGAGCCACTCGCCGTCCCCAGAACTCGTCGCCGAGCTGCAGCAATTCGTCAAGCAGCGGCTCGCCGCGCACGCCTATCCGCGCGAGATCGAGTTCGTCGACGATCTGCCCAAAACGCCAAGCGGAAAGATCCAGCGCTTCGTGCTGCGCCAGCGGGAAGTCGAAAAATCGAGTGGTTCCAGCAGTCGGTAGCCGCGACGCTTTTGCGGCCGCGAGCCGCCTCCACGGTTTGCGGCAATGCCAGAGCTGTCTGCGCGTGTTGCGGCTAGCATAGGCGCCGAACGCTAGGAGCGGTTCGAGGCGGTCGCGATGTCCCTGATCCACGAACTCAAGCGCCGCAACGTGTTTCGGGTGGGCGCCGCGTACGGAATCGTGGGCTGGCTGCTGGTCGAAGTCGCCTCGGTTCTGCTGCCCACCTTCGGAGCGCCCGAGTGGGTGATGAAAGCGTTCACCTGCCTGGTGATCCTCGGCCTTCCGCTCGCGTTGATCATCGCCTGGGCGTTCGAGCTGACACCGGAGGGCATCAAGCGCGAATCGGCCGTGGACCCCACGGAATCCATCCGGCGCGCGACCGGCCGCAAGCTCGACTTCGCGATCATCGCTTTGCTCGCGGCAGCGCTGACCTACGTGGTCATCGACAAATATGTCCTGGAAGCCGAACCGGAACACGAGAAGGCGGGCGCCGAGCAGCGAGCGAAAACAGAATCGGTCGCGCGTGAAAAATCAGTCGCCGTGCTGCCCTTTGCGAATCGGAGCGCCAACGAAGAAGACGCGTTCTTCGTCGACGGCATGCACGACGACATCCTGACCCATCTAGCCAAGATCCGATCGCTCAAGGTGATTTCCAGAACGTCGGTGATGGAGTACCGCAACACGGCGAAGAATCTGAAGACGATCGGCCAGGAGCTAGGCGCTGCCACGGTGATGGAAGGCGGCGTACAGCGATCGGGTGAACACATCCGGGTCAACGTTCAGTTGATCGATGCGGAAACGGACGCACATCTGTGGGCCGAGATCTACGATCGACAGCTGACGGCGGCAAACATTTTTGCGATCCAGACCGAGATCGCGGCTGCGATTGCCGACGCGTTGCGAGCAACGTTGTCGCCGCAGGAGCAAGACCGCCTGAAGACCGTACCGACGGAAAATCTCGCCGCCTACGACGCGTATCTGCTCGGCCGGCAACGCCTCGCGAGTCGCAATTCCGGCGGGCTCGCGGAGGCCGTCGACGATTTCCAGCGAGCCATCCGGCTCGACCCCGCCTTTGCGCTGGCCTACGTCGGCCTGGCGGAAACCTACGACCTGCAGGTCTTCTACAGCGGATTGCCGCCCGAAGAAACACTCGCGAAAGCGCGAGTCGCGGCCGAGCGGGCCTTGGCGCTGAACGACCAATTGGGTGAAGGCTACAACGCGCTGGCGGGGATCAAGCAAGACTCGAAAGACTACGCGGGCGCCGAAGTCGCGTTCAAGCGCGCCTTCGAGTTGAACCCCAACCACGCGCCGACCTATCACTGGTATGGAATGATGCTGCGCGATGATTTGGGTCGGCCCGAGGAGGCGCTCGCTCTTCATCGACGAGCGAACGAATTGGATCCCCTCTCAGGACCCATCATGACCAATGTCGCGGACGATCTGATCGTGCTGGGGCGATTCGACGAAGCGAAGGATTGGATCGGGAAATTGTTGGAGCTCGCTCCGAATTATTCCGGCAGTTATACCCTGTCTGCACGGTATGCTTGGTTCATTTTGGCACGGCTCGACGAAGCCATTGTCGGGTACGCGAAAGCCCTCTCCATCGATCCCGGTGCCACGCGCGACCTCAGCGACCTGGGTCGTCTCTATCTGGATCTCGGCGACCCCATCGAGGCCGAGCGCTGGATTCGTCGATCGAACGAATTGAGCTCCGAAAGTTTAGACACCAATGCTGCGATGCAATTGCTGGAACTGTACCGCGGCGCTGAAACGGAGGCGTTGGAGCACGCCCGCAAGGCGTTTTCGATCCATCCTTATGTGGTGTTCGACGTCGGTGCGCTGGAGTTTCTGCGAGATCACGAGCTGCGAGCAGGCCGTAATCTCGAAGCTCGGGCTTTGTATGAAAAGAGTTATCCGGAATTGTTCGACGTGGGAGATCCCGCCGTCGATCGCAGAAACTACAAGGCGGCGATTGGCCTCGCGTTGATCCGATCGAGAGCCGGAGAGCACAAGCAAGCGGATCTGCTGCTGGACCGCAGCCTCGAGCAGATGCAGGCGATTCCGCGCCTGGGGTTCCCTGGTTTCGGGATCGCCGACGTGCAGATCTACGCCGTTCGGGGAGAGCGCGCGAAGGCTCTAGCTGCGCTTCGGCAAGCCATCGACGAGGGTTGGCGCGGTTTCTGGTGGTACTACCTCGAGCACGATCTGAGCCTGGCGCCGCTACATGCGGAACCCGAATTCCGTGCGATGGTCGCCGAACTCGAAGCCGACATGGCCGCCCAGCTGGAGCGCGTGCGCGAGATGCAGCGAAACGGGAAGCTGGCGGAGATTCCCGAAATCTGACCGCTCGACGGGATGCGCGACCGATCGATCGCGGCGCAGCCTTCATTGGCATTCACCCGAGGCGCGCTTCTCGGCTAACCTGATTCTCGAAATGACGCGACTCCTGGCAATCTGCGGGCTTCTGCTCGCGACCGCCGCGATTACGGCAGCGGCGCCGGCGCGCGCGCAGCGCGTCGCGGGAGAAGTCCCGCTCGCGGACGTGCTCGAGATTCTCGTCGTCGATCGGGACCTGCTCGCGATCGATGCCGCGGGCGGCGGCCAGACCGTCGAGCGCTTACGACTGGACGAAAGCGTCGTTTGGAAGGGCGCGCGCGGCAAGGTTGGCGTGATCATCACCAACCAGCGCATTCTCGCGGTCGCGACGCAATCCAGTAGCTGGCAGGAAGTCGACTACGGGCGCGCGGAGCGGCGCCCCGAATCTGCGCTGCTCGGCGAGCGCGTGGCGCTCGCGATCACCTCCGAGCGCGTGCTGGGCTTCAATGGCGGGAGCGGCAATCTGGTCGAATACCGCCTGGGTCCGCGCGAACAGGTCGTCGAGGCGCGCGCGGGCGAAAACGTGGGCGTGGTGGTCACCGATCGCCAGGCGCTCGGGCTCTCGCCGTTTCTGGGCGGTTTCTTTGCGATCCCGCTGGCGCTCGGGGACCCGATCGAAGCCGTCAGCGCGGAGTCGAATCTCGCCACGTTGACAGCCGGCCGCCGGATCCTGATCTTCCGCGCGACCACGGGCAGCTGGGAAGAGCGGGCGCGCGATTTGCACTGATGGGGTGGGGGCGCGCTGAAGGGCTCAGCGCGTCGGCCGCCAGCGCGAAACCTGACACGCGATGCGCGATGCGCGTTGCGCGATGCGCGTTGCGCGATGCGCAATTTGCGATGCGGGCTTTGGAAGATGCGGCGCGGCGGTCCGACGGCGCCCGCCTTTCTTGGCACGAGTTTCAGAGAGCATGAAGATCGAATCCGATTGCGACGATCGCCAGCGCCGCGACCTTCGCGCCATCGTCGCCGATGGCGTGTCGTTCAGCGTCATGGTGGGATTGGGCGAATCCTACTTCGCTGCGTTCGTATTGGCGGCGGGCTTCGGTGACATCGCCGCGGGTCTCATCACGACGATTCCGCTGGTGGCCGGCGCCGTACTCCAGTTGGTGTCTCCCGCCGGCGTGCGGCTATTCGGTTCTCACCGCCGCTGGGTGGTGCTGTGTGCGGTGCTCCAGGCGACGACCTTCCTGCCGCTGATCGTCGGCGCGCTGTTGGGACGCATCTCCTACGGCTTGATCATGTTTGCAGCGGCCGCCTACTGGGGCTTCGGGATGGGAACCGGCCCTGCTTGGAATACCTGGGTTGGAACGCTCGTCCCCCCGCAGCTGCGCGCGCGTTTTTTTGCGCACCGCACCCGCTGGTCGAACGCCGCGCTGTTTGCCGCGCTGGTTTTGGCGGGTGCGATACTCGATCGAACCCATCCAACCAGCGGAGCGCTGACGATCTTTGCGCTGCTCTTCACGCTGGCGGCCGCAGCGCGCCTCGTATCGGCGGCGCTCTTGGCTTCACAGAGCGAGCCGCGGCTCATGATCGATGAGCAGCGCTCGATATCGCTCCGGTCTTTCTTCGGTCGGCTGCGGCGCGCGGGAGATGGCGCGCTGCTCAGGCAGCTGCTCGCGATGCAATTCGCGGTCTACATCGCGTCACCCTACTTCGTTCCCTACATGCTCAAGATGCTGGGCCTTTCGTACGGACTCTTCACCGCGTTGATCGCGGCCGCATTCGCGGGCCGGATCCTCGCGCTGCCCGCGCTCGGTCGCATCGCCCACCGGCGAGGCGCGCGTCGGCTGCTGATCTGGAGCGCGTGCGGAATCACGCCAATCCCCGCACTCTGGCTGTTGTCATCCGATCCGGTCTATCTGTTCGGGCTTCAGATCGCAGCGGGTCTGGCGTGGGGGGGCGTCGAGCTTTCGACCCTGATGTTGTTCTTCGAACGCATCGATCATAGCGAGCGGACCGGTGTCTTGACCTGCTTCAACCTGGCCAACGCCGGCGCGTTGGCACTCGGTTCGCTCGTCGGGGCCTGCCTCTTTTATGGCTTTGGCGAAGGCGTCGTCAGCTATTTCGTGATCCTGCTGTTGTCGTCGTGCGCGCGGATGTCCACGCTCCCGCTGCTGCGCGGGGTCCCATCGGAAGCCGTCTCCTCGATTCCGCTGCCGCTGCGAACGCTCGCGGTGCGGCCGTCTTCAGGCGCCTTCCAACGCCCGATTCTCTCGGGCGTCCCCGATCTCGAGCCCGAACCGGAGCCGCCCGAGGAGCCGAGCGTTGCTCTGCCTAGGTAAAACCCTTCCCATCGGTGACCCGCAACTCGCCTCGGTACTCGATTCCGCTTCAGGAAAATCCCGCCTATTCCGATGCGCCGATAACTCGACTTGATTTTAAGTGGGATTGCATGCAAATGGAATTGGTGACGAACCTCGTCGTGATCGCGCTGAGCTTCGGCGTGGGCCTGCGAATCTTGATCAAGGCGCTGCGCGCCGGAGACGGGTTGGCCGCGTTGCTCGCGTCTTCCTTGCTCGTCGACGGGCTCGAGTGGGCGTTCTGGGCGATTTACCTGTATTGGCCTGGCTCGAATCCCTCCGTCAACGACGCGTTCGCGATTGCCTGCCGGATCGGAATCAGCGCCGCCGTTCTCTGCCTCGGCTGTTTTACCTGGCGCACCTTTCGGCCGCAGAGCCTCGCGGCGGCGCTCACCTTCTGGGTCTCGTTCGCTGCGATGGCGATCGGATTCATCGGAAGCGGCGTGGTCGGCGATTGGCGCGGCTTCCGCTCCGATCACGTCTGGATCTGGGTCGAGAACCTGGCTCTGATCGTCGTCTACGCCTGGGCGTGTGCCGAATCGATGCTCTACTACCGAAATGCGCGCAGGCGCGTCGCACATGGCCTTGCAGATCCCGTCTTGGCCAACAAATTCGCGCTTTGGGGAATCTACGCTGGCTGTTTCGGCGCTGTGCAACTCCTCTTCCTCGTCGCGCTCGCGAGCCCGGACGGATTCACGGAGCTCGGCTCCGCCGATATCGTGTTGGCACTGATTGGAGTCGGAGCGCTCTGGCTCGCCTTCTTTCCGCCTCGGCTCTATCAGGCATGGCTCCGCGAAGCGGTATCTAGCGGCGGGTAAGCGCCAAATTCATCGGCGAGATCGGCTGCGCGCGAGCGCCTTTTGCACCGCGCGTGCGACATCCAGCCTGCGGAATGGCTTCTGCAGGAACGGGTCGCCAGCGACGAGCCGCCTCTGATGGACGATCGCATCTTCGGTGTATCCCGACATGTACAACACGCGAAGGTCCGGCCGCACGCGCAGCGCGGCTTCAACGAGCGCGCTCCCGCTCATCTGCTCGGGGAGCACCACATCGGTGAGCAGGAGGTCGACCTCGCTCGCTGAGCGGAGGATCTCGAGCGCCGGCGCGCCCGAGTTGGCCTCGATAACCCCGTAACCCAGCGAGCGCAACATGCGAATTACCAACGCGCGAAGATCGCGGTCGTCTTCGACCACGAGCACCACCGCTCCGTCGGCCTTGCCGAACTCGACCGGATCGGCCCCGGCAGCCTTCGCTACCTCCTCGCCAGAAAATCGGGGCAGAAAGAGCCGAATCGTCGTCCCGACGCTCACTTCGCTGTAGACGCTCACGTGGCCACCCGACTGTTTGGTGAAGCCGTAGACCATGCTGAGGCCGAGCCCGCTGCCGCGGCCGACGTCCTTCGTGGTGTAGAACGGTTCGAAGGCGTGTTGCTGGACGACAGCGGACATCCCGCTGCCCGTGTCGCTCACCGCCACGAGCACATACTGTCCGGGTCTGACATCCGGCTGCGCGAGCGCGTAATCGTCGTCGATTCGAGCGTTCGACGTCGTGATCGTGAGCTTTCCGCCCGCCAGCATGGCGTCGCGAGCGTTGATCGCGAGATTGAGGATCGCATTTTCGAGTTGATTCGGGTCGGCGAGACACTGCCAGAGCCCTGCATCCCGCACCAGTTCGATCTCGATGCGCTCGCCGATCGTGCGGCGCAGCAGGTCGAGCATGCCCTGAACCAGCGCGTTCGCATCGACCGCCGCGGGCCGCAGCGCCTGCTTGCGGGAAAAGGCGAGCAGCCGCTGGGTCAGGCCCGCGCCGCGCTCCGCTGCGGCGATCGCGGTCTGCAGCCATTCCGAGGCCTGGCTGCCGTTCCTGATTTCGTCCTCGACGAGTTCGAGGTTCCCGAGAATCACCGCGAGAAGATTGTTGAAGTCGTGTGCGATGCCACCCGTGAGCTGACCCACTGCCTCCATCTTCTGCGCCTGGCGGAGTTGATCCTCGGTCCGCTTCTGATCCGTGATGTCCTGATTCGTGATGATGCTCTGGATCAACCGGCCCGTATCATCCAAGATCGGTTGCATGAGTTCGCGCACGTAGACGATCTCACCCTCCGGATCGATCATGCGGAATTCGATCTCAACGATTTCCGGATTCTCTTTGTAGGCCTCGTCGTAAGCGCGATAGCGCTCGCGGTCGTCTGGATGGATCGCCTCGTAATCCTCGATGACGGTCGGGTAGCGATCCTCGAACTCTTCTACTGTGAGGCCGACGATCTGTGCAAATTCCTCCGAAACATTCACGTACTTTCGCTCCAGATCGTCCCAGACCGCGTATCCGATCTTCGAGATTCTCGCCATGCTGCGCAGCAACAACTCCCGTTCTTCGCGCTGCGCTTCGGCGCCTTCGCGCTCGGCGACCTCTTCGCGGAGCGCGACGTTTGCAGCTTGGAGTTCCGTGGTTCTCACGCGCACGCGCTGCTCGAGCTCGTCGTGTGCTTCTCGAAGAGCCGCTTCGGCGCATTTTAGTTGCGTGACGTCCTGTACGGTTCCGATCTGCTCGACGATCCGGCCCGCGTCATCGACGATGTTCTCACCGATCTCGCGGACGTGACGAACTTCGCCGTCCGGGCGTACGATCCGATATTCAATTTCGTAGCCGGTTCCCGATTCGTCGAATGTGCGAAACGCGCGCTCGACGCGCTCGCGATCCTCCCGATGGACGACGCGCTCGATCTGATCATCCATCAATCCGTGGATCTCGGTGGGATCCACCCCGTGGATTTCCGCGTAGGCGTCGGAGCCCTCGATCAATTCGTTTTGCAGCACCGACCAGCGCCAGTTGCCGATCTTGGCCATGCGCTGGGCGCGTGCCAGATCCGCCTGGGTTTTCCGCAGGTCGTCTGCGGCTGTCCGATAACCGAGCACCGCGTGCTCGAGTTCGGCGATTCTCCGCGTGAGCTTTTCCACCGGTGAGGTGGCCGCCGACAGAGCGCTTTCGCGTTCGCCGCGCCTTCGCAAAGCTTGGATGAATCGAACCACGGAGCGGATCATTGGACTCTCGCGTGTCGCCGTGACTCCGATGTCAGAGAGCATCGACCTTCGCCCTATCCTATACCGTAGCGGTCGAACGGGGTCAGAGTTTGAGAGCTGTTCGCGCCCATCGCGTCCCTGCGGGTCGGCAGAGTAGTGAGCCCGGCCTCGATACCGCGGACAGCTGGTAATTCGGCATGAGCCCGGAGGGAATCGGCAGCGTCGGGATGTTCATCAACTTTGCGCTGACGCTTGCGGTGTCGCGCTTCACGCCGACGCCTCCGCCGCACGTGCAGGCCCTGGTGGGCCGCATCCGGGTGCCGAGTGGAGCGGGCGAGGCGCACGAGCTCAACGCATAAATGGAAGGAAAGACCGTTCGCCAGCTGATCGGCGCGCAGCGGCCAAAAGACAGTACGCTGCTGTATCGCGATACGATGGCAACTCGAGGCGAATTCCAGAGCCCGCTAATCGGCGCCGTACGACCGCCGGATCGAAGGTGTACAGCATGAAAACGTTGCTGCTTTTGCGCCACGCGATCGCGGAGCCTGGGTCGCCGGGCGGTGCCGACCGCGACCGGCCCCTCAAAGCTGCGGGGCGCGCGGCTGCCGAAGCGATGGCGCGGTATCTCGCGGAGCGCGGTCACGCGCCGACTCTCGTTCTCTGCTCGTCTTCGCTGCGCACGGTCGAGACGCTCGATTGTTTGCGACGCGATCTCAGCGATTCTGCGCGCGAGCAGATCGACGATTCGCTCTATTTGGCGAGCTCCGATGTGATGCTCGAGCATCTGTCCGGGATCGAAGCTGCCGTGTCGAGCGCGCTGCTCATCGGTCACAACCCCGCACTCCAAGAACTCGCCTGCGCGCTGGCCGTCGCGGGTGGCCGGGGCGCCCGTGAGCGGATGGCGCGCGGCTTCACGCCGGCAGCGTGCGCGGTGATCCGCTTCGACATTGGCGATTGGTCTGGGGTATCGAAGGGCGGACGGCTGCTCGATTTCAAGCGACCGGGAGATCTCCGGCTCTGACTCGATTGATTCTGCGCGGCAGGCTCGCGCGGCGAATTGTGCGGATCAGCGACCTTCGACGACGTGATAGCGGTCGATCTGCGGATTTTCGATGCGGACTTCCCTTCCACCGGGATAGCTGACCAGCACGTAGTCCACAGCGCTTCTCGCGCCGAGACCGAAGACTCGAGCAAACGGCTGCTGGGATCGATATCCATCGCCGATCACGACGTAGTGGAGTTGCTTGCGATCGCCGCTCACGACCGCGATCCGCGCCCCGATCGACGAGCGCGCGCCGGTCAGCCGAACGCCGATCCAATGTCGATCGTGGCTCAGCGTGTTGCGCTCGAGCCAGATGCGAGAGATGCGCCTGTCGATGGTGCTGTTCGGCGCGTTCATCCACGTCGAAACGAGCAGATCGGGGCGGCCATCGGCATCGAAGTCGCTCGAAACGACCACGCGGCTGTCCTCTTCGATCGCGACCCCCATCAGGAAACCCGTCTCGACGAATCGATGACCTTCGATGTTCATCAGCAAGCGGTTGTGTTCGAAGCCGTTCCACGACACGCCATTCCTGCGCGCGTCGGCGAGGAAGCTGCCGACAGTCTCACCTTCCGTCGGCTCTTCCGAATAGATGTCGTGTTTCCAGAAGTCCGTGCAGTAGTCCTGTGCGGTCTCTCGACTGATATGGCCATTGGCGACGTAGATGTCCGGGTCGGCATCCAGGTCGAAATCGAGCACTGCCGTTCCCCAGGACCACCCCGTGCGAGTCACGGCGCTCCCCAGGTCGGCTTCGCGCAAGGTGTGGTCGGCGCTGCCGAAATACATTCGATTCCCGAAACCCATTTTCGTTCGCATCGTCTGATGCTCGGGAAATTCGCTTCGACCAAGCCCCAAATGATCGAGCCTGCGACTGGTGGTGGAGCTCATTCCCACCATGTAGAAATCGAGAGCAGCGTCGAGATTGAAGTCGGAGAAGAGTCCCGCCATGCCGAAGGAAGTTCTCTCGTCGAGCATATGATCGGTGACGTCGGTGAAGTGACCCGTTCCGTCGTTGAGGTAGGCGTCTGCGCCGGAAAAATCGCTGACGACGACGAGATCCAAATCGCCGTCCTCGTCAAGATCGATGAACGACGTGCTGTAAGTGCGCCGGTAGCGCTTGGGGCCGAGGCCCGCCTCTTCGGTCTGATTGGCGAATTTTCCGCCGCCTAGATTGACGAGCAGGTGAGACGCGAAGCCGTCGTTTGCGTCGAAATACGGCACCGGCATCTCTTTTCCCTCGTAGTAGGGTGGCTTGTAATCGGTCACCCAGAGATCGAGGTCGTCGTCGCCGTCGATGTCGCCCACTGCGAACGCAGTAGGCTGCATCAGTCTTTCGCGGACCTGCTTGATCTCCTTACCCCGACCCGAAAAAACGCCGCCAGGCTCGCCCGTATACAACAGCGGCCAGCTCCCGCGACCCGCACCTAGCACGTCGACGACTCCATCCCCCGTGAAATCCGCTACTACCGCGGTTCCCAAAGGAACCGTCGGGGGCTGGGCGAACAAAGGCTTTTCTTCGAACTTCCAGTTTCCTTGGTTCCAGAACACGATGTTCGCGAACGCGACGATGATTTCATCGAGGCCGTCTGCGTCCAGGTCGTAGACGACCACCGATCCATCTAGATCCAAGTTCGCCGCAAAAATGTCAAACTCTTGCTGGCGCCCGAGTTCCTGGCTTTCGGTAAACGCCGGCGGTCCGCGTCGCTCGAACAGTTCGAGTTCTGAGGCGTCGATTTCTCCCGCCAACCAGTGCCCGTTGGAATCTCGCTCGTCTTGCCATGTGACCTTAATCGTCCCCTGGATGATGACCCTGCGCTGCTCGGTCGTGTTCTGCGCGTGGAGCACGATGCTGAACTCGCTGCGTTGCGGGCCGCTCTCGGAAGGTACGAAGCGCGTGTGATGCCATTCGCTCTGGATCAGTTCCCAACCGCTCTGTCGGTAGCCCTGGAGAAATTCTTGCCAATCACGGGGCTCCAGATCGCGCGTATCTGCGGCATTGCTCCAATGGTTGATGCCCTGATCCAGGTGCTCTGCGGATCCCGCGACACCCAGGATCAGCTTGGAGAATGGAAATGTCGACAAAACCGAGATGGCGTCATCGGTGCCGCGCAAATCGTCCCACAGGCGGACGAAGGTCGATTCGAATTCTTGCGCAGTGGTTTCATTTTTCCAGATGGTTTCATCGAGTTCTGCGCGCTGCTGCCGCAGCGATGGAACCTCCGTTTTTGCTTTCGCGAGCGCCTTGGAGGCAGCCTGCTCGGTTCGTCCGTCGTCGTCGGAGCCACAGGCGGCTGCCGATAGAGACGCAACTAGCATTAAGCTGGGCCAAGTTCTGCGCACGTGCGCATTGTATCTCGAATGCCAGCCGATGTCTGGATGAACCTGTCGTTTCAATCTCTGTCGCTTGGGCAGCCTCAGTCCGAGGGCAGGCCGTCGCTGACCGGGCCATGGCGTAGCGGCGCGCTGTCGTCGGCAAACTCCTTATAACGCGGCAGGTTGTCGGCAATGTCGAACCAGGCAATGCGCTCGGGATAGAAGGCATGGGCGGTCGGCACCAGAACGTCCGGGTTGTCGAAAGTGCTGATGTGCAATTCGAAGATCGGCCCCCGGTCGCCACCGTCGCCTTCCCAGGTGAGAGGCGTCCCGCACTTGCCACAATACGCGCGGCCAACGCCCAATGATGACGCGTAGATCTTGCGCTTGTCGCCGCTGAACGTGACCTGATCGGCTCTGAATCCCGCCAGGGTCACCACCGCCGCGCCGCTGTGCTTGCGGCAGCTTCGGCAATGACAGTGGGTGACCCCGAAGGACTCGCCCGTGGTTTCGTAACGAACTGCCCCGCACATGCAGCCTCCAGTCATCTTCGTTTCGCCAGTCATTTCGTCCTCCACAATGGATGCGCAAGCATGACCGCTGGACTCGCATCGAGCCACAACATTCGAAAGTCCCGATTCGACCCCTGCACGACGGCGCGAAGTCGGCGGCGCGGCCGAGGAAGCCGTCCGCCTGCCCGGTTGGATGATCGACCCGAACGCCTGAATTTCGATTGCAGCCGCGACTATCGATCGTGTATACTGCGCCAGTCTCTCTCCAGCTTCAGAGGAGGATGAGATCGTGTGGATTCGGCTGGCTGAAGTGACCGCGCCTCCCCGCCCGTTCGCTCTTCTGGCTTCGCTGCTCATCCTTTTGATCTCGGCGGGCGCGCATGCGGCGACGGTTGGCTGGCATGCCGGAACTGACGCCCCGCCGACCGCGATATCACCGAATTCTCCGACCGATCTCGACACGGTCTCCTTCACGGCAGCGATCCCGCTTGGCCCGTTCTCGAACTCCTGCGTAGCGGTAAACGCGCTCGGCAGCCCGTCGATTTCCGCCAACCTCGAGGCGCACGAGTTCAAAGTCACTTTCTCAGCGACGCCCTTTCCTCCCCACTTCTGCCCACAGATTTACGCACCGGTGAACGGCATCGACGGCGAGCTCGGGATGCTCGAGCCGGGCGACTGGACGCTGACGATCCGCAAGCTCGACTATCCGTACATCAACATCACGCTGCCATTCAGCGTCGCGCCAACTGCCACCAGGTCCGGAGAGCTCAGCATCCATTCGATCGCGAATGCCCCAATCTTCCCGACGCTCCCGACGCGATTTACGATCTACACACCGCCGACCTACACGCCGCCCATCTTCACTCCGCGTTTCATCGCGCGCCCGCTCGGACGCCGCTGCAACCCCGGCAACGGCGGAACGCTATGCGGAAGTGCAACGCTCCAGCGGGGTGTGCCGCTCGCCGGAACCATTCCCGCCAAGGCGCAAAGCGCATCTCCCGTCGCGCAGTTCACGCTGCCCCGCTCCGCGCTGATCGCGAGCGCGAGCGGCTCGCTTCCGTCGATGAGTCCGTATCTCTTCGTTTCCACGCTCGCATCCAGTGCGCGCAACGACACGGGCTTCTTCGCTGCCGGACGCGGCCCCGGCAGCTACACGTTCGGCACTTTTGCAACGTTGAGCCTTCCCGGTCGCGTACGCATCACCGCTGGCGCCAACCAATTCGGCGGAACGATGCGCCTGCTCGGTGCGCTCACCTCCACGCGAGCGCACGCGTATCGGAGCAGAACCTACGTCGGAAGCAAACTGGCCTCATTCAAGCTGCTCGGGGGAAGGTGCTCTGGAGTTTCGTGTCCGCTGCCGGCTGGCTCGCTGGCCAGCAGTTCGCTCGTGTATCGGACGAGCATGAGCAAACAGACCACGGCCGCGATCACAGAGTGGGGTTTCCCGTGGACGACGGGAATGGTTTCCGTCGCTGCCGGTGATTACTTCTTCGCATCGACGCTCGTGCGCACGGGCTTCGACCACCGCACCGCACTCGGCTTCGGATCGATCCAGCTGGTCGCCCCGCAGCTCGTGCACTGGAACTTCCCGAAGCGCAGTGCGCCCTGGGATCGGCACACAGGAGCGATCGGAGTCTTGCGGATCAAGTTCGTGCCCGAGCCGTCGGGATGGGTGATGTTGGTTTCCGGAGCCGCGTTCCTGTCCGTTGGATACGCTCGACGCAAGCGGCGACACCTCACAAAAAGACAGATCGGACAGCGTCGCGCTTGACGCATCGCATACGGACGCGTCGTAGCCATCAATCTGATCCCGAGGCCGGTCATCAGCCCGATCAAGGCGCGGACTCCCCAGGTAGGAAGCGAGGGCGCATGTATTCGCTCAGCTAGTTCTCGAGGACCTCGAGACTGACGGCTCGCATCGGGAAAAAGTAGCTTCCGGAAGCAAATCTCCGTCGAGCCGAGGCGGGACGCGGTGCCCGGAGCGGCGTGCACCGGCTCCGGGTCGATCCGCTTCTGGCGGATCTCGTCAGGGCCGCTCGGCGCTCGGACGCCAGCTCGGCTTCGCTGCTGTCCCCGCTCTTGGGCAGCGGCACTCGCCTTCGGGTCGTGTGCTACTGGGCTACGCACTCCGTGTTGGGCTCGCCCGTCTGCTCGATCAGGAGCGGCGCAATGATCGGCTTTCCCGCCGACTTGATCTGGAGCTCCGAAGTTCCGAACAAGGTGGAGGGGACGACGCGGCACTCGTATTTCCCGACTGCCGTCGCGCGCCCCTGGAACGGCTCGGGATTGTCGGTCCGGAACTTGCCGATCACGTTCTTGCCCCAGACGTAGCCGCCCGGCGCGGGTCCGAACGGGAATGGCGGCGCCGGAGGTGTCACGGGATCGGTGAAGCCGAACACGACCAGCCCGGCCTCGGGTACCGCGGGAACCAGGGGGTGGTCGAGCGTGTGGCAGACGTTGAGCTCGTCGAGATCGAACGGCGACAGCCCGATGTTCGACATCGCGAGCACGTTCTCGTGCCCGTCGAAGTAGAACGCGCGCGCGCAGCGATTCGCGTTGGTCTGCTGCGTAATCATCAGCGTGGTCAGCTCCTGGTAGGTTCCAACCGGCGTGCTTCCGGTGTCGATGTCGGGACCCGGCTTGCACTCGTAGAAGCAGGCGACGAAGACGCCCTCCTCACCCGACGACAACACCCCCTGCGCGAGGGCCTGGTCCGAGAGCGCGAAGACTGCCAGCACTGCGAGACCGATGGACTTCATGGAAACGGTACCTCCCTCGAGGGGCAGATTGCCCTACCTACTATGCATGGGTTCCGCGGCGCGCACGCGTCGCCGCGGGAGAAGGAACAGGAACGCAGCACCACAGCCGAGCAGCAGCAGCTCCCCGGGCTCGGGCAGCTGGGAATAGCGCTGCTCCAGCTCGACGATCTCGCCCTCCTCGCCCGGCTCGGTGCCCTCCAGGAAGAAGTTCTTCTCGACATAGATCTCGGGCTGCGGGAGCTGCGGCGAGAACTCGACCGCATCTCTACCGTCGACGATGCCGAAGGGAGGGAAGAATGGCGACCACACGAAGAACGAAGGGTCGAGCGAGACGTTCATCTGGCCCAGGCCGGTAGATCCATCTGCGGTGCTGAGGTACTCATCGACCTGGATGAGTACCTTGGTGATGGCGGCCCCGTCGAACGCGGCCACGACCGCGACCGAGGCGTCCTTGATCTGGTACGCGGGATTGGTCGACGCGACGCGGAAGTCCAGGCGCAGATCGATGAACTGGACGCCGCTGACGAGCAGCTCGCCGTTTCCGACGAACCGGATCCCGGGGCCCGGAACCAGCGGGTTCGGCTCCAGCGCACTCGATACCCCCTCGACGGTGATCAGGTTGAAATCGGGAAACGCGCCTGCGCTGTAGTCGAGATACTCGAGGCCCCAATTCTTGAAGTTCTTGTCGTCGACCTGGATCGAGCCGCCGGCGAACAGCTCGGTGAGCGTGCATCGGTCATTCAGGAAGCATTGGATCGTCGAGACCGCAGCTCCCGCAGGCGCTCCGAGCAGCAGAGCGAGCGCACCGGCGGTGGCGGCCGTGAGACGTCCCAGATCCTGAGCCATTGCAGGTTCACCTCCCGGTTCGGCGCAGGGAGCGCACGCTCGTGAGCCCGTCCAATCGGCACTTCTACACCTGCGGAAGCGGTAACACAAGGAAAAATACACGGCAGCGCACGGCGAGGGGCCGATGTCGCTGCGCTGGGCGCGCGGGGACGACACGCTCCCCGAGGTACGCACGCGGGTGGTATCCCTCGACGCCAAGCGCCTCGCCGACTCGCCGCGCTGATCGCAGCAAGCTCTGCGACACCGCCTCGTGCTGATGCGACGCCGCGAACGGACGGAGTGACCCGCTGGCGTCTCAGCGGTGGCTTCGCCGGGCGCGACGCAGCCCGAGCACCAGCAGGCCGAGGGCGATCAGCTCGGCCGAGGCCGGCTCGGGAACCGGGTTGGCGACGATGCTCGCCCACGACGCCGAGATGCCGACCGAATCCTCACCGACCCCGATCGACGCGAACGGCGTCGGGAACGCGCCCGGCAGCCCCCAGTCGAGCACGAAGAACGTCCACTCTTCGCCCGGGTCGAACACGAGATCCGCGTCGATGCTCTCCGAGAGCAGCGGCGTGTTGATCCCG
>CAZBSV010000042.1:0-3050 GCA_964494795.1 uncultured Spirochaetales bacterium | reverse complement strand
TCTTTTTCGAGCGACTTGCGGCGTGCCATCAGACCTTGTTGAGCGCGTTGGATTTCGTCGTCGATGAACTGGGTGGCTTCGCCGATGCGGCTTTCGCGGGCCTGGCTGTGGCCTTGGTTTTCTGTCATGGGGATGTCTCCTTGCTGTCGGTCCACGCGGACTTGCGGGGGTGGGAGCGCAATCAAAATAACACAGTGCGTTATCCCGTCAAGTTTTTTTCAAAAAACACAAATCCCTTTATTTTCGATGTGTTAACTTGATTTTCTGCCAATCTCGAGAGACTCGAAGACGCACTGCGGCATGTCGGCTACCAGCGCAGAACCGCGCTCGCCCAGGAAAAGCCAGAGCCGAAGCTCGTCATCGAAACGATCCGGCCCGGCTCGAGTCGCCCGCTTCGCGCCGCTTCGTCGAGCAGAATCGGGATCGAAGCCGACGAACAGTTTCCGTAGCGCTGGATGTTGTTCGCGCAGCGCTCGGGCGGGATACGCAACTGCTCGGTCACGAACTCGTTGATGCGCAGGTTGGCCTGGTGGAACAAGAAGAGGTCGACGTCTTCGAGCTTCAGGCTCGCGGCGCCGAGAACCTCGAGCAGCACCTCGGGCATGCGTTTGACGGCGTGCTTGAAGACGAATCGCCCGTCCATGTACGGGAAGTGGCGCCGCTCGTCGATCAGCTCGTGGGAGATCCGCGTCGGCGTGAGACCCGAACCGGGCGCTTCGAGCCAGAGTTTCTTCGCGAATCTTCCCTCGGCGTGGAGTCGAATTTCGAGCAACCCCGCGCGGTCTGTTTCGCCATCGGTCGCCTCGAGCAGCGCGGCACCCGCGCCGTCGCCGAAGATCACGGCGACGTCGCGTCCGGCGTCACTGAGATCGATACCGGTCGAATGCACCTCGCAACCGACGACGAGAACCCGCCGGTACATCCCCGCGCAAATGAAGCCGTTGGCCACGGCCAGTGCGTAGAGGAATCCACTGCACTGCGCGCGGACATCGAAGCACGGCGTTTCCGACAGCCCGAGCTGTTCCTGAAGGAAGAACGAGGTGCCCGGAAAGTCCGCCTGGGACGAGAGCGTCGCCAACACGATGCAGTCGATGTCTTCCGCGCCGAGTTTCGCGGCTTCGAGCGCGCGCTTCGAAGCTTCGCGGGCGAGATCGGCGGGTTGCTGGCCGGGTTCGATGTAGCGCCTCTCTTCGATGCCCGTGCGCTGGCGGATCCACTCATCGCTGGTGTTCATCAACTTCGCGAGGTCGTCGTTGCTGACGACGCGATCGGGGACGCACATACCCGTACCGACGATCTTGGCCCTGGGTTGCATCGTCAAGCCCCCTCGGAGCCGGAGCCGAGCGCGGGAATGCGCTTGTGCTCGGTCCTGCCGCCGCCCGGGAAATCCGCTTCGGCCCATAGTAGCTCTTCCGCAGTCGACAGAAGTTCCTGCAGGCCGGTTCGCTTCAGCGCCGAGATTGCGACGCCCGCGTTGTGCTCCAGCAGCGCTCGGGCGGCGTGGCTGGGCAAGCGGTCGATCTGGTTGAAGACAAGCAGTTCGGGCGTGTCCGCGATGCCGATCTCGTCGAGAATCTTTCGAACTGCCGCGATTCGCCGCTCCCAATCCGGTGTGGCGACGTCGACGACGTGGAGCAACAGATTTGCGTCCTTCAGCTCTTCGAGTGTCGCTCGAAATGCCGCGAACAATTCCGGCGGCAGGTCGCGGATGAATCCGACGGTGTCGGTGATGATCACCTCGCGCTCGCGCGGAAAGCGAAGCCGCCGCGAAGCGGGATCGAGCGTCGCAAACAGCGCGTTGGCGATGTGCACTTCCGTATTCGTCAGCGCTTTGAGCAGCGTACTCTTGCCCGCATTCGTGTAGCCGACGATGGAGAGCACGGGGACGCCGCGGCGCGCGCGCTGGCTCCTGCGCGACTCCCGCTGGGTGCATAACTTCTCGAGTTCGCGCTCGAGTCGCGCGACGCGCTCGCGAACCCGCCGACGGTCGACTTCGAGCTTGGTTTCTCCGGGGCCCCTCCCGCCGATGCCGCCCGCGAGGCGCGAGAGCGAAATGTCCGAGCGCTGCGCGAGCCGTGGCATCCGGTAGCGCAGCTGCGCGAGCTCGACCTGCAGCTTGCCGTCTCGGCTGACGGCGTGCTGGGCGAAGATGTCGAGAATCAGCTGGGTGCGGTCGATCACGCGCAGGTCGAGGCGCTCCGCGAGGTTTCGCGCCTGGGTCGGACTCAGGATCTGGTCGAAGATCACCAGGTCGACACCGCTCTGCAACGCGTGGATCACGAGCTCCTGCAGCTTGCCCGGACCGATCACGTAGCGCGGGTCGACGCGACTTCGCTGCTGGGTGACGGTGTCGATGACCTCGACGCCGGCTGATCTCGCGAGTTCGACGAGTTCGGCAAGGTGCGCCTCGAGTTCATCCGCAGAGCGGCCCGCAGAAACCGAAACCAGGATCGCACCCTCGGAGCTGCCGATTTCGCGCGTCCGGTCCAGGCGGCTGAGTTCGTCTTCGATGCCGCGGATCCACGCGGGAAAGTCGAGGTCGAGATTCGCGGGCGGCGTCGGAGCGAGCAGCTCGACCGGGTCACCGACGTCGGCGCCGGGGCGCAGCGATCCGACATGCGCGAGCTTCGGCAGGCCGCGTTCGTCGATCGAGATCGCGACCATCGCGTCGAGGCGCAGCAGCGCGAGGTCGGTGAGGTCGTCGCGATCGAGACCCTCGTCGCCGAAGTGGGTATGGATGCAGCGCAGTCCGCGCAGCCGGCCGAGGCCGGCCCGCAATCGGCCCCAGTCCGGCAGCTCGATCGACTTCGAGTCCCCGCACATCACGTGGGTGACCTCGCCCCGGCGATCGACGAGGACCCCCACCTGGCGGCCGATTTCGAAGCTGATTTCCGCGAGTTCGCGAGCGAGTTCCTGGCTCACGACCCGCTCGACCGGCACCCGGCGCTGGCCGAGCCGTTCGAGCCTGCGGACCTGGCTGGATTTGAGACCGCGGGTATTGCCGTCGATGTGGATGACGCGACCTCTCAGGGGTGCAGCTGCGACCAATC
>CAZBSV010000041.1:0-14910 GCA_964494795.1 uncultured Spirochaetales bacterium | reverse complement strand
CGCTCAATTACGCCTTCCGCCGGCGCGGGTCGGCCGGTCCCGCCTACGCGACGATCGTCGGCGGCGGGCGCAACGCGACCGTGCTCCACTACGTGACGAACGACCAGCCGCTCAGCGACGGCGAGCTCGTGCTGATCGACGCGGGCTGCGAGCTCGAGGGCTACGCGTCGGACGTGACCCGCACCTATCCCGTCGGCGGGCGCTTCACGGCCGCCGGGCGCGCGATCTACGAAGTGGTGCTCGCCGCGCAGCGCGCGGGAATCGGCCAGTGCGCGCCGGGCAAGACTCTCGCCGACGTGCACGCGGCCGCGGTGCGCGCGATCGTGGAGGGCCTCGTCGAGCTGAAGCTCCTGTCCGGCGACGTCGAAGACCTGATCGCGCGCGAGGCCTATCGCGGTTTCTTCATGCACAAGACGAGTCACTGGCTCGGTCTCGACGTTCACGACGTCGGCAATTACGGAGCGGGCGGCAATCACCGACCGCTCGAGCCGGGCATGGTCTTCACCGTCGAGCCTGGAATCTATGTGGCGGCGGACGCTGAGGACGCACCCGCGGAGTTCCGGGGCATCGGGGTCCGCATCGAAGACGACATCGCGATCACCGGAGGCGGATGCGAGAACCTGACCCAAGCCATCGCGACCGATCCGGAAGACCTAGAGGCACTCGTCGCGGATCGCTGAACCCCGAGCCGATCGACCGAAACCGAGGGTCCGATCCGGAGGATGCAACGGCATGGCCGACATCGAGTCCCTGCTCAAAGAGAAGCGGAGCTTCAAGCCGAGCCCCGAGTTTGCGAAGAACGCCAACTGGAACAAGCGTACCGTCGACCAACTCCGCAAACTCGGCGCGAAGGATCCCCAGCGTTTCTGGGCCGATATGGCCAGGCAGAACGTCAGCTGGTTCAGCCCGTGGAAGAAGGTGCTGGAGTGGAAGCCACCGTTCGCCAAATGGTTCGTCGGCGGCAAGCTGAACGTTTCCTACAACTGTCTCGACCGTCATCTCATCGGTGACAACGCCTGGCGCCGCAACAAGGCGGCGATCATCTGGGAGGGAGAGCCCGGCGACGGCCGAGTGCTGACCTTCGGCGAATTGCACCGCGAGGTGTGCCGGTTCGCAAACGTCCTCAAGGGACTCGACGTCAAGAAGGGCGACCGCATCGCACTCTACATGCCGATGATTCCCGAACTCGCGATCGCGATTCTCGCGTGCACGCGAATCGGAGCAGTCCACAGCGTGGTATTCGGCGGCTTCTCGGCCGAGTCGCTGCGCGATCGGATCGAAGACGCGGGCGCGAAGGTCGTCGTGACTGCGGACGGCGGCTACCGGAAGGGCTCAGCCCATGCGTTGAAACCCGCCGTCGATGAAGCCCTGAAGGGCGTCGACGGGGTGAAGCACGTCGTGGTCGTCCGACGAACCGGCGAGAAGGTTGCGTGGACGCAGGGGCGCGACCATTGGTGGCACGAATGCATGCAGGCTGCCAGCGCAGACTGCGCGCCCGCAAAGCTCGACGCCGAGCACCCGCTCTTCATCCTGTACACGAGCGGCACCACGGGAAAACCCAAGGGGATCCTCCACACGACAGGCGGCTATCTCACGCATGTCACGACGACTGCCAAGGCGCTGTTCGACCTGAAAGAGACAGACACTTATTGGTGTACTGCGGACATCGGCTGGGTCACCGGGCACTCGTACGTCATCTACGGAATCCTCGCCAACGGCGTGACGAGCCTGATGTACGAAGGCGTCCCGACTTATCCGGCGCCCGATCGCTTCTGGGACATCATCGAGCGCCATCGCGTGAGCGTCTTCTACACCGCTCCGACGGCGATTCGAACCTTCATCCGGCTCGGCGACGAGCACCCGAAAAAACACGATCTGTCGTCGCTGCGCGTGCTCGGCAGCGTGGGTGAGCCGATCAATCCCGAAGCCTGGATCTGGTACCACCGCGTGATCGGTGGTCGCCGCTGCCCGATCGTCGACACCTGGTGGCAGACGGAAACGGGCGGGATCATGATCACACCGCTGCCCGCCGCGACGCAGACCAAACCAGGCTCCGCGACGCTGGCCTTCCCGGGCATCGACGCCGACGTCTACACCAAAGAGGGCGTGCCCGCGAAGCCGCCGGACGGCGGATACCTGGTGATCAAGAAACCCTGGCCCGGGATGCTGCGCGGTATCTGGGGTGACCCGAAGCGCTTCAAGGAAACCTATTGGAGCAAGTTCGAGAACACCTACTTCGCGGGCGATGGCGCCCACCGCGACGCCAAGGGTTTCTTCTGGATCATGGGCCGCATCGACGACGTGATGAACATCTCCGGGCATCGGATCGGAACCATGGAGATAGAGAGCGCGCTCGGGTCACACACCAAGGTCGCCGAATCGGCGGTCGTGGGCCGGCCCGACGCGATCACGGGAACGGCCATCGTCGCGTTCGTGACTCCCAAGCGAGGAGTGACGACCGATGATGCACTCGTGAAGGAACTGCGCGACCACGTCGCCAAGCAGATCGGCGCGATCGCCAAACCCGCCGACATCCGCTTCACCGACGCCTTGCCCAAGACCCGCTCAGGCAAGATCATGCGACGCCTGCTGCGCGACATCGCCTCGGGCAAGCAGACCCTCGGAGACACGACCACGCTCGAAGACTACAGCGTGATCGCCAAACTCCGGGAATCCGACGAGGGATAGGGCCGACCTCCGCCGCGCGGATACTTCGATCGAGCATGTCTTGCTACCTCCTGAGCATTGAACCGAGAGCATCGACTCGAACGCCAGCCCACTAGAGCCCCCCCTATCCGCGCACAGCAAGCCCAATGGATCCAAACTCGGCTGACCGCTCACCCTTCACCGTTCGACACCCAATGAGCCCCACAGGCAATCCCTCGCAACTCGGCCCCGCCAGCGCAGGCTGGAATGTGCTCCCGAGTACGCGCGTTGGCGCGCTCGAGGTGAACGCGGGAGCCCGGGGAGCCGCCCGAAGCGCTGAGCTGCGCCCACGCACTGGCATGAGCCTCGCACCCCTCTTCGGGTACGATGCGCGAGCGCTCTCACGGGAACTCTTGCAAGCCCGCGTGCACAAGAGCGAATCGAATACACCCCGCTTCTCCGCCGACTGCTGACGCTCGAGCTTCGCAAAAAGACCTTGATTTTGAAGCGCCGCGGTGGTTAGGTTCCTGGCATCCGGCGCGTCCCAATATTGCGTCGTCAATCTTGAGTCATGGAGGCTCCCGTGATGATCGCCCTGTCCAAGGGTTCCAGACGTTCCATCCCTTCCAAGCGAACAGGTGGTCTTCGGTTCCTGGCGGGATTTGCCGCGAGCGCGCTCGCCTGCGCGACCAGCACCCCGATTCAAGAGAGAGCCTGGATCGAGGTGAGCACGCCGAATTTCCAGATCATGTCGACGAAGGCGCAAGAGGATATCTCCGAGCTTGCGATCGATCTCGAGCGATTTCGCACCGTCGTCACCACCTTGACGAACGCACCAGCATCCGACTCACCCGTGCCCACTAGGATCGTCGTCTTCGAACGACCCAGTGACTTCCACCAATTCGTCAGCAGTCGCGGCGTCGGCGGCATTTTCTCACAGGGCATGCGCTCCAACGTGGTCGCCCTTTCCTATGGAAAGGGAATGGATCCGGCGGCGATCATTCGCCACGAATACGTTCATTTCGTGCTCCACAATGGGAATTCGATTCAGTATCCACCCTGGTACGACGAGGGATTCGCGGAATACCTGCGGTCTGTGGCCGTCCACGAGGACAAATTTCTCGTCGTCGGAGCCGTTCCGAAGGATCGAGTCGACGAGCTTCGCTGGGTCACCTGGATGCCGCTGAAGCGGATCATTTCATCGCGCAGCCCGGGGGATCTGCCGGATGCCCAAGCCGCATTGTTCTACGCGCAAGCGTGGGGGCTCGTCCACTATCTCAATCAGGGCCGCGACGGAGCCCACGACGTATCGGAGGAGCTCGACCACTATCTCGAACTCGTGGAGGCCGGCGCGAGTGACGCAGACGCGTTCCGCCAAGCCTTCGGAATCAGCATCTCGGCGGCCGATTCCGCGCTGAAGATCTATCTGACGCGAAAACTCGAGGCCATGGCGTTTCCGCTTTCTGTGTTGAATTTCCACCCTCCCGACCCGAGCGTTCGCTCGCTCTCGCCGGACGAGGTTTCCACGAAGCTCGGCCAGATTGGACTGATGAGCGAAGTCTATACACGCGCCCAATCGTTCTTCGAGGCAGCGCTCGCCGCCAATCCTTCGAACGCGCGCGCCGAGGCTGGGCTCGGGGACGCTCTCAAGCTTCAGGATTTGTGGCAGGACGCCGAACCGCACTTTGAGCGAGCCATCAAGCTGGATCCGAGCGATCCGCTCAATTATCTGGATCTGGCGGAGTATCTTCAGAGCAAGGCGGATCGGGATGAATTCGCGAAGGACCGAGCCGAACTGCTGCGAGAAGCGCGCCGCCAGTACGTCAAGAGCCAGAAGCTCGACTCCACACTTCCGGAGACCTACGCGATGTACGGATCGACGTACCTCGAGCCCGGCGAAAATCCCGCCCGCGGAGTCGAGCCACTCGAGCACGCCCACCGCCTGTTTCCTGGGAACGTGGATATTCTCCTGATTCTCGCGAAGGCCTACGCGCTGACCGATCGGGATGACGAGGCGCACGAGATCGTCGAGCGCTTCCGCGCATGGACTCACTCGAAAGACCGGGAGGAAGAGGTCGCGGAGATTCTCAGGGAGCTGCAGGAGGACGCGACGGATGAACCGGACACAAGCGCGGCTCCGTAATAACCGCGCAGGATGCTCTATCCTGCGGCGACCCAGGCCTCGATGGATTCCTTCAGCATCGGGAGCGTGATGCTGCCGTTTTCGAGCACGCGATCGTGGAACGCGCGAAGGTCGAATCGCTCTCCCATGCTGGCCTCCGCGAGATCTCGGAGCCGCCGAATCTCCAGCATTCCGAGCATGTAGGCGTTGGTCTGCCCGGGCCAGGCGATGTAGCGATCGGCTTCCGCTTCGATATCGCCCGGCGTCCAGGCCGTAATTCGCGAGCATGTAGTCGATTGCTTGCTGGCGCGTCCAGCCCATGCTGTGAATTCCGCTGTCCACCACGAGCCGCGCCGCGCGCGCAGCCTGGTCGGACAACATCCCGATTCTGTCCAGTGGGCCGCTGTAGAGCCCGGGCTCGTCCGCAAGTCGTTCGGAATAGAGCGCCCACCCCTCGCCGTAGCCAGAGTTGAAGAGATACCGCGCCAACGGATGAACGCGTTCGCCGAACTCTAGCGCGATCGCCCCCTCTAGATGATGGCCCAATGCGGGGAGTTTTTCCCCACTCGTTCGCTCGACTTAACCGAATGCGTGTCATCGGTCATTGCCGAAAACCCAGCTTGTTTCTCCCATGATCCCGATCCGTTCATCTACGGCGCGCTGAGTAACGAGCGCGGCATGCCCAACTTCACGGGCGAGCTCACGCCACAGGGCCTCGAGAAGCTCAGGGCGTTCATCCAGGGTACGGCCGACGCAATCCGGCCGAAGTCGGCTGCGCAGCAGCAGCGTCAGGGCTGCCAGTCGACCGAGTGATCGGCGAGGTAGTCGTCGACGGCAGCGCCCAGCGTCGGATGGAAGACGTCTGGACCGAAGTGCTCGAGCAGCTCGAAGCGCTTTAGCTTGTCCTTGACCGGATCCTTCATCTCGGCGAAATGCAGCTCGATCTGCGCTGCGCGCAAGGTCCGCTCGAGTTCGGCGAACATGTCGGCCGAAGTCACGTCGACACTCGTCACTGGTTCGGCGGCCACGATGATCCGCCGCACCGGCGTCGGTGAGTCCGCAACGGCCTGTAGTACGCAGTTTTGGAACAACTCGGCGTTGGCGAAGAACAGCGGCGCGTCCCAGCGAAACAGCACCAGACCCGGCACGAGCCGCACCTGCGGATAACGCTTGATGTCGTGGTAGCCGCGGATGCCGTCTGCGCGACCGAGTATCGCGAAGTGCGGACGCCAGCCATCCCACAGAAACTCGATGACCGAAACGACGATCGCCAGCCCGATGCCGGGAATCGCCCCGAGCGTGGCGACGCCGGCGAAGCAGCCGATCGACAGCCAGAATTCCCAGCGCTGGATGCGGAAGATGCGGCGTAGGTCGGTGAACTCGAACAGGCCGATCGCCGATGCGATCACCACGGCCGCCAGCGCGCTGGTGGGCAGGTTGCGCAGCAGATCGGGCGCCAGCACTAGCAGTATCGCAACAGCCACCGCTCCGACCACGCCGGTCAACTGAGTCCTGGCACCGGACGCTTCGGCCACCGGCGTGCGCGAGGAACTGCTGCTGATCGGGAAGCCCTGGAAGAACCCCGCGGCCAGATTGGCGACGCCGAGGCCGACCATCTCCTGGTTAGGATCGACGTACGTGCGGGTCTTGGCTGCGTAGCTGCGCGAAAGGACACTCGTATCGGCAAACGACACGAGCGCAATCGCGCAGCCTCCGATCAACACGGCGCCGAGATCTGTCAGGTCGATCCAGGGCAATACGAACGCGGGCAGACCCTGCGGCAGCGCGCCCAGCACCTTCACGCCGGCACTCGCGCCGAGATCGAGCAGGCCGACCACGATCGTTGCCCCGACTACCGCGATCAGAATGCCCGGGACGCGCTGGTAGCGCTTGAGCACCAGTATCACCGCGAGCGTTCCGGCGCCGATCGCGAACGCGGTCCAGTTGGCCGCACCGCCGAGCACCGACTCACCGGTCCGCCAGAGGTCGCGCAGCGGACCGGCGCTGTCGATCGACACCCCGAACAGCTTCGGCAACTGGTTGACGATCACCACCAGCGCAATTCCGTTCATGTAGCCGTAGCGGATCGGCTTCGATAGCAGCTCGGTGATGAACCCCAGGCGCAGCAGCCCCGCGAGGATGCACACGACGCCGGACACCGC
Source organism: uncultured Spirochaetales bacterium (assembly GCA_964494795.1). Classification (GTDB taxonomy): domain Bacteria; phylum Myxococcota_A; class UBA9160; order UBA9160; family SMWR01; genus JACZVU01. The sequence continues at coordinate 7,980 of CAZBSV010000041.1, read as the reverse complement.
CGCCAGCATGCCGGCCAGCGCGACCGCACGCATCCCGTCGCCGCCCGACAGCGGCAGCACGACGGCCAGGATCAGCGCCGCCAGCGACGAGTCCGGCCCGAGCACCAGGATGCGGCTGGGACCGAACAGCGCGTAGGCCAGCAACGGCACGATGGTGGCGTACAGGCCGTAGATGCCGGGGACACCGGAGGCCACCGCGTAGGCGATACCGACCGGCACCAGCATCGTGGTCAGCACCAGGCCGGCCACCACGTCGCGCGGCAACCAGGAGAGTTCGTAGTGGCGCATGCTCTGCAAACCCGGCAGCCAGCGCATCCAGCCGGTGGTATCCGACGTCAGCGGGCGCGCGAGGCGGCCGGGTTCGGGCTGCGCAGGAGAAGGCGTGGCGCTGCTCATGTGACAGCGGGGATCTTGGTATGCGCCACTTCCCTCCCTTCAGTGACCCAGCACGCAAGAGTCGTCCGGCATTGTAGCGGCCATGCTGGCCAGCGACGTTGCCGTACTGGGCGCGCGACTCGCGAGCCCGAGCGAACCGAGGATCGCGGCGATGACCTCGGGCTGCTCGATCGCGGCGATCACGCGCATGCGACCACGGCAGGAACACCCCCTGAAGTGCATGTTATGCCGCAACCGAGCTACTTTGTCAGCAACCTGTTAAAAGCCGCGGGGGTTTCTTGTGCTTAACTGGCTATTGATTTTTGCCCCTATCGCAATTGCCTTGGAGCACTTTGCACCACAACAACACCTGTTTGTCTTTTTTGCGGCCGCTTTAGCCATTTTGCCGTTGGCCGCATGGATGAGTCATGCCACGGAGCATTTGGCCGAAAAAACGGGCGAAGGTATCGGCGGTTTACTCAATGCCACTTTTGGTAATGCAGCCGAACTGATTATTGCGATCGCCGCACTACGCGCCGGTTTGCACGATGTGGTCAAAGCGTCGATTGCCGGTTCGATTGTCGGCAACATTTTATTAGTACTCGGTGCCGCCATGCTGGCCGGTGGCTTGCGCCATTCAGAACAGCAATACAATGCAGCAGCTGCACGCTCTCAAGCCACATTACTTACCTTGGCGGCGATCGCGCTGATTATTCCCGCCGCATTCAACCGCTTGGCAGGGCAGAACTTCTCTGCAGAATTGGGGGGGTTGAGCGTTTCGATTTCGCTGGTCTTACTGATTGTTTACGGGTTATTTTTGGTATTTTCGTTGATTACCAATAAAGCACTTTTTACCGGCTCATTTGATGCTGGAGCACAAACCGATGCTGCACGCCCCACTGCCTGGCCAGTGAAAAAATCAGCACTCGTATTGGCTGCCTCTACCATTGCAATCGCATGGATAAGTGAAGTGCTAGTGGGTGCCATTGAACCATCCGCACACGATTTTGGTTTAAGTAGAGCATTTGTCGGTGTGTTTGTGGTTGCCATTCTCGGTAATGCGGCCGAGCACGCTACCGCGATTTCAGCTGCGATGAAAAACCGTATGGATTTATCGCTTTCCATTGCCATCGGCTCCAGTGTGCAAGTTGCGCTGTTTGTCGCGCCGGTATTAGTAATCACCAGTTTATGGGTTGGGCCGACGCCGATGGATCTAGCATTCACCAGTGGTTTGGTATTAACGGTGATGTTGGCGGTACTCATCACTGGTCAAGTTGCCGGCGATGGGCGCTCCGATTGGCTAAGAGGTGTGCAACTACTGGCTGTATATCTCATATTGGGGCTCGCGTTCTTTTTTGCACCGGTATCACCTGTACCCTAATTACTCACAAAATATAATGTGCGATTGTCATGACTGACACGACACCCACCAGCGAACCCGGTCGTTTAACCTGGCAACGGCGGACGTGGAAGTTCTCGATGTCCTCAAGAATCACGCTAGTCTGCTGCGTCATGCGATGCACGCGAAGATCCGCTCGTGCGCTTGGAGCGCTGTCGGTGGCAGGCCTGCTGGCCGGCTGCGCGACTCCCATCGGCATCCGGATCGCGGACCCGCGCGAGGTTCAGCGCTACCTGACCCGGAGCGCGCTCACCGATGCACGGCCGAGCGTATTCTCGCAGAACGAGCTGCGCCGTTACGACCTGATCGAGGAGTACAGCGCCGAGCCCGACTCCGCGCTCGCGACGCTGCACGCGGCAGCGCTCGCGGAGGACTTTCCGTCGGATGCGCTATTCGCGCTGGCCGAGCTCTCATTCCTGCGCGCCCAGCAGACGGAGCTGCAAGCAGACTACGCGGCGACGGTGATCTACAGCTATGCGCTGCTCTTCCCCGATGCGCTGCTCTTCCCCGAGAAGGGGCGCGCCCCCCTCGAAGAGCTCGATCCGCGCGAGCGGATCGCCGCGGACCTGTACAACCGCGCGCTGACGTCCGCGTTCAAGCGCACGAAGCAGGGCACGCTCGCGCTCGACGGCAGTGGCGAGATCGCACTGCCGTTTGGACGCATCACCCTCACGCACTCGCCAGAAATACTTCAGATGAACGGGACCGAGCTCTACGACCTTCAGCCGGTGGCCGAGATCGAGGTCCGGGGGCTGCGCAACCGCTACCGGCGGCCGGGCATCGGCGCGCCGCTCGCTGCGAAGACACGCCCGCTGCCGGGCGTGGTGCAGGTCGTGCCGGTCCCCCCGCTGGTGCGAGTGCCGCTCACCGCCGTGCTGCGGATCGACTCACCCCTCGCCGGTCTGCGCACGGGAGACCTCCACGGCCGTCTCGACCTCAACGCGAGCCTCGACACCGAGACGGTCGAGATCGACGGCCGCATGATCCCGCTCGAAGCGGAGCCGACCGCTGCGCTGGCGGCGTCGCTCGCCGAGTCGCAGTTCTGGAAGAAAGAGCTGCAGGTCTTTCTAGGCGACGCGATCGGCGTGCGGAAGCAAAGCGCACTCGTCGCAATCCGCCCGTACAAGAAAGGGCGGATTCCGATCGTGTTCGTCCACGGCACGGCCTCGAGCCCTGGGCGCTGGGCCGACATGGTCAACGACCTACTCGCCGACGCGCGCCTGCGCGATCGTTTCGCGTTCTGGTTCTTCACCTACGACTCGGGCAATCCGATCGTGTACTCCGGCCATCAGCTCCGCGACGCGCTCACGCAGGCGGAGGGTCGCGCCGACCCGAGCGGCGGCGATCCATGCGCGCGCGACATGCTGGTGATGGGTCACAGCCAGGGGGGGCTCCTCACGAAGCTGGCCGTGATCGACTCGGGCGACGCCTTCTGGGCGAACGTCTCCCACAAGCCATTCGACGAGCTGAAGCTCCCACCCGCGGACAAGGATCTCCTGCGCAACACCCTGTTCGTGAAGCCGCTGCCGTTCGTGAGCGAGGTCATCTTCCTGGCTACGCCGCAGCGGGGCAGCTACCTCGCGGGGCCGCAGCTCGTGCGACGGATCGCCGCGTACTTCGTGCGGCTGCCCAGCGAGGTGGTCCGCGTCGGCGCGAGTGTGGCCGCGCTCGCGGCGGCGGGCGACTCGTCTCTGATGCGGATGCCGACCAGCATCGACAACATGTCGCCGGGCCATCCCTTCATCAAGGCTCTCGCCAAGATCCCCGTGAGCCCGACGGTGACCGCCCACTCGATCATCGCGGTCGACGCTGACGAACCTCTCGATCGAGCCGGCGACGGCGTCGTGAAGTATCAGAGCGCCCACATCGAAGACGTCGAGTCGGAGCTGATCGTGCGCAGCCCGCACTCGGGCATGCAGGCCGAGCCGGCGACGATCGAGGAAGTGCGCCGCATCCTGCTCGCGCACTCCGCGCGATCGGCGTGCCCGCTGCCGGCGAATTGAGTGAACGCACCGGCTGGGTGGCATACCGGACGCGGCGGCGAATTCTTCCCGGCTGAGTGTGCGCTCACGACCCTCTCCTCGAGCAGCGCAGCGCGCAGGGGATCTCGGGATTCGAAGGCCGGTTGCTCGAACACGCGCCGAAGTATCGACAAGCCCGTCGGCCACCGGCGGCGCGATCAGTCGCGGGTCCAGCGAATTCGGACGAGGTTCTCTTTGTCTTTGGAAGTGGGTGGATGTTCGAGGCGGCCCGCGTAGGCCTTTCGCAACGCGCGGCCCAGCGCTTCGACGAGCTTGGCATCCGTCGTCTTCACCACGAAGCCGGTCCCCTCGTCTTCGATTGACATGATCCGTTTGAGTGGATGGTCGGCGCGCTCACGCTCCTCCACGTTGCGGACGAGGCCGAGCAGATCGTCCCGGTGCGATGCCGCGAATGCACCTTGCGCGTGGAGCACACCGGCCGGGTAGTCGCTCGCGATCCGCTCGCAGGCAGGACACAATTTCTGGTACGAGTCCGCCGGCCCGGCCTTCCACGTCCAGCGACCCTCCCGATAACTCGCGGAGCAACTCGGGCAGCTCGCAATCTCGGCGAGCTTGCTGGGCGTTGCCTCGTCGACTCGGCGCGTGGGGCGCGGTTGTTTGGCGGCAGGGTGACGGCTGGAACGTTGGCGTCTCATGCGGGAACTCCTCGCTTCCGAGCGGCAGTGCTTGCCCAGCGGGCCTGTGCAATCGACGTGCCTTTGCGGGGGCGTACCTGATCCGGTTCCCGGGAGGCTCGTCGGGGCAAACTGTCGCATGCTGGTGCAGTATGGGGCAAGACTGCAAATGTGGGACGTCAGTCCAATCCAGCGCTCGGGCGCTCCTGGCGCCGCCAATCAGCCCGCTGTCCATGCTGAGCGGTCAACGCGCTTTCCCGACGCTGTCCGTCCCCATCGGCGCATAACGTGCATAGATGGAGCGACACGGCGCGGTAGATTCACGGCGCGTGCCGCGAGCGCGTCGAAAAACGGGCTGATGGCTGCGCGAGTTCGAGCCCGATCGGAGCGGTTCGATGGACTACGAGAATCTTCGCCAGGAGATGCTGAAGCGCCAGATCGCTGGGCGGGGCGTGCGCTCGCCGGCCGTGCTCGCCGCGATGGGTGCCGTGCGGCGCGAGGGGTACGTTCCGTCCTATCTCGGTGAATTTGCGTACGACGATACCCCGCTCCCGATCGAAGAGGAGCAGACCATCTCGCAGCCCTACATCGTCGCCTTCATGATCGAGGCACTCGACCTCAAGCGGGATGCGCGGGTGCTCGAGGTGGGAACCGGGTCTGGCTATGCGGCTGCGGTCCTCGCCGAGATCGCCGCCGAGGTGTACACGATCGAGCGTCATGAGGGTCTCGCAAAGAGCGCCGCGAAGCGCCTCGCCGAAGACGGCTACGACAACGTGAGCGTGCGCTGCGGCGACGGCACGCTCGGCTGGCCCAACGAGGCGCCGTTTGACGCGATCATCGTGGCGGCGGGCGGACCGAGCGTGCCCCCTGCATTGCTCGATCAACTCGCGGTAGGTGGGCGGTTGGTCATTCCCGCCGGCCCGACGGTCGGCCTCCAGCCGCTGGTCCGCGTCACGCGAGTATCACTGCACGAATACCGCGAGGAGAACCTCGGAAACGTCCGCTTCGTCCCACTGGTCGGCGAGCAGGGATGGCGAGCGCCGGGCCCGAGTCGACCGTTGCCGCCCGACACGCTCGCGAAGCGCCTCACCGCGCACGTCGAGCCGTTCTCCGACGTCGAGACGGCCCAGCTTGCCTCTTTGATCGATCGCGTCGGTGCTGCGCGTGTCGTGCTGCTGGGTGAGGCGACGCACGGCACGTCGGAGTTCTATTCGATGCGCGCGCGGATCACGCGAGAGCTGATCCTGCGCAAATCGTTCAACGTCGTCGCGGTCGAGGCCGATTGGCCCGATGCGGCGCGGATCGACCACTACGTCCGCGATCGCGACGCCCCGTCGGCCGACTGGCAGGCCTTTGCGAGATTTCCGACCTGGATGTGGCGCAACTGCGAGACGCGAGCGTTCGTCGACTGGCTGCGCGGCCACAACGAGGCGCTCCCGCGGACCGAGCGCACGCGTTTCGCCGGACTCGATCTCTACGGTCTCTACAACTCGATCGCGGAAGTGTTGCGCTACCTGGATGAGACCGACCCGGCGACCGCGCGCATCGCCCGCGAGCGCTACGGCTGTCTGACTCCGTGGCAATCGGATCCAGCCGCGTACGGGCGAGCGGCGCTCAGCGGGCAGTATCGATCCTGCGAAGGAGACGTGACGCGGATGCTCGAATCGCTGCTTTCGAAGCGTCTGCAGCTCGCGCGGCGCGACGACGAGCGCTTCTTCGACGCCACGCGCAACGCGCGCCTGATCGCCGAGGCAGAGCGCTACTACCGGGTCATGTACTATGGCTCGCACGAGTCGTGGAATCTGCGCGATCGACACATGTTCGAGACGTTGCAGAGCCTGCTCGCGTTCGGTGGCGAACGCGCGAAGATCGTCGTCTGGGCGCACAACTCGCACGTCGGAGACGCGCGCGCCACCGAGATGTCGGCGAGGGGTGAGCTGAACTTGGGGGAACTGTGCCGCCGACACCATCGCGATTCCGCGTACAGCGTCGGCTTCGGAACCCACTGTGGGACGGTTGCGGCCGCCTCCTACTGGGACGGCCCGATGGAGATCAAGACCGTCCAGCCTTCCGATGAGAAGAGTTATGAGGGGCTGTGTCACGACTCCGGCGTACCCGCGTTTCTTCTCCCGCTCCGAGAACCCGGGGCAATTCGACAGGAACTCGCCGAGCCGCGCCTCGAGCGCGCAATCGGCGTCATCTACCGCCCGGAAACGGAACTCGCGAGCCACTACTTTCAGGCCGTGTTGCCGCGCCAGTTCGACGAGTACATCTGGTTCGACCGCAGCCATGCGGTGCGGCCGCTCGACACCGAGGAACTCGAGGGAATGCCCGCGACGTATCCGTTTGGCTTGTGAGGCCCGTTTGTCCTCTGACGTTATCCGTTTGGCCTCTGGCGTTATCCGTTTGGCCTCTGACGTTATCCGTTTGGCCTCTGAGGTTATCCGTTTGGCCTCTGGCGTTATCCGTTTGGCCTCTGACGTTATCCGTTTGGCCTCTGAGGCGGGCGGATCAGCGGAGCACTTCGCGTCGGTCGCTGCCGTGTGGGGCCGCGACGAGCAGGGCTAACAGTCGGCGGCCTCCACCTTCTCGAACCAGGGGCGGAGTTCCGCTTCGGTGAGCGTCTCGCGCGCAAGCAGCTCTCGGGCGCTTTCTTCGAGCACGAGGCGATTTCGCTCGAGAGCCCTCCGCGCACACTCCAAGGCTCCAGTCACGATCTCGCGAACCGCACAGTCGATTTCGCGGGCGGTCTCTTCGCTGTACTGCCGCGTGCGCAAGGAAGCCGATCCAGGGATGCCGAGCAGACCGGCGGGTTCATCGTCGTAGGTCACGGGACCGAGTCCTTCGATCATTCCGTACCGGGTCGCCATGCTGCGCGCAATCTCCGTGGCGCGCGAGAGGTCGTCCGCTGCGCCCGTCGAAAGCTCATCGAAGACGAGATTCTCGGCGGCGCGCCCGCCTAGCAGGATCGCTAGCTTCCGCTCGAGCTCGCCGCGGGTCATCAGGTAGCGGTCCTCGGTCGGTCGCTGAAGTGTGTAACCAAGCGCGCCGATGCCGCGCGCGATGATCGACACCTTGTGGACCGGGTCGCTCCCGGGCAGCGCCGCGGCCACCAGCGCGTGACCCATCTCGTGATGGGCGACGAGCTCCCGCTCGCGCGGGTTCAGGATGCGGTTCTTCTTTTCGAGCCCCCCTACGATGCGCTCGACCGCCGCGGTGAAATCCGCCATCGAGACGACAGCGCCGGCGCCGCGGGTGGCGACGAGTGCCGCCTCGTTCACGAGGTTCGCGAGGTCCGCGCCCGTGAATCCCGGCGTGAGCGCGGCGATCTGTTCCGCGTCGACGTCCGCTCCTTGTCGGATCTTCGGCAGGTGCACGCCCAGGATCGCGATGCGACCATTGCGGTCCGGACGGTCGAGCAACACGTGGCGATCGAAGCGCCCTGCCCTCAGCAGCGCGGGGTCGAGGATCTCCGGGCGGTTGGTGGCCGCGAGCAGCACGATCCCGGAGCTCTGATCGAAGCCATCGAGCTCGACGAGCAGCTGGTTCA
>CAZBSV010000040.1:0-18493 GCA_964494795.1 uncultured Spirochaetales bacterium | reverse complement strand
GTCGGTTGTCGAAGTGGGTTGGTGGGTTTGCGCCGGGGTTAGCGGGCGGCTCCGAGAACTTCGGTGTTGATGATGAGGTTTCCGCTCTCGGCGAGTTCGCTGCGGGCCTGGTTGATCCAGCTGCTCAGGTAGGCCTGCTGTTTCTGGCTCGTGATCAAGCTGCGCTCCTGGTCGACGGCCGCTTCGACAGCGGCTTCGTCGGGCGCAAAGCGGTCCATCAGCTGGATCAGAACCTGCGCTCCCCCGACTTCGAAAACGCGATCCGAACTCGTGCCGGGCTGCATGCTGAAGGCGGCCGCCATCACGGCCCCGCTCGCGCCCAAATCTGGGATGTAGCCGTCCGCTCGGCGTTGCAATCGGTCGCTGCGCTGGAGGGTGAGGCTCTCGGCGCGCGCGGCGTCCTCGAGGCTCGCACCGTTGCGGATCGCCTCGGCGATCCGGTCCGCGACCGCGCGGCTCTCGGTTCGTGCGACTTCGTGGGCCATCAGTTCTGTGGCGATTTCTTCGCGAACGTCTTCGAAGCTGCGCTGCTGGGCTGCGCGGTGCTCTTCCACCCGAAGGACGTGATAGCCGTATTCGCTCTCGACCAGTTCGCCGACCGCTCCGGGTTCGCGCGAGAAAGCCGCGTCCTCGAACGCGCCCACCATCTGACCGCGGGAAAAGAATCCCAGATCTCCGCCCTGACTTCTCGAGCCGGGGTCGTCACTGAGTTCGCGCGCGACCTCCGCAAAGTCGGCGCCCCCGCGGATCCTTTCCAGGATCGCCTCGGCGCGCAGCCGCACCGCTTCGCGCTCCTCGGCGCTGGATTCGCCGGAGGCCGATAGCAGGATGTGGCTCGCACGGACTTGTTCGGGGAGGTTGTAGAGGCTCGACCGTTGTTCATACAGGGCTCGCAGTTCGTTCTCTCGGCTCGTGAGGAATGCCTGGAGGGCGACCGGGTCGGGCTCGAAGTCCACACTGGGCGCGTTTGCACCCAGGGTCACGAACGCGATCTGGACCTGTTCCATGCGCCGCGTCACCGCCTGCCGCGCCTCGGCGTCGGAGGTCTCGGCGAGTAGGGTCACGGTACGCATGAGCTTGTTCGCGAGCATCACCGAGCGCTGTTCTCGGATGAAGTTGCGGTGAGTGCCGAATTCGTACTCCACCCACGTATTGAACTGCTCGGAATTGAAGCGCCCGCCCGGGTCCGAGAAAAACGCAGAAGAGCGGATCGAGCGCTCAATCTCGCTCTTTGCGACTGTGAATCCGAGCGCGGACGCTTCTTGGCTGAGAATCGCGCTCTCGATCAGAGACTGGATGGCGAGCTGGTCGAGCGTGTCGCTCAGCGCGCGTGCGTCGAACTCGGATCCGAGTTGCTGCTGGAGCATCGACTCGCGTCTCGCGCGGACGCGCCCGAATTCCCGCAGCCCAAAGCTCTCCTCTCCGACCGCCACGACGCTTCCCGCGGAGCGCTGCTGCGATCCCCCGATCCCGAGGTAGAGCACGAGGCCGCCTCCCACGGCGAGGATGAAGAACAACGTGACCCAGCGCTGCCCTTCTCTGAGGATCTTGAGCATGGCAGTTTTCCCCCGTTGCGAGATTCGCTCGGGCACTCAGCTCGAAGCGGCATGGCTGATGGGTGACGCTAGAAGACGCCCGACACTACGGGCGAGTGTGCGGGCCAGCAAGCCCCAAACAAATCGAGTTTTTCAGCTTGTACCCCTATGGCCGCGCTGGTAATCTGGGTGGGTGCTGCAGCAGCTGGAAACGCCCTGTGAATTCAGACACTTAGAGGAGCGCATGCCGCTCGCCCGAAAACGCAGCCCCAGGAGCGCGACGTGATCCTCGATACCATCCTCGGCTGGTTCTCCAACGACCTCGCAATCGACCTCGGTACCGCGAACACGGTTGTGTACGCGAAGGGCAAGGGGATCGTCGTTTCGGAGCCAAGCGTCGTCGCGGTCGTGCGCGATTCGCGCGGCGTGGTCAAGGTCCGCGCGGTCGGCAAAGAAGCCAAGGAGATGTTGGGTCGAACGCCGGGCAACATCGTCGCCATTCGGCCGATGAAAGATGGCGTGATCGCAGACTTCGAGATCACCGAGGCGATGCTCCGGTACTTCATCATGAAGGCGCACGATCGCAAGCGCCTGATCCGGCCTCGTATCGTGATTGCGGTTCCATCGGGAATCACCGAAGTCGAAAAGCGCGCCGTGCGCGAATCTGCGATGTCCGCCGGAGCGCGCGAGGTCTACTTGATCGAGGAGCCGATGGCGGCTGCGATCGGCGCCGGGCTGCCGGTCACGGAACCTTCAGGAAACATGATCATCGACATCGGCGGCGGGACGACGGAAGTCGCCGTCATCTCGCTCTCCGGGATCGTCTACGCCAACTCTACACGCGTTGGTGGCGACAAGATGGACGACGCGATCATCAACTACGTCAAGCGCAGGTACAACCTGCTGATCGGCGAGCGAACCGCCGAGCTGATCAAGATCACGATCGGGACCGCGTACCCCGACGAGGAAAACCGATCGATGGAGGTCAAGGGACGCGACCTCGTCGCGGGAATCCCCAAGACCCTCGAACTCAAGTCCGAGGAAGTGAGGGAGGCGCTTTCGGAGCCGATCAATGCGGTCGTCGAAAGCGTCAAGATCGCGCTAGAGCGCACGCCCCCCGAACTGGCCGCGGACATCGTCGACAAGGGAATCGTTTTGGTCGGGGGTGGCTCACTGCTTCGCAACCTCGACGTTTTGCTCCGGGAGTCCACAGGGCTACCGGTGATGCTGGCGGAAGACCCCCTGACCGCCGTAGCGATCGGGACCGGGCGCACGCTGGAAGATATTTCGCTCCTCAAGGAAGTGGCGATTCGCTCATAATCCCGGTCGCTCCACTGCGGGTGGGGTGGGGCCGTGGCCGAATTTCGCAATCGGACAACTGCGACCGCTCTCGTGGTCGGATTGGTGGCGTTCGCCGTCGTCGCGATGGTCGTCGACCGCCGCTCGACGCCGGGTGGCCCCGAGCGCGAACTCTCGGGTTGGACGGGCGCAATCCTCAATATTGCAGCGCCCGTCCAGGAGCTGATTGCGTTTCCGTTCGACCTCACTCAAAACGCTTGGCGCCACTACGTGGCGTTGATCAACGCGAGCGACAACAACGAAGCGATGCGTTCGCGACTCATGCTGCTGGAGGAGGAAAATCTCCAACTGCGGGAGGCGCTGGTCGCGAGCGGACGGCTCGCGCGCATTGCAGAGATCCGCGCAGACTTCGAAGTCCCGATGCTCCCGTCCGAGATCGTCGGCGTCGATCCCTCGCCGTGGTTTCACTCGGTGCTCATCGATCGCGGGCGCGATCACGGCGTGCGCTCGGGGATGCCCGTCATTTCGGAGAACGGACTCGTGGGGCTGGTGACTGCAACGTCGACGCGTGCCGCAAAGGTTATGCTGGTGCTCGACCGACAGAGCGCCGTCGACGGAGTCATCCAGCGCAGTCGTTCGCGTGGAATCGTGCGAGGCCGGGGGACCAGTGAGCTCGATTTCGAGTTCATCGCGCGCGGCAGCGACGTCCGCATCGGCGATGTGGTGATCAGCTCCGGGCTCGGAGGTGTCTATCCCAAGGGGATTCGGATTTCGGAGGTCGTCTCGGTGTCGGATCCGGGTTCCGCATTGATGCAAACCGCGAAGCTGGTGCCCGCGGTCGACTTTGGCCGACTCGAGCAGATCTTCGTGATGCTGCGACGCGGTCCGACGATGGAGATGCTCTACGCGGGCGAGCAAGAGAGCGTGCTCGGTGCGACGGCGTCCGAAAGGCCGTCGCCTTGAAGCGCGTCTGCGTATTGCTGGCTCTCGGCGCGCTCGCACCGATGATCCAGGGTGCCCTCGGCACGTTCATCCCGCTGCATCTTTGTCCGGATCTCGGTCTGCTGCTGGTGGTCGGACTCGGCCTGTGTTGGCGCAGCACCGCCGGTGGGGTCGCTCTCTCCGCGGCGATGGGGATGATCGCGGATCTTCTCTCGGGCTCGCTTCTCGGCTTGCACATGCTGTTGCGGATCTTTTCGTTTGGCGCCGCACGCGTGTGCAGCCAGCAGCTCAACCTCCGCGGCGTGATGTCGCGGATGACCTTCGTGGTCGCGCTGAGCGTGGTCACTGCCGTGGGAACCGGAGCGCTCACTTCCTTCTTTGCAGTGGGCCCTGGAGTCGATGGCGGGATGTTGGGCAAATTGATTCCGCACGCGCTGATCACCGGTGCCTGCGCGCCGTTTGGCATCCGGCTCGTCGAGCGCGTTGCGACTTGGCTCAACGAGGCCGAAGCAGGGCACCAATTGCTGGCACTTCGGCCGAGAAGTCGACTCTCCTGATGCCGATCGAAGAAATAGGCGTCGGGCGTCTTGCTGCTGGGGTCGATCCCTCGATCGTCAACCGGCTGATCTTCGTCGCGGCTTTCATCGTGCTGACGTTTGCTGTCTTCGTCCTTCGGCTCTTCCAGTTGCAGGTGATCGAAGGCGAAGATCTGGGCAATCGCGCCCGCCGCAATTCGGTTCGCACGGTTCGTCTGGAGGCTCCCCGAGGTGACATCCTGGATCGCTTCGGGCGCGAACTTGCCACCACGCGGCCCGCCTTCGGCGTGCAGGTAATGCCCGCCGAACTGCGCGAGGCCAAGCTGACGTTGGCCGCTCTAGCGAGCCTGCTCGACCAAGATCCCACTGAAATTTCCGAGCGCGTTGGCAGCCGCTCTGGCCGAGGGCGGTTTCAGGCCGTGCGGATCGCGGCCGATCTCCCCTACGACACGCGGAGTCGGGTGGAATCGCACCTCTACGCATTGCCGGGTGTGTTTACCGACGTGAATCCGCGTCGTGATTACGTGGGCGGTTCACTCGCGGCCCACGTCTTGGGTTACACCGGAGAGATCCAGAGCGAACAGCTCAAGGAGCGTTCGTTTGCCGATTACCGGCCGGGTGAAATCATCGGTCAATCGGGAATCGAGAGTCGCTTCGAGAATCACCTGCGCGGCCATGCGGGCGGTCGGAACGTCGTGGTCGACGTCGCCGGGCGGGTCGACGAGGTGCTCGACGAGGTGGAGGCCACGCCGGGCGGCACGCTGATCCTCACGATCGATCGCGATCTCCAGCAAGCCGCAGAGGCCGCGTTCTTGCCCGATGTGATCGGAGGCGACGAAAAACGCGGCGCGGTAGTGGCGCTCGATCCGCGCAACGGCGATGTCCTCGCGCTGGTTTCCCGCCCGGCGTTCGATCCCAATAGCTTTGCGGGCGGCATCGATGCGGCGACCTGGAAGGGGCTGACCGAGGGTGAGGCTCGCCCCATGCAGGACCGGGCTCTCGCGGGTCAATACCCGCCGGGTTCGACCTACAAGGTCATCGTGGCGGCAGCGGGTCTCGAAGAGCGCGCGATCACCCCAGAAGATCGGGTGTTCTGCCCCGGAAGCTACACGCTCGGGCGTCGCACCTATCGCTGTTGGAAGCGCGGTGGACATGGTTCGGTGAATCTCTACGAGGCGATCGCGCGCTCTTGCGATGTGTATTTCTACCAGCTGGGGGTCAAGCTCGGAATCGATCGAATCGCGTTTTTCGCCAATGGCTTTCACCTCGGTCGCCGCACGGGAATCTTGCTCGGAAATGAATCTGTGGGCATCGTTCCGACACAGGCCTGGAAGGAGCGGCGCTTCGGCGAGGTCTGGCTGAAGGGTGAAACCGTCTCGGCTGCGATCGGCCAGGGCTACAACCTGACCACGCCCATTCAGTTGGCCGTCGCCTATGCGGCGATCGCAAACCGCGGGGTGATGTTCAAGCCGCGCGTATTGCTTCGCCTGGTTGGGCCCGACGGAACGGTCGAACCCGGACCCGAGCCCGAGTTGCTCGGAAGGGTGCCCGTCTCACCCGAGCATCTGGCGATCATCGCTCGCGCGTTGGAGGGTGTGGTGTACGACCAGGGCGGGACCGGTGCCCGAGTCCGGATTCCCGACGTGCGCGTGGCGGGAAAGACCGGAACCGCCCAGGTCGTGCGCCTCAAACACACCGAGGATCTGGAGGAGCACGAAGTTCCGTTCGCATTTCGCGACCACGGATGGTTTGCGGCCTTCGCGCCCGCAGAGGCGCCCGAGATCGTCGTCGTAGCGCTCGCGGAACACGGCGGACACGGCGGGAGCGCGGCTGGGCCGATCGTCAAGGCCGTACTTTCGCGTTACTTCGAACAGTCGATCCCCGAGGCGCCGCCCAAGTCTACGGGTCCGTCTGCGACGGATCCAACCGCGACGGATCCGCCTGCGCTGGATCCATCTGTGACGGATTTACCTGCACCGGATGCAGCTGCACCGGATGCGTCTGTGACGGATGCAGCTGGGCCGGATTCATCCGAGCCGGGAGCCCGCGTTGTTCGGAATTGATCGACGCTTACTGCAGAACTTCGACTGGATGCTCTTGTTGCTGGTGCTCGCGATCGTCGGCGCTGGCATCATCAATCTCGCTTCGGCAAGCCACGTCGACGGCGAATTGACGGGTGAAGTGCGCCGTCAACTCCTCTCGCTCGCGCTCGGCGCTGTCGCAATGCTGCTGATTCTCGCGATCGATTACCGCCACTACGAGCGATTTGCGACTCTGGCGCTCCTGGCCTGCATTGCCCTGCTCGGCGCGACGCTGTTTCTCGCACCGGTGACCCGCGGAAGCCAGAGCTGGCTGTTCGACGGGCGACTGCAGCCCTCCGAGCTGGCGAAGCTCGGCATGGTGGTCTCACTGGCCCGCTACTTTCACCGCAATCCGCCCCACGAGATCACGCGTCTGCGCGAACTCGTGCGCCCAGGTCTGATCGCGATCCTACCGGTCGGCTTGATCGTCCTGCAGCGCGACATGGGCGTCGCGCTGCTCACACTGCTGATCGCGTCGACCTATCTCGCATTCACGCGAATCTCCTGGCGCTCCTGGATCGGTGTCGGTGTCGTCGGCGTTGCGGCGTTGATCACGCTGTGGCTGTTCGTCCTGCAGCCCTACCAGCAGCGGCGCATCCTCGACGTCATCGATCCCGGACGCGACCCACTGGCTTCGGGCTATCAGGCGATCCAATCGCGGATCGCGATCGGATCGGGGGGGCTCTTGGGGGCGGGATACCGCGACGGTACCCAGACCCAGCTCCGCTTTCTGCCCACCCAGCACACGGACTTCGCATTCTCGGTACTCGCCGAGGAGTGGGGTTTCGTGGGCAGCTGCGCGGTCTTGTCCCTGTATCTCGCGCTCCTGCTCCTGGGGTTGCGGGTAGCGCGAAATTCGAAAGATGGTTTTGGAGCGATGCTCGCCGTGGGATTGGTGGGTGCGATCTTCTGGCCACTCGTCTTGAACATCGGGATGGTGCTCGGAATTGCGCCCGTGATCGGTGTTCCGCTGCCGCTCTTTTCGTACGGAGGGTCGGCGCTGGTGACGTCGCTGATCGGGCTCGGCTTGCTGATGAATGTGTCGATGCGCCGCTACGTGTTCTAGGCCCGCGATCCCATCGAGCCGCCGCGACTCACATTTGCCCCGGTGTCGGGTTAGGATCGCGCCATGACCACGCCCGCCATCGCACGCGAGCAACCCCGGATCGGCGCATTTTTCGACATGGACAAGACGATCCTGTCCGAAAACTCGGCGAAACTCTACATGCGTTACCGCTATCAGCGCGGCGAAATCAGCAAGCGCGATCTCCTAAAGGGCTTCGGCGCGTACCTTCAATACAAGCTCGGGATCCTCGACATCCGAAGCTGGACGCTCGACATGATGGACCAGTTCCGCGGCCAGAGCGAAAAGCAGCTCGCAGAAGAAGCGATCGCGTGGGTTGAAGATGTGGTGGTCGACACCATCTATCCGGAAGCAGAGCGGGTCGTCGCCGAGCACGTCGCCGCGGACCACGTGGTTGCGATCGTATCCGGTGCGACGGCATTCGTGGTACGTCCAATCGCAGATCGCCTCGGAATTGAGCACATCCTCTACACCCGACTCGAGGTCGAGAACGGGATCTTCACGGGGCGCGTGATCGAGCCGATCTGTTTCGAAGAGGGAAAGATCTACTGGCTCCAGCAATTCATCGAGGAGCAGCGGATCGATCTCGCGAAGAGTTTCTTCTACAGCGATTCGATCACGGATCTGCCATTGCTCGATCTCGTCGGACATCCGGTCGCGACGAATCCCGATCCGCTGCTCTACCGGACGGCCGTGAAGCGCCGTTGGCCGGTTCGATTCTTCGATCCCCCGCGCCGCGGAGCGCCGCGTGGCGACTGAGCTAGAGCAGCTTTTCGATCGCCGCCTGGAAGTCCGCCTTCGGACGCGCGCCTTGAAGCTGCTCGACCACGCGTCCGTCCTTGAAGGACAAGATCGTCGGAATCGCGCGGATTCCGTACTGGCCTGGCGTTCTGGGGTTCGAGTCGATGTCCATCTTGGCGATCTTGACGCGGTCCCCGTACTGGTCGGCGAGGTCCTTGATCAGCGGGGCGATTTGCTTGCACGGCGCGCACCATTCCGCCCAGAAGTCGATGATCACGGGTTTGTCGGATTTCAAGACCTCCATTTCGAAGGTCTGATCCGTCACATTCACAATTTGGGCCATGGTCGCTTGATCTCCTGTGCGCAATCGCCAGATCGCTCGCGCTGCCGGTTCGATCCATTCGGTGCGAACTCTTGGAAGCGGGCCACCGCTTGGCGCGGTACGAGAGAGTACCGCGCGTTGCCCGCATCGCTCGTCGTTGACGCTCCGAAGCTGCACCGGTACGTTGACCGTTTCCGATCTCCTTGTTCTGAAAGAGCTTTCTCCGGAAATAGTCTTCTCAGTCTCTGGGGGTGTCATGCGCGGAGCGCGAGGCGCCGTGTCGGTCGACCCTGTCGCGGCCGCGCACGCGGTCGATTCGTGAAGGCGCGCATCGTCCTCGTCGAAGGCGATATCACCGAAGCCGAAGTCGACGCGATCGTGAACGCCGCGAACAGCTCGCTGATTCTCGGCGCGGGCGTTGCCGGCGCGATCGCCGCGAAGGGTGGCCCGTCGATCCAGGCCGAGTGCGATGCACTCGGCCCGATCGAGGTCGGCGACGCCGTCGTGACCGCAGCGGGCGAGCTCTTGGCGCGTTTCGTGATTCACGCGGCCGGGATGCCGCCCGGCGGTTTCGCGACGGAAGCGAGTGTCCGGGCGTCGATGCGCCGCAGTCTGGAACTCGCCAAACAACACGCGTTTCGCTCGATCGCGATCCCCGCAATTGGAGCGGGAATCGGCGGGATCTCCGCGCAGCGCTGCGCGGAGATCCTGCTCGAAGAGGCCCGGAAGCACCTGGAGGCGGAGACGACCCTCGAGGAAGTGCGCTTCGTGCTCATGGGCGAACCGACCTTCCGCATCTTTGAGATGACGAAGGACGCCGAGGCGGTGCGAGCCCAGATGGCGCGACTTCGATCGCGCTGATCGCCGATTTTCCGGCTTCGCGCGCCGACGGCGTCGCGGCCGAGCGGACCCCATCGCTACGCTACCCTGCTACGCCGACGCGCGATCGGTAGCGCGCGGTCGAGGGGACTTGGAGTGACGGTTCAGATCCTGCAATGGACGGCGGCGATGTACCTCGCTGCGGGCTTGATGGCAGGTTTGGGGCTGGCGCTGGAAACGCGCCGACTCGAGCGCGCCTCGGTGGCCCTGCTCGCATTTGGCGCACTGCTTCACGCGGGGTCGTTCGCGCTGCTTCACGCCAGCCATGACCCACCGGCGCTGACGGATTTGAGCGCGGCGTGTTCGTTCATGGCCTGGATCGGAACCGTCTTCTACCTGATCTTGCTGAAACGTTCGCGCCTTCAGCGCCTGGTCGTGCTCGTGGCGCCGGCCGCATTCCTCGGCGCGTTTTTGGCTGCGCTGCGTTCGCCGGGCGGGACGGCGTCGGAGTCGGCGGCGGGTTCGTGGCCCCACGCGCACGTCTTGTTGGCGAGTGCGGGCATCGCGCTGCTCGGCCTGGCAGGTCTCGCGGGCGTCGTCTTCCTGATCGAGCACGCGCGACTCAAATCGAAGCGACCGCTCGGCCGCCGCATGCCGCTCCCGTCGCTGGAGGCGCTCGACCGCGTCAATGCGGTGGCGCTGTCGGTGGGCTTCTTGTTGCTGACGCTCGGTGTGGTCACCGGGATGATCTGGCAGCAGACCGCGAGCGGTCGAGCCTGGACGGGCACCGCTCACGAAACCTGGTCGTTCGTCGCCTGGGTGGTCTACGCGGTGCTGGTCATTGCGCGATTTGCGGTCGGGCAGGGAGCGCGCCAGGCGGCGGCCAGCGCCGTCGGCGGCTTTGCGTTTCTCTTTTTCGCGGTGATCGGTCTGGGGTTCATTTCGTGAGGTTGATCCTGCTCGGCATGAATCACCGCAGCGCACCCATCGAGGTGCGCGAGTGTGTGGCGGTCGACGAACCTGGTCCGCTGCTGCAGAAACTCGTCGCCAGCGAAGAAATCGAGGAGGCCGTGCTCTTCTCCACCTGCAATCGGGTGGAAGTGCTCGCCTTGACGCGTTCGCTCGATGCGGCTCGTCATCGATTGCATTCTTTTTTCAACCGCGACCTCGTGCGGAATGGCGTTTCCGTCAACTTCAATCTCGCTGAAGTGACCTACGAGTATCGGGATGGCGAAGCCGTGAGCCACGTGCTGCGCGTCGCCTCCGCGCTGGATTCGATGGTCGTCGGCGAGCCGCAGATTCTCGGCCAGACGAAGGACGCCTACCGCGCTGCGGTGGAATGCGGCGCGTGCGGGCCGATCCTCGGGCGCCTGTTTCAGCACGCGTTCTTGACTGCCAAACGGGTCAAGACGGAAACCCAGGTCGGCGAGCGGCCGATCTCGCTGGCTCGCGTAGCGGTGGACCTCGCGAAGCAGATCTTCGACCGCTTCGAAGAAAAGCGCGCTCTGTTGATCGGCGCTGGCGAGATGAGTGAGATGGCGCTCGCAGCCCTGAAAAAGCACGGCCTCGCGTCGATTCGCGTCGCCAATCGCACGCCCGAGCGCGCCGCCCAACTCGCCGCGCAATTTGGCGCCACCGCTCACGGCCTCGCTGAACTCGAGGTGCTGCTGCGCGAAGCCGATGTGGTACTCACCTCGATCGGTGGAAACGCGCCGATCTTGACCTTCGATCTCGTGTCGCGGGTGTTGCGGCACCGCCGACACCGACCTCTCTTCGTGATCGACATCGGAGTGCCGCGCAACGCAGATCCCGCGATCGACGCGATCGACAACCTCTACCGCTACGATCTCGACGACTTGGGTGCGGTGGCGAGCGAAAACGCCGAACAGCGCAATCGCGAAGCGGAGCGCGCGACGGCCATCGTGGTCGAGGAGCAGCAGCGCTTTGACGGCTGGTTCGCCGCGCTGCGCGCAGTGCCGACGATCCGACACCTGCGCGACCGCGCAGAAATAATCCGTACGCGCGAGCTTGAAAGAGCGCTTGCGCGATTGGAACTCGATGAATCCGCGCAGCTGGTGGTCGACGCGTTGACGAAGTCGATCGTCAACAAGATCCTGCACGCGCCAGTTTCGCGACTCATGCGAGAGGCGGAGCGGGAAGAGGGCATGGCCTATCTCGAAGTCGCTCGGGTGCTATTCGAACTCGACGACGAGCTGGACGCCGAGTGACGACCCTACGCATCGCGACGCGCGCGAGCGATCTTGCGCTCGTGCAGGCGCGTTACGTGGCCGCGCGGATCGAGAAGGAACTCGGTGTCGCGACGGAGATCGTGCCGGTGAAGACCACGGGCGATCGCATCCAAGCGGTTGCGCTCGCCAAGATCGGCGGAAAGGGCCTGTTCGTGAAGGAGATCGAAGAGGCGCTCGTCGATGGCCGCGCCGATGTCGCGGTGCACAGCGCGAAAGATCTGCCCTCCGTGCTCGCGGCGGGTCTCGTACTCGCCGCGTTTCCCGAGCGCGCGGATTGTCGCGATGCACTCGTCGCGCGCAAATCCGGAGTGACGGTGAGTTCGCTGGCTGTCGGCGCGCGCGTCGGAACCGGCAGCGTTAGGCGCGCGGCGCAGATGACCGCGACGCGACCGGACATCGAGATCGTTCCGTTGCGCGGCAACGTGCCGACGCGGCTTCGGAAGCTCGTCGAGCAGAAACTCGACGCGGTGATTCTCGCGTGCGCGGGACTCGACCGACTCGGCCTCGGAGATCAGATTCAGCAGCGAATCTCGCCGGACGTGATGTTGCCGGCGGCCGCTCAGGGCGCGCTGGCCATCGAGGCGCGCAGCGGCGAAGCGCTATGCGACGATCTCGCTGTGCTCAGCGATCCCCAGACGGCGCGCGAGGTCTCCGCGGAGCGCAGTTTCCTGTCGCGCATGCGGGCGGACTGCACGGTGCCCGTCGCGTGTCTCGCGCAGCGCAGCGCGCACGGACGCCTCTGGTTGCGCGGCCTCGTCGCCAGCGCGGATGGCCGTCGCATCGTGCGCGGAGAACTCGACGTCGCGCCCGAGGACGCGGTCGCGGGTGGCGCTCGACTCGCGGAGCGAATCCTCACAAGTGGTGGAGAAGAGATCCTCGCTGAAATTCGATTGGCGCTCGCACTGTGACCGGGAAGGTTCCGTGACCGGGAAAGTTCGAGCGCGCGGCCGCGTCTTGTTGGTGGGTGCAGGCCCCGGCGATCCTGACCTGATCACGGTGCGCGGCGCGGCCGCTCTGCGCGAGGCGGACGTGGTGGTCTACGACGCGCTCGCGTCGCACGACCTGCTGCAGCTCGCGCCGCCCGATGCCGAGCGCGTGAACGTCGGCAAGCGCGGCCACGAGGAGATCGCGCGATCGCAGTCGGACATCAACGCGCTGTTGATTCGACTCGCACGCGAAGGCAAGCGCGTCGTCCGGCTCAAGGGCGGCGATCCATTCGTGTTCGGCCGCGGTGGCGAGGAGGCGAGCGCGTGCGCGGAAGCCGGCGTCGAATTCGAGGTGGTGCCCGGAATCTCTTCGGCGGTCGCGGCCCTGGCCTACGCGGGGATTCCGATCACCGATCGCCGCTACTCGGCGTCGTTCGCGGTGGTGACTGGACACAAGGATCCGACGCAGGTGTCGGCGGAAACCCGTTGGGGCGAACTCGCGACCGCCACCGACACGCTCGTGATCTTGATGGGGATGCGCAATCTCGAGTCGATCGTCGAGCGCTTGCTCGACGGGGGATGCGACCCAGCGAAACCCGCTGCGGCCATCATGAATGGCACGCTGCCGAGCCAGCGGGTGGTGGTGGCGTCGCTCGTAGAGATTGTCGGCAAGGTGCGCGAAGCCAAGCTTGGCGCGCCGTCCGCGCTCGTCATCGGCGAGGTGGTTCGGTTGCGCGCTTCGCTCGCGTGGTTCGAGAAGCGGCCACTTTTCGGCCTGCGCGCGCTCGTCACGCGGGCGCTCGATCAAGCGCAAGAACTCGCCGGCGCGCTGCGCGATGCGGGCGCCGAGGCCGTACTGGTCCCGATGATCCGCCTCGCCCCGCCCGCGGATCTTTCGGCCGTCGATCGGGCGCTCGCCCAGCTCGACACCTACGACGCTGTTTTGTTCACCAGCGCAAACGCCGTGCGCTTCTTGGCCGCGCGCGCCAGAGCCCGCGGAAGCGCGGCATCCGCCGGCGCGCCGCCGGCGGCCTGCGTCGGGCCGATCACCGCCGAGGCGGCGCGAGCGGCGGGCTTTTCGGTGGAGCTGATTCCGGAGGGGCGACGCGATGCCCACGGCTTGCTCGAGGCGGTCTCGAAACACTGGCCGCCGCGCGGGCGGCGTTTCTTGCTGCCGCAGGCCGATCAGGCGCGCCCCGGGCTCGCGCAGGGCTTGCGCGAGGCGGGCGCATGGGTCGACGAGGTGATCGCGTATCGCACGCTCGCAGCGGAGGTCGATGCGGGCGCGCTGCGCGAGCAGCTGCTCGCTCGCGAGTTCGATGTTCTGACTTTTACGAGCCCGTCCACGGTCGGATACTTTGCGGCGCTGTTGGACGCGGAGGGCCTGCGCGCGGCGGCGGACTGCACGATCGCCGCGATTGGACCGGTGACCGCAGACGCGCTACGACGCCTGGGTCTCGAGCCGGACTGGGTTCCCGAGGAACCGACCGCGCGGGCGCTGGTCGCGGGGCTCGCGACCCGAACGCGCCGCAGGCGAGGGGGGGGCGAACGATGAGCTACCCGATGACGCGGATGCGCCGCCTGCGCCGGAGCGAGACGCTGCGGCGGATGGTTCGCGAAACCCGGCTATCGCGGGACGATCTGATCTTGCCGCTGTTCGTGGTCGAGGGCGCAGGCGTGCGCGAACCCGTCGCATCGATGCCGGGCGTGTTCCGCCATTCCGTGGACGCACTGGTTGCAGAAGTCAAGCGCGTGCACGACGTCGGCATCCCGGCCGTCTTGCTGTTTGGAGTACCCGCGGCCAAGGACGCGCGCGGTTCGGGTGCCGATGCCGCGGACGGCGTGGTTCAACGGGCCGTCGAGGCCATCAAGGCCGCCGAGCCGGACCTGTGCGTGATGACCGATGTCTGCCTCTGCGCGTACACCGATCACGGTCACTGCGGAGTCGTCTCCAACGGCGATGTCGACAACGACCCCTCGCTCGAGCGGCTGGCGGCAACCGCATTGTCCCACGCGCGGGCCGGTGCGGACGTCGTGGCGCCTTCCGACATGATGGATGGGCGGGTCGCCGCGATTCGCGCCGCGCTCGACGCGCAGAGCTTTTCCGGCGTCGCGATCCTCTCGTATGCGGCGAAGTTCGCGAGCGCCTTTTACGGTCCGTTCCGCGAGGCCGCACAGAGCGCGCCGCAATTCGGTGACCGGCGCAGCTACCAGATGGATCCGGCCAATCGCCGGGAGGCGCTGCGCGAAATGCGTCTCGATCTCGAAGAAGGTGCGGACGCGCTGATGATCAAGCCCGCGCTTCCGTATCTCGATTTGCTAGCGGACGCGCGCCGGGAGTTCGATCTCCCGCTGGCCGCCTACCAGGTTTCCGGCGAATACGCGATGATCAAAGCCGCCGGCCAACGCGGCTGGATCGACGCGGACCGCGCGATGGACGAAGCGCTGGTCGCCATCAAGCGCGCGGGCGCCGACTGGATCGCGAGCTACGCGGCGGTCGAGATCGCGGGCCGTCTGAACGCCTAACCCCCATCCCCCAACACCTAGGGAGATCCGTGTCCATCGAGTACAAAATCGTCGAAACCTCCACCGTCACCGACGAAGTGATCGAACGCGTCGTCAACGAGTGGGTTTCCAAGGGCTGGATCTACGACGGTCTCCAATTCGCGATGCGGGACTCTTCGCCGCGACCCTGCATGGCATTCGTGACCTTCAAGCGTGAACGCGAGGATGCGACCGAGCGCTAAGGTCGCCATCGGCGACCGGTCGCGAGGTCGCCATCGGCGACCGGTCGATCTGGCAGCGCTTACCGCGCGCCGTCAGTCCTTCGCGCGATCGACTTCGGTCTCGACGCGAACCCGGGTTCGGCCGCGGCCGTCTGCGTCGTCGCTGAGCTTGAACTCTGCGCTCAGCTTCAGCGTGCGTCCCTCGAGCAGGCGCTCGAGGACGGCGGCGATGTCGATGTCCTTGAGCATCCCCGCGATCTCGCGGCTCAGTCGGTCGAGAAATTCGCTGCGGGTTCGATCGCTGCTTTCGGCGAGGTAATCCGTCCAGTCCTTCGGGACGGTATCCCCGAGTGCGCGTCGGATCGCTTCTTCTGTGGTGAAAAAGCCGGTCAGCCCCAATGCGATCGCGCGGCGCATCAGCTCGGGGATTGCCCCCAGACTCTCCGATTCTTCCGCGCCTGCGCGCTTCGACGACGCCGTCGACGGCTTGGAGGGCACAACTCTTTGCTTCCCTCGCGACTGCGCCATCGAGTAAAATTCCCGCCGTGGAGGGATCAGGTGGTGACTGAGTCGTGGGTCGATGCGCTGAGCGAAACCACCCGCGTCTGCGAAATCATGCAGACGGGCGTCATCACGATCAGCGCGGGAGACACCCTGTCGACGGTCGAGGATATCATGACGCTCGGCGGTCTGCGTCACATACCGGTCGTTCGCGGCGGCGCGCTCGTCGGCGTGATCTCCGAGCGCGATCTGCTGCGCGCCTCGCTGTCCAATCTCAGCGGATTTGGCGTCGAACAGCGGCGCGCGTTTCTTCAGGTGGTGGAAATCACGCGGGTGATGTCGGCCCCGCCGATCGTGATTTCCCCGGACGCCCAGATCGAGCACGCCGCTGGGCTCATGGCGGAAAAGCGCATCGGCTGCTTGCCGGTCGTCGAAGACGGCAAGCTGGTCGGGCTCCTGACCGAGACCGACCTGCTGCGGTACTTCGCGGGCGCTGGGTGTCGATTGACAATTCCCGCGGGGATCCCGTAACCTCAGCGCGCGAACCAAGGGTGGGGTGAGCGGCGGATGCGAGGGTTCGCAAACGGCGATCGCAATTAGCGCCGACGCGTCCGCAGGGAGCTAGACGGGATGACTTCATCGATCCTGGTTGCGACGGACGGATCCGAGACCGCTGGAGCGGCGGAGCGCTTCGCGGCCGAACTGGCGAGTCGGCTGACGGCGCGCGTAATCGGAGTCTCGGTCGTCGAGGATCGCTTTGCGCGCGGCATGCAAGACGACGGCCTCGGCGTCGCACCCCCTCCGCCCGAAGCGATGGCCAGCTACCTGAAGGCCCGCGCGGAGGCGATCTGTCGGCGCTTCGGCGAGCGCGCCCGCGCAGCCGGGGTCGAGTACAGCACCGAAGTGTTGCAGGGGATCGCCGACGACCGAATCGCCGAGCGCGGTCAGAAGACGGACCTCATCGTCCTCGGGCGAGACGGCCAGCACGCCGCCTATCGAACCGGCTTGATCGGCTCGACGGTGAGCGGGGTGATCCGCAAGACCGCCAAGTCGGCCCTCGTGGTCCCCGCTGGTGCACAGCTCGCGGGCCCGATCGTACTCGCGTTCGACGGTTCCGCGGGTTCGAGAATCGGCGCTTCCCTCGCCGTCAAGCTGGCCACCCAGCTCGGCGCACCGATACACGTCTTCGTGGACTCGAAGGACAAGGGTCGCGCGATCGCGCGTTTCGAAGAGGTGCGCGCCCTCGCGGGATCGCTTCCGGTGCCCGTTCGCGAGATTTCTTCGACGCTGGGTCGGCCGGATGTGAAGATCGTCGATTCTGCGCGCGAGGTTCGCGCGGGCCTGATCGTGATGGGCGCCTATGGGCGCAATCGCATCACCGACTACTTCCTCGGTAGCAATTCTTCCGCCGTGGTGAGGATCTCGCCGGTTGCGGTGCTGCTTGCCCGCTGAGCGCAATTTCGAGTCGATTTCAAGATGAGCATGAAAGGCGAGCGGATCCCAAGAGGAGCATGAGCGTGAGCGACTGGGCGCGGCTGCCCTTGGCTGGAATCCGCTCGCGGCTCGAAGCGAGCTCTTCTCCGGAGGAGTGCGGACGCATCTCGGAGTTGTTGCGCGCGGATCCGCGCCTCGGAGCGCGCGCGCTCGCCGCGCGGTTCGACCGGCGCGAGAATGCAAAGCGCGCCGAACGCGAGCGCTTGTGTCGCTTTTTCGCGCGACGCGATCGATTGCTGAAAACAGGCGTGGGGTTCGTCGCCGGGGTCGATGAGGTCGGCGTCGGGCCGCTGGCTGGGCCGCTCGTGGCCGCAGCGGTGATCTTCGCACACGAGGTCGAACTCGATGCACTCAGCGGCCTCGATGACTCCAAGCGCTTGACGCCCCGCTCGCGCGAGGCGCTGGATCTCGCAATCCGCGCGCAGGCAAGCGCGATCCATCTCGCAGAGATCTCGGCTGCGGACGTGGACCGTCTCAACACCCATTGCGCGTCGCTGCAGGCGATGAAACGCGCAATCTTCGGCCTCGCGATCCGCCCCGGTCACGTGCTCGTGGATGCCCACACGCTTCCGGATCTCGATATTCCGCAGACGGCGCTGCTGGGCGGGGATGCTCTGGACGCGTCGATCGCCGCGGCGTCGATCGTCGCCAAGGTGTATCGCGACGCGTGGATGCGTCGGCTCGACGCGCGCTACCCGGGCTACGGATTCCGTCGACACATGGGATACGGAACGCCCGAGCATCTCGCCGCGCTCGATCGACTCGGACCCTGTCCCGCCCATCGCCGATCGTTTGCGCCCGTGTCGCGGGCCCTCGGCCGCTGAATGCAGATGGCGAGCATTCGCACGCAACCCGAGGACTTTCGAGTCGAAGAGCTTCCGCTGTACGCGCCGAGCGGAGCGGGCAATCACACTTTCGTGAAAGTCGAGAAGCGGCTCCTCAATACCGAGGAGGTCGCCAGCGCGCTGGCGCGTTTGGCCGGTGTGAAGGCCCGCGATATCGGTTATGCGGGACGCAAGGATCGCGTCGCCGTCACCACCCAGTGGTTTTCGGTGCCGAGCCTCGATCCGAAACGCGCGCTGGAGCTCGAGCTCGAGGGAGCCCGCGTGCTCGAGGCAGTCGCCCACGGGCACAAATTGCGAACCGGACAGCTGCGCGGGAACCGCTTCGAGATCGCGGTGCGCGGGGTCGACGCCGACGCCCGGTCGGTGCTGCGCGCTCGCTTCGAGCAGATCGCC
>CAZBSV010000039.1:0-2835 GCA_964494795.1 uncultured Spirochaetales bacterium | reverse complement strand
CCCGTTCACGGTCGCGGTCCGCGGATTGTGGTCGCTCCCGTCCGCTCCGCGCAGATTTAAGGAGACGGAGGCCAAAGGACTCCCCACCATTCTGCAAGAGGAAAAGCTCGGGTTGGTAAACCCGAGGCGACTCGAAAGATGGGTGGTTCAGTGTTGGGTCGAGAGGTGACGACGACGGGGCGGGGTCACAACTGCCCCTGGGGGGCTTTGAGGTGACTTCAGGATCGGCAACTCCGACTACGCCGTCAATCGCAGTCGGATCGCGCTGTGGAGTCAAACCAACTCACACTCTGATTCGCGGTCAGCGCTGGCGTTGGTTTGGTGGTTCTCCGGGTTGTGGGGAGGACTCTGGGAACAAAAGCCCGCTTGTTCCTGGTGGCCCCAAACGCCGTTTTCGCCAGGTAGTTTGGGTCGAGCCAACTCGAGAAGTCGCAACAGCGGGGCAGCCAGAGGGGTGTTTTTTTGACTCGAGCTGCTCATCGAGGCTTTTTTGCCGATTTTGAGCGACGGTCGATGGATCGAGGGTTCTCGAAGCAACGACGGCGAGCCGCTCGATCGTGGACACCGCGTCGAGAAAACTCACACGGCGCTCGGCGATCACCAGCTCGATCGTGTTGAAGTTCCGCCGGCAGCGGAAACAGCGGGCGAGATTGGTTCGTGGGTTCGTCGCCGTGGCGAAGACTCCACAGAGAGGACAACGAAATGTCATCCGTACGCCGTGCTTTTGCGTCGGGATCGAAAGCTCGACGACGAGCTTTGAGATCGGCACGGCGTTGCGAAGGACACGCAGGTGGTCGGCGGCGATGCGCCTCATGGCGTCACCGTCGCTGGCGCGAGAGCCGCATTGGAGAGGGAGCTGGGCACAGAGAGAGTGCTCAAAGCACGCTTTGGATCGTAGAGCGTGCCGTGACGGAGCATGGAGCACGCGATCGCGAGGAGACGATCCGCCAGGGAACGCAGCGCCCGTGCACAACGGTGGCCGCGCCGGCGTGCACGTTCGTAGAAACTCCGAGAGAACTCGTCGCACTGAACGGAAGTGCGAGCCCAGTGGTAACAGAGCGTGCGCAACCGAGTACTACAGGCCCTACGCATGAGGACCTTATGCCCCTTGCCGCTTTGCTTGGTGACCGGCGCGGTTCCTGACAGGATACGAAGGGCGTGGTAGTCTGCGCGTCGCACCGCATCCGGTGCTTCCGACAGCAGCCCGGCCAGCACGACAAGCCCGACGCCCGGCAAGGAATCGAGGATTTCTCTCTGGCTGGGCTGCGTTTTCTCTTCCTTGGCGTTTTCTTTGCTCGCCGGTTCGCTGTGTTTTTGCAGCAGAGCCTTGAGGGACTGCGTACAGCGTCGGCTCTGATGGTTGAGGACCTTCAGCCGCGCAACGATCAGTTCGATGTGAGCGACAGCGGCGGTTTCGACGCCCGGGGCGACGGTCAGCGGCTTCTGACGGAGAGTTTTTAGAACCGCGGCGGCGTCAACCCTGCGGATGAGGTTGCGCTTGAGGATCTTCTCGACCGAAGGAGCGCGGACTCTTTTGGCGGCTGCGGGAGTGGGGATGCGTTCCCAAAGTTCCAAGGTCCACGGCCTCCCGAGATCGTCGGAAGCGAGTTCGAGGTGCTGAGGGAAGTAACGCTGGAGTTGGTCGCGGAACCTGTTGGCCTCACGCACGGTTTCTTCGACGATCTCGTCGTGGATGCGCGACCACTCGCGCAGCTCCACGACGAGCGCCTCTTCGATCTTCAGCCGACGGAAGCAGTGAAGATCGGTGCGCAGGGAATCGGCAAGCACGCGGGCATCGCGACGGTCGTCCTTGGCGCCTGAGGGGGAAAAGCGATCGCGAAATCGATCGAGCTGCTTGGGGTTCAAGGAGAAGACGGCGCAGCCTCGATCAAGAAGAGTCTCGACGACGGCACCGTGCGGCATTTCGATCGCGACGGCGACTTC
Organism: uncultured Spirochaetales bacterium; assembly: GCA_964494795.1. Lineage (GTDB taxonomy): Bacteria > Myxococcota_A > UBA9160 > UBA9160 > SMWR01 > JACZVU01. The sequence continues at coordinate 891 of CAZBSV010000039.1, read as the reverse complement.
GTGAAGCTTCTCGCCGGAGAGCTTCTGGAGCCAGGCGACGAGCGAGCCGAGGCCTTCTCCCGAATGGTCGACCGAGCGCTGGCCTACGATCGAGCCATCGGGCCGTAACGCACAGACGACGTGCTCCCGGGATGCCCAGTCGACGCCGACAAATACACCAAAAGTTGGATTCACGTTGACCTCCATTTCCAGTCCAGCCACACAAGCCAGACAACCACGTCACGAACTGAACACCACGACGGCCGAACACCACGACGGCCGGCTACCGCGATCCTCGTCTTAGCCTGTACAGGCGCTCTCTTGCTTGACGGGCGAGGCGCAAACTCCCCACGGGACGTCGATCGCGGTCAACCCAACCGGGGCGTAGGTCCGCTTTTGGTGCTCAATGAAGGCACCGCGCTGAATTGACGCTCCCGGTTGGTTGCCGGAGCCGCTCAGCCTACCTGATCGATGGGATCAGTTCCTGAGGCGACGCGGGAAGGGTACAGGCGCTGAAGCGCACGCACTCCAAAAGGGCCGCCTTTCAATCCAAGGCCGTCACTCCATAATTGGCGGCCATGCCAGCCTTCACTGAGAAACGCTTCCGCACGCCTGAAAACATGGAGCCGCGGGATCGCGAGGCTCTCGTCGTGCGCCTGCGGGAAGAACTCGAGCGCGATCCGGAGATCGTCTTCGCCTACGTTCACGGCTCGTTCGCGCGTGGTGAGCCGTTCCGCGACGTCGACGTCGGGGTGTTCATGACTGGTCCGATGGACTTTTCGCGGGAGGCGGACCTCTCGTACGAGTTGTCGCGGCGCCTCGGGCACGAGATCGACATCAAGCCGCTTCGCGAAGCGGCTGTGGACTTCCAGATGGCGGTTCTCCGAGACGGAAAGCCGCTCCTGTGCCGCG
>CAZBSV010000038.1:0-30954 GCA_964494795.1 uncultured Spirochaetales bacterium | reverse complement strand
CTCAGCAAACGCCGGCGCAAGAACGTCGTCCAGGCACGTTCATTCGCCGAGATGCTGGAGCAGACGATCCGCCGCTATCAGAATCGCGCGATCGAAGCGGCGCAGGTGCTCGAGGAGTTGATCCAGCTGGCGAAGGACATGCGCGAAGCCAGCGCGCGCGGCGACGCCCTGGGCCTGAGCGAGGATGAGCTCGCGTTCTATGACGCGCTGGAGACCAACGACAGTGCGGTCAAGGTGCTGGGCGACGACACGTTGCGCGCAATCGCCCGCGAACTGGTCGAAACGGTGCGGAAGAACGTGACGATCGACTGGACCTTGCGCGAGAACGTGCGGGCGCAGCTGCGCGGGCACGTCAAGCGCATCTTGCGCAAACACGGGTATCCGCCGGACAAGCAGGAGAAGGCGACGCAAACGGTTCTGGAGCAGGCGGCGTTGCTGTCCGGTGAATGGGCGGCCGCGTGAAGGGCGCCTAACAACAGCATGCAGCTGACGGCGCTGCGCGCCGCAGCTGAAGCGCGGCGTTAGGCCGCGCAAGATGATAAAAGAGATCCGCGTCAGAGCGGCAGCAGCCACCGACTACGACTTCCTCTGGTGGCTCCATCAAGTCACGATGAAAGATTACGTCGACAGGACCTGGGGCTGGGACCACGAGTTTCAGGCCACGCGCTTTCGTGACGCTTTCGCGACGGATCAGACTGAACTACAGATCGTTCAATGTGCCGCTGAAAGCATCGGCTACATCCGGGTGGTCGAAGAACCGGCTCGCTTGTTTTTGGCCGCCATCGAGATTGCACCGTCCTATCAGCGGCGCGGGATTGGCACATCACTGATCGAGGGCGTCTGCGGAAGGGCCGATTCCATGGGCCTTCCTGTAGAGCTTCAGGTGCTCAAGGTCAATCCCGCGACGCAGCTCTACGAACGCCTTGGTTTCACCACGCAAGGCGAAACCGAGACTCATTATTTGATGCGCCTTGACACGACGAGCGCGGCCTAATTTCGAGCCGCTCGGCCGCCGGCTGTATTTCAGCTCGCAACGCGCCGGTGCGGGAAGCGTCGGCATCACCTACGAAGTCGAAGGGCCGTTCCGAAGGATGAGCTAGAGCGGAAAACGGGCTCTGTGGGGCGGCTGCAAGCGCAGCGAGGTTGGCGGGAGCGGCCGTTGTTGGGCCGCTCCCGCCGCAGCTGCGTGGCCTGGAGCGCCAGGGGCGTGGCTTGCGCTTCTTCCCCCGGGTTTGGGCGCGCACGCGCACCCAAAGTGGACTGTAAGCCGGGTTCTGTTCCGACCTCCGGTTTCCCGGAAGCCGGCGAGGATCATTCATCTAGGCGACGCATTGCTGCGTCGATCGAGCACTCTGACCCGGATGCTGGCGGCCGTGTCTTGCGACGCGGCTGCTTCGGGCGGGTCGCCCTCGACAGCTTCCCTATTCGAGCTTGCTCCGGGAGGGGCTTGCCCCGCCGCCGGTCACCCGGCAGTCGCGCGTGGGCTCTTACCCCACGGTTTCAACCTTGCCTGTTCCTCCCGGCGCACCTTTCAGTGCACCGATCATCAGCCATCGGCGGTTTGGTTTCTGTTGCGCTTTCCCTCGGGTTGCCCCGGGTCGCCGTTAGCGACCTCCCTACCCTATGGAGCCCGGACTTTCCTCCCGCGGGCGGTGTTTGCCCGCCAGCGATCCTCCATCCACCTCCGGCCCGCCTAGCCTACCGGGCCGGGCAGTGGGGGTCCAATCCGGGTGGTCGGGTCCAATCCGGGCCGGGCAGTGGGGGTCGAATCCGGGTGGTCGGGTGCAATCCGGGCCGGGCAGTGGGGGTTCAATCGGGCCAGGCAGTGGGGGTCCAATCGAGCCGGGCCGTTGGGGTCCCAATCGAGCCGGGCAGTGGGGGTTCAATCTGGGAGATGCGCCGAGTTCCAGCAGACCCGGCGCTGCGTGATACGCTGCGCGGCGTGAAAGCGATCGTCTTCGATCAGCCCGGCGATCCGTCGGTGATGAAGCTCGGCGAAGTGCCCGCGCCCGAGCTGCGGCCGGGAGCGATCCGGATCCGCGTCGTCGCGAGCGCCGTCAACCGCGCGGATCTGCTCCAGCGCCAGGGTCTGTATCCGTCGCCGCCGGGCGAGTCGCCGATCCTCGGGCTCGAGTGCGCGGGTGAAGTCGCCGAGGTCGCCGCCGATGTGGAGGGCTGGAAGGTCGGAGACCGCGCGATGGCGCTGCTGGCGGGCGGGGGATACGCGGAGCAGGTGGTCGTCGCGGCGGGCTGCGCGATGCGGGTGCCCGAGAGCCTGTCGCTCGAACAGGCTGCGGGCATTCCGGAAGTCTTCCTCACCGTTTTCTTGAATCTCTTCGAACTCGCCGCGCTGCGCGACGGTGGTTCGGTGCTGGTCCACGGCGGCGGCAGCGGCATCGGCACCGCCGCGATCCAACTCGTCAAGCGCGTCGGGGGCACGATCGTGGTCACGGCGGGATCGCCCGAGAAATGCGCTCGCTGCGTCGAACTCGGAGCGGACCGCGCCGTCAATTACCGGAGTGAGGATTTCGTCGAAGCGGTGCGCGAACAGACCGGCGGTCGCGGGGTCGACGCGGTGCTCGATTCGATCGGGGCCGCGTACCTGGAACAAAATCTCGCGGCGCTGGCCGTGGAGGGCCGGCTCTTGGTAATCGGACTGATGGGCGGCTCGAGTGCGAAGATCGAGCTGGCTCCGCTACTGAGGCGCCGGCTGCAAATCATCGGCTCGACGATGCGCGCCCGAAGCGTCGGCGCGAAAGCGGCCACGATCGCCGCGTTCGAGGCGCGCTTCGGTGCCGCGCTCGCGGCGGGCGCGATTCGCCCGGTGATCGATCGCGTCCTGCCGCTCGCGCAGGCCGCCGACGCGCACCGCGTGGTCGCGGCGAGCGAGCACTTCGGCAAGCTGATTCTCCGGGTCGCCTGAGCGGCGACTTCGCGCCGATCGTCGCTTCCCGAATCCGCCGGCTGCAGCTAAACTCGCGCGCCCGAACGAACGAGATTCACTAGGAGATCAAGCAATGGCCCCGCTGGAGCGCACCCTTTCGATCGTCAAACCCGATGCCGTCGCGACGGGCGCCACCGGCGACATCCTGAGCCGCTTCGAGGAGGCGGGTCTGACGATCATCGCGCTCAAGAAGATGCGGCTCAGCGACGCGCAGGCTCGCGGCTTCTACGCGGTCCACAAGGAGCGGCCGTTCTTCAACGACCTCGTGAAGTTCATGACCGAGGGCCCGATCGTCGTGAGTGTGCTCGAGGGCGAGAATGCGATCGCGAAGAACCGCGAACTGATGGGGCCCACCAATTCGACCGAGGCGGCGCCCGGTACGATTCGGGGCGATCACGGCAGCGACATCGAGCGCAACGCCGTGCACGGGTCGGATGCGCGCGAGACGGCGCGCGTCGAAATCGCGTATTTCTTCAATGCGATGGAAATTCAGGCGCCGGTCGAGGCGCTGCCCGGCTAGCGGACCAAGGCCACCGCTCCGGCAGCCCGCGGTAGGCGCGCCGCGATTCAGCGCTGCGATTCAGCGCTGCGATTCAGCGCTGCGATTCAGCGCTGCGGGCGGGGTCGTCCGCTCAGGCGTAGGTGCGGGCCATCAGCAGAATCAGGCCCAGATAGGTCAGTGAGAGCCAGAGTTTCTGGCTTCTCAGCGCTCGACTCACGTGTTCTCCCAATTGCCAGCTGCGGCGACCTCAGCCGCACCTGATAGTTCTTTCGAACGATTCCGCCAACACTTGAGTGCTAGCAAACGACAATTCCAAAACCGTGAGTCTGGTCACCGAGAAAAACTCCGGCGGCCGCAATACGGCGGAAGTCGATGCGCAACTCTGCCCGGCCCCAGTCACCCGGGCGCTCAATCCGCCGATCGACGCAGAAACGTCGGGATGTCCAGCTCGTCGTCGAACGGGGACACCCAATCCGCCGTGCTGCCATACTCCGGCCCCGAATGGAGCGGCGCCTGGGACTGGGAGGGCGCGAGTTCGCGGAACTCGGCCTGGGTCGGCTGGGCGTCTCGGCTGGCCGCCGGCGTCAACCTTTCCGGCGGGCTCGCGGAGTTCGACTCGGGCCGAAGCGGTGTCACATTCGCGCGCGAGTTCGCCCGCCAGTCGAGGTCCGGGCTGCGGCGCACGCGCGAGTCGTCGAGGCCCGTCGCGATCACGGTGACCCGCATCTCACCCTTGGGCATGTTCTCGTCGATCACAGCGCCGAAGATGATGTTGGCGTCTTCGTGCGCGGCCTCCTGGATCAGGCTGGAGGCCTCGTTCACCTCGAACAGCGAGAGATCCTCACCGCCCGTGATGTTGATCAACACGCCATGCGCGCCCTCGATCGAGAGGTCCTCGAGCAGAGGGCTCGAGATCGCCGCGCGCGCGGCTGCGACGGCGCGATCTTCGCCGCACGCGCTGCCGGTGCCCATCAGCGCGACGCCCATTTCGTTCATGATCGTGCGGACGTCGGCGAAGTCGAGGTTGATCAGACCGTGGATCGTGATCAGGTCCGAGATGCCCCGCACGGCGTTGAAGAGCACTTCGTCCGCGAGTCGGAAAGAGTCGCGGACCGAGGTGTTCTTGCCCGCGAGTGCGAGCAGCCGCTGGTTCGGGATGGTGATCACCGTGTCGACCACGCGATGGAGCTCGTCGAGGCCGCGCTCCGCGTGTTTCATCCGCATGCGCCCTTCGAAGTAGAAGGGTTTGGTGACGACTCCGACAGTGAGCGCTCCGAGTTCGCGCGCGACTTCCGCCACGATCGGAGCGGCGCCGGTTCCGGTGCCGCCGCCAAGGCCGGCGGTCACGAACACCATGTCCGTGTCTTCGAGCAGTTCGCGGATGCGATCGCGCACCTCCGTCGCGGAATTGCGGCCCTTGTCGGGATCCGCACCGCAACCGAGCCCGCGCGTCTCCTTGTCGCCCAGTTGGAGCTTGATCGCGGCGCGGTTGTGCTGGAGAGCCTGGGAGTCCGTGTTGGCAGCGATGAATTGGACGCCCGTCAGCCCCGACGCGATCATCGTGTTGACCGCATTGCCTCCGCCTCCGCCGACGCCGATCACCTTGATCGACGCGCGCGACGGGCCGCCCTCGAATTGCAGCAGTTCGCGCCCCTCGTCGGAGCGGATCAGCCGATCCGAAAGGGCGGGTTGATCTTCCCCCGCCTGGGACGATCTGGACGAATACGGATACTCATTCTTTCTCTTGGACATCGCTTTCCCCCCCCCGCGATCTCAAGAACGCGCGGAATGTAACATGAAACCGACTATTTTGTGCCAGCTTAGACCGATAGTTGCGAAAATTCCCGGGGGGCGCCAACTTTCCCCTGGGGGACAGGAGGCACCCCACACGGCCCACGGCTATTCGCCCTCCGCGAAGAACCATTCTCGCATGCGCTGACGCACCCGACCGAAGATCGATTCGTCGCGGATTCGGAAGCGCGACTGTCCACGGCTCTGCTCCTGCGAAGCGCCGAAGAGCGCGAGCCCAACACCCGTCGCATACATGGGACCGCGTACCACGTCCTGCAGTCCGCCGATGTTTCGCGGAATCCCGCGTCGCACCGGCGCCTCGAAGATCTCTTCCGCGAGTTCCGCGATTCCCTCGAGCGCCGAGCAGCCGCCCGTGAGAACGACACCGGATGGGATCCGGTGTTCGAGTCCCGACTTCGTGAGTTCCTGACGCGCCAGGTTGAGGATCTCGTCGACGCGCGGCTCGATGATTTCGCACAGCATCTTGCGCGACATCTGCCTCGGGCGGCGTCCGCCGACGCTCGGAACGCTGAGGATGTCGTCTCCAGACAAGTAGCGCGCCGCGGCCACGCCGAACTTCTTCTTGATCCGCTCCGCCTCATCGAACGGTGTGCGCAAACCGACCGCAATGTCGTTGGTGATGTGATAACCGCCAAGTCCGAGCACCGAAGTGTGTTTGATCGCTCCAGCGTCGAAGACCGCGATGTCCGTCGTGCCTCCGCCGATGTCGATCAGACAGACACCGAGCTCGCGCTCGTCTCCCGCGAGCGCGGCCTCCGCGGATGCGAGCGGCTCGAGCACGATGTCCATCACGTTGAGTCCGGCCCGATTCGCGCACTTCACGATGTTCTGTGCGCTGGTCACCGCGGCCGTCACGATGTGGACCCTGGCCTCGAGCCGGACGCCGCTCATGCCGAGCGGCTCGCGGATCCCATCCTGGTCGTCGATGATGAACTCCTGCGCGATCACGTGGATCACCTCGCGGTCCATCGGGATCGCGACCGCCTTGGCGGCATCGATCACGCGTCGGATGTCCCCCTCGCGAACTTCCCGGTCCTTGACGGCAACCACTCCGTGGGAGTTGAAACCGTTGATGTGTCCTCCCGCGATTCCCGCATACACCGATGTGATCTCACAATCGGCCATCAGTTCCGCCTCTTCGACGGCCCGCTTGATCGAGTCCACCGTGGCATCGATGTCCACCACCACTCCCTTGCGCAGGCCGCGCGAGGGGTGCGTCCCGATTCCGATGATGTCGACTCCGTTTTCGGTTCTCTCAGCGACGATGACACAGATTTTGGTCGTTCCAATGTCCAGCCCAACGATCATATTCTCAGCGCGATTCATCTCTCCCCCCTTTCTGTGAAAGCCCGTTAGAGACTTCCACGCGGCGCGCGTCTACGCGCCGGCTCGGACCGCCGGCGAACCGGTCGGTCTCGCATTGGACGACACCGCGCGTCCGCGCAGCATCGCCGCTGATTCCGCCCCTTGCGGGGACGGTGCACCGCGCAGAACCGCCTGGTCTGCGAAGCGAAGATCCAATGTTTCAGAGTCCTCGACCTCCTCGAGTCCGGCTGCGAGAAGGCGGGCGAGGCTCGAAAGGCGCGCGTCGAAGTGGCTGTGACCCAAGACGATGCGCGCCTTGAGGTTCGGCAGCCGCAGCGCAAACCCCTCCGGGTCCGAATCCTCCGGGATGAACAACTCCGACGGCACGGGCAGGTCGAATTCGGGCAGCCGATAGGCGAGCGCGATCGCGCGTGCGAGGCGTTCATCCGCGGCGTCGGGTTCGACCGCAAAGCTCGGAACCAGCAGCGGAAGCCCCGGAGCGAGGCGGGCGTCCGTCGGAGCGAAAGGCTCCCCCTGTGCGTTGACGGCGAATTCCTGCGCAGGCTTGCCGATCACAGTTCGCGCGCGCGCAGTGTGCTCGGTTACGCGGACGAGCACTCGGCCCGTCGGCAGGCGCAATGCGCTCGCTTCGGCGATCCACGGGTTCTGCAGCAGGCTCGCTTCGATTTCGCTTGGATCGATCGATGCCCACTCCGCTCCGGGCGGCAGTCCCGTGGAGCGCGCGATCTCGGCGAGCGTCAGGTGCTCGACCCCGCGCACGGAGATCGCCTCGAGGCGGACCGGCTCACCGCCGATCCAGCTGCGCGCCGCAGCGACCAGCGGGCTGCCGAAGAGCGCGCCGATCGCCAGCGAAGCGACGACCGCGAATGGAACCACGACACCCAGACGCGGTTTCAGCATCGGCTCGCTGCGAACCCGTTCCAGGTGTTTCTGCGCGCGCTTTTGTCGCCTGGAGAATTCGCGCTCGCGCTGGGAATTTGCGCTGCCCGAACTTCGCCATTGCTGTCGCGGGTGGTCGTTCATGTCTTTCCTCCGATGATTCGAACTTCGGGGATGAGACGCACGCGAGCCGTGCGCCAGACCGCTGCCTGAGCGGCCTTGATCAGATCCAGTACGTCTGCCGCCGTCGCGCCCCCGCAGTTGGTGATGAAGTTGGCGTGAACCGGCGAAATCTCGGCGCCGCCCACACGAACCCCCTTCAGGCCTGCGGCTTCGATCAGGCGGCCAGCAAAATCGCCGGGTGGATTCTTGAACACCGATCCGCAGGACGGAACGTTGAGCGGCTGGCTGCTTGCGCGCGCCTTCAGCAAACGGTCGACTTCCGCGCGAACCGTGTGGGTGTCGGAAAGGCTGACCTCGAACAGGGCGGACACGATCACCGATCCCGGCGCGAGCCCGCGCAGGCCGCGGTAGACGAAGCGAAGCGCGCTGCCCGGGATGTGCCGCAACTTGCGTCCGGTCGGGCTGATGACTTCGATCTCACGGACGGCGTTCTTCACTTCGCGACCTGGGATGCCCGCGTTCATCGCGAGCCAGCCGCCGACGGTTCCCGGGATTCCCGCGCCGAATTCGAGCCCGGCGAGACCGCGCTCGATGCAGAAATTCACGAGTTGGCTGTGGGAGACGCCCGCTTCCACCCGCAAGCCGCAGTCCGGCCTCTCCTCGAGCCGGCGAAGCTTGCCGAGTTGGAGCGCGACGCCCTCCAGGCGATCGTCCAGGGCGAGCGTGTTGAAACCCGCTCCGATCACGCAGTGGGGAATCTGGTGTTCCGCGCAGATCTCGAGCGCACGCGCGATCTCTTCGCGCGTCGTCGGTGTCACCAATGCATCCACCAGGCCGCCCACTCGCAGTGACGTACAGCGCGCGAGCGGATGATCGAATCGCACCCGATCTCCGAGCGCTTCTTCGAGCGCATCGCGCAGCAATTTCGCGATCACCCGCGTGCCTCCTGCAAGCTGTTGAGCAGTCGCTGCCCGAGCGCCGAGATGCTTCCGGCCCCGAGCGTGATGACGAGGTCGCCGGACCGGAGTTCGTCGACGAGTCGATCGACGACCGCATCGAGGTCTGCGACGAAATGCGCGTTCCGATGGCCGTGGGCGCAGATCGCCTCCACGAGCGGCGCGGACTCGATTCCGGGGATCTTCTCTTCGCCCGCCGCGTAGATTTCCGTCATCACGACGAAGTCGGCGTCGTTGAACGCCGTGATGAAATCTTCCCAGAGATCGCGGGTCCGGCTGTATCGATGAGGCTGGAAGGCGACGACGATGCGTCCCGGATGGAACGCCCGCGCCGACGCGAGCGTGGCGCGGATCTCGGCGGGGTGGTGGCCGTAGTCGTCATACACGCAGATGCCGGCGACTTCTCCCTTGCGCTCGAAGCGCCGCTCGATGCCGAGAAACCTCTCCATCGCCGCGGCGGTTTCGGCAAACGGAACATTCAGTTCGCGACTCACCGCGATCGTCGCGAGAGCGTTCAAGACGTTGTGGCGCCCCGGCAGCCGGATGCGCACGGTTCCGAGCTCGGATCCGCGTTCGCGAACCGCGAATCGCATGCCAGTACCCTCGGTCTCGACCGCGCTCGCGACGAGGTCCGCCTGCGGGGCGAAGCCGTAGGTCACTTTGCGCCGCGTCATCTGCGGAAGAATCGCCTGGACGCCCGGATGATCGAAGCAGAGGATCGAAAGACCCCAGAACGGAACCCTATTGGCGAACGACGTGAAGGCCTGCTGCAACGCCTCGTAGGATCCGTAGTGATCGAGGTGTTCAGGGTCGATGTTGGTCACGACTGCGATCACCGGAGTGAGGCGCAGAAACGAGCCGTCGCTCTCGTCCGCTTCCGCGACGAGCAGATCCCCCGCTCCGAGTCGAGCGCCGGTCGGAGCGCTTCCGGGTGCAAAAACGCGGCCGCCGATGATCGCTGTCGGATCCAAGCCGACCTCGCCTAGCATGTGTGCGATGAACGAGGTGGTCGTCGTCTTGCCGTGACTGCCCGCAATCGCGATCCCGTTCTTGAGGCGCATCACTTCGGCGAGCATCTCCGCTCGCGCGATCACGGGTATGTCTCGGGCTTCGGCTTCGCGGAGTTCGGGGTTGTTCGCGCGCACGGCCGACGAGTAGACGACGACGTCGGCGCTGCCGACGTTTGCGGGCGCGTGGCCGATCAAGACCGGAACGCCGAGGCCGATCAGTCGCTCGACGGTCGCACCCGTCCTCAGGTCCGAGCCCGTCACGCGGTAGCCCTGGTTGTGGAGCAGCTCGGCCAGGCCGCACATCCCGATGCCGCCGATTCCGACGAAGTGGATCTGTTGGATGCGACGCTCCACGCCTACCTCCTCATCTGCTGCGCGCAGTCTTCGACGATCCGCGCCGCGGCGTCGGGGCGAGCCAGCTTGGCGGCGCCGTCGCCCATGGCTGCGAGCTGCTCGGGCGCCTCGAAGGCTTCGCGTAGCGCGCGCGCGACGCGCGGTCCGCCCAGCGGATTTTCGTCGAGCATCCTCGCGGCTCCCGCCGCGACGAGCGCCGCCGCGTTGGCGGTCTGGTGGTCGTCTGCCGCAAACGGGTAGGGGACCAGCAGTGCCGGCAAGGCGGCGAGCGCGAGCTCGGCCACGGTGAGCGCTCCAGACCGACACAGCGCGAGGTCCGCCCAGCGGTAACGCGCGGGCATGTCGGGTTCGAATGCGACGACTTCGGCCCGCAGTCCCGCTGCTCGATACGCGGCCTCGGTTCGCTGCCGGTCGACTTCGCCCGTCTGATGAAAGATCTCGATCCTAGAAGCGTCCAACTGCGCTGCCGCCTCGATCATCGCGTTGTTGATCTGGCGCGCCCCCTGGCTTCCGCCGGCGATCAGCAGCCGATAGGGCGGCTTCGCGATTCGCCGTTTCGGAAGGTTCCGGAAGGCCGCGATCAGGTTCTCGCGCAGGGGTACGCCCGTGTTGCGCACGCGATCCGCCGCACCCGCTTGCGAAAAGATCTGCGTCGCGCGTTCGAATTGCACGAAGATCCGCTTGGCGAAGCGCGCCGCCGCGCGGTTGGCGCGCCCCGGTATCGCGTTGGGCTCGACGAGCGCGATCGGGGTTCGCCTCAGCGCTGCGGCGATCACCGCGGGCATGGACGCGTAACCCCCGACGGAGATCACGAAGTCGGTGTCGAAGGCACCGAGCGCCCTCCACGCGGACCAACAGGCGCGTGCAAACGCCGGGAGCGTCTGCGCCCGCGCCGCGAGACTTCGGCCGAAGATCGGCTGCGCGGGGAGCGCGAGCAGGTCGAAGCCGGCCTCGGGTACGAGGCGCGTTTCGAGACCTCGATCGGTCCCCATCAGCAACACCGCGTCACCCCGTTTGCGAATCTGCTCGGCCAGCGCGAGCGCGGGCGTGACGTGTCCTCCGGTCCCGCCGCCCGCCACCACCCAGTGGTGATTTCGCCGTGCTTGCGTCACGTTCGACCGATTCCTCGGCGCGAAGCACCCGAGATGCGCGCTTGATCCGGCGCTGCCTCGCAGGCACCAATCCGGAGCAGGATTCCGACCGCGAGAGAACACATGAGCAGCGAGTTTCCACCGTACGAGACGAAGGGCAGCGTGAAGCCCATCGTCGGCAACATGCCCATCACCACCGCCGCGTTGATCGCCGCCGGGACACCGATCGAAGTCGTCATCCCGATCGCGACCAACGCGGCGAACGAATCCTGGGCGCGGCGGGCGATCCGCGCACCCGCCCAGACGAACGCCGCAAAGGCGCCGAGAACGAGCAGCACGCCGACGAGCCCGAGCTCTTCAGCGACCCCCGCGAGAATGAAGTCCGTGTGCATCTCGGGCAGGTAGTAGAGTTTTTGCCGCCCACCACCGATACCCATGCCAAAGAAGCCGCCGCGCCCGAATGCCACGAAGGACTGCACGAGTTGAAAACCTTCTCGCGATGCGGCCGCCCAGGGATCGAGGAAGCCGATCCAGCGCATTTGCGCGTAGGGGCGCAGCGCGACGTACAGCCAGGCGCCGCCGATCGCGAGCGCGGCGGGCGGGATCAAGAGCCGCATCGGAATTCCCGCGGCGAAGAGCAAGACCCCAACCGATGCGAAGAGCACGAGCACGCTGCCGAAATTAGGCTGCAGCAGCAGCAGCGCGGCGGGCGGAACGCAGAGGGCGGCGGCGCCGATCACGGGCTTCAGGCGCATTCGACGCGAGGGCGTTGCGGTCAGCAGCACCGCGACTGCGAGGAGCGTCGCGAACTTTGCGAATTCAGCGGCCTGCAGGCGATAGCCGAAAAGCTCGAGCCAGCGCCGAGCGCCGTTGACTTCGATGCCCGCGAACAAAGTGGCGAGCAGCAGAACGTTCGAAAATCCCCAGAGCGGCAACGCGAGTCGTCGCCACGCGGCGAGCGGCACGCGCAGCGCAGCGACCACGGCGAGAATGCTCACCGCGAGCACGAACAACTGACGGCTGAACTGGGGCGGCATCGCGCTCGCATTCGAGAGTGGCGCCGTGAGGCTGTAGATCATCACGAGACCGATTCCGGTGAGGAACGAAACCGCGGCAATCACTCCGCCGTCGAGAGCGCTGGCGGTCAGCGCGCTGGAATTGGGCGATCTGCGTTCGGAGTTCGAACGCGGCGAATAGCGGCGCGACATACGGCTGCTCATCGCGCTCCTGCGGTCTTCAGTGCGGCGACGGCGGCGCTGAATCGCTCACCTCGCTGCTCGAAATCGCGGAATTGATCCTGACTCGCGCACGCAGGGGCGAGCAGGACGACATCGCCGGTCTGCGCGAGTTGAGACGCGCGCACGACCGCTGCTTCGAGCGATTCGGCGGCGTAGACATCGACGCGCCCCGCGAGCGCGGCTTCGAGTTTCTTCGCGGCCTCACCGATCAGCACGGCGGCGCGAACCCGCTTGGCGGCCGTGTCGGCGAGTTCTCGAAAATCGAGATCCTTGTCTCTGCCGCCCGCGATCCAGATGAGGTTCTCGGAATAGCCCGCCATCGAGCGGATCGCTGCGCCCGGATTGGTGGCCTTGGAGTCGTTCACGTAACGGATGCCGCGGATCTCGCCGACGAATTGGCTTCGATGCGGAAGGCCGACGAATGATGCCAGCGCGCCCGCGGCGCGCAGCGCGTCGACGCCCGCTGCGTGCACGGCAGCCAACGCGGCGAGCACGTTCTCGCGGTTGTGATGTCCCGTCAGCTGCATGGCGTCGAGCGAGACGCGAACCGGCCGCGCATCTCGTTCGCAGAGAACGACCGAGCCCGCATCGAGAAACGCGCCCGGCGAGATCGCACCTTGGCTGCGGAACGGAAACACACGCGCGCGAGCGGTCGCTGCGAGCGCGGCCAGCGTCGGATCGTCGAGATGCAGCACCGCCGTGTCGGTTTCGCGCTGATTCGCGAGCAGCTTGGCCTTGGCGGCCGCGTACGCGTCGAAGCTGCCGTGACGGTCGAGGTGGTCCGGCGTGATGTTCAGCATCACAGCGACGCTTGGCCGGAAGGTCTCGACGCTCTCGAGCTGAAAAGACGAGATTTCGAGAACCGCGAAATCGAGCGGCTCGCCGACGAGTTCGAGAGCCGGCGTCCCCAGGTTGCCCGCGGCGCGTGCGCGTGCACCGGCGGCCTTGAGCATCTCCTCGATCAAGCGGACCGTCGTCGATTTGCCGTTGGTCCCCGTGACCGCGATGATCGGAGCCGAGATGGCCCGGCCGGCGATTTCGATGTCGCCCCAGACACGCCGCGCCCGATCGCGGTAGCGCTTGGGCGCGATGCCAGGGCTCGGAATCACGAGATCGAAATCGCGCGGATCGGGAAACGCTCGGCCGAGCGCGCGGACCGCGCGGCGATCGAGCTTCTCGAGTCCGCCGAGTTGGTTCTCGTTCCGCTCGTCGGCGGCGGTCACGCTCGCCCCGCGTGCGATGCAAAAATTGGCGGCGCTGAGCCCGCTTACTCCGAGCCCCAGCACCAAGATCTTTTGATTGGCAATTTCGTCCATCAGCGCAGTTTCAAGGTCGAAAGGGCTACGAGCCCAAGAATGATGGACACGATCCAGAAGCGGACCACGATCTTCTGTTCCGGCCAACCGAGTTTCTCGAAGTGGTGATGGATCGGCGCCATCAAGAAGACGCGCTTGCCCGTGATTCGAAACGAGGTCACCTGGATCATCACGGAGAGCACTTCGATGACGAAAATGCCGCCCACGATCGGGAGCAGGAATTCCTGCCGGATCAGCACGGCCATTGTCCCCAGCGCGCCGCCTAGCGCGAGCGAACCGACGTCTCCCATGAACAGTTGCGCGGGCGAGGCGTTGAACCAGAGGAATCCGAGTCCGCCTCCGATCAGTGCGCCGCAGAAGATCGCGAGATGCCCGCTGCCCGGGACATATTTGATCGCGAGGTATTGCGAGATTTCGAGGTGGCCGGCCGCATAGGCGAGGATCAAGAATGTGCCCGCCGCAATCATCACCGGCCCGATCGCGAGTCCGTCGAGGCCGTCGGTCAGGTTGACGCCGTTGCTCGTCGCCACGATCACGAACGCCGCAAAGGGGACGTAGAAGATTCCCAGGTACGGCGTGAAATTCTTGAAGAAGGGAACCGCCAGGTGTGCGTCGAAACCCGGATGGGTGTAGATCGCGAGCGCCACCGCGACGGCCATGGTCGTTTGCCAGAAGAGCTTGGCGCGCGCCGAGATCCCGCCGCTGTGGCCTGCCCTGACCTTGCGGTAATCGTCGATGAACCCGAGCAGCCCGTAACCGCACGTGATGGCGATGACGATCCAGACGAAGCGATTGTCGAGATTCGACCAGAGCAACACCGAGATCAGCAGCGAGGCCAGGATCAGGAGGCCGCCCATCGTCGGTGTGCCCGCCTTGCCCTGATGGTCCGGCCCGATCGCGCGGATCGGTTGTCCCACCCGGAATCGCTCGAGAGTGCGGATCAGCGGCGGCCCCACCATGAAGGCGATGAAGAGTGCGGTGAGCGTGGCGGCGCCGGTTCGGAAGGTGATGTAGCGAAAGACATTGAACCCGATGAATTCGGACGCGTACGGGTAGAGCAGGTGGTAGAGCATTCAAATCCCCTTCTCGGCGGCGATTGCGTCGACGACGCGCTCCATACGCATGGATCGAGAGCCCTTCACCAAGACCGTGTCGCGTTCGCGCAAGAACGCACTCGCGCGTTCGCCCGCGTCAGCGTGGTCCGTCGCAACGACCGCGCGATCCCGACGCATTCCCGAATCGATTGCGCTCGCAACGACCCTCTGCGCTCGATCGCCGAGCGCGATCAGGAAGTCGATTCCCAGCGAGCAAGTCAGGCGGCCGACATCGCGATGGGCGGCATCGGCCGTTTCGCCGAGCTCGCCCATGTCTCCGACGATCGCGACCGCGCGGTGGGAGCCCTTGATTTCAGCGAGCAAACGCAACGCGGCTTCCATCGACTGTGGGTTCGCGTTGTAGGTGTCGTCGATGAGCACGATCCCGCCGGACAGCTCGCGCCTGGCGAGGCGGCCCTTGACGCCCGTGTGGTCGGCGAGCCCCTTGATGACATCTGCGAGCGATGCGCCCGCAGCGAGCGCCGCGGCCGAAGCCGCGAGCGCATTGATGACGGTCGTCGAACCCAGGCCGGGCACCACGAGGGTTCCACTCCCATAGGGCGTCTCGAGTTCGATCCGGTATGCGCGGTCGTCGAGTTTCTCGACGCGCGCAGCGCGCACGTCCGCGTCGATGCCGGTTCCGAAGCGGATCACCCGCGCGCTCGTGCGAGCCTGCTGGGAGAGCGCCAGCGGGTCGTCCGCGTTGAGTACCGCGGTGCCCGTCTCGGAGAGGTGAGCGATCAGGTCGCCTTTCTCGCGGGCGATCTCTTCTCGACTGCCGAGAAATTCGATGTGCGCGGTTCCGACGTTGGTGATCACACCGACCGTGGGATTTGCAATCTCGGCGAGCTGCGCGATCTCGCCACGGTGGTTCATCCCGAGTTCTACGACGAGGCTGCGGTCTGCTTCGCTGCGACCGAGCAAGGTGAGCGGCACGCCGAATTGATTGTTGAGATTTCCCGGCGTTCGATGGCAGGGTCCGCTCACGGACAGGATCGCCGCGCACATCTCCTTGGTCGTCGTCTTGCCGTTACTCCCTGTGATCGCGACGACCGGGCCCGCAAATCCGGAGCGGTGCCCCGCGGCGAGCGCACCGAGCGCTCGCGTGCTGTCTTCGACGGCGATCACGGGAATCCCGGGCGCGTCGGGGAGCCGGCGCCCGCGCTCGACGATCAGCGCCGCCGCGCCTCGATCTAGCGCGTTCGCGAGGAAATCGTGCCCATCGTGATTCGCGCCCGCGATGGCGTGGAACAACTCACCGCGTTCGATGCTGCGCGAGTCGATCGATACGCCCGTGAGGGTCGCGGACGCGTCGCCCTGCAGCAGCTCACCCGCCGTCCAGCGCAGCGCGTCTGCGACCCGAAACGCGCGCTTCATCAGGAGCTCCTCGCGAGCAGCGCCTTGCGGGCTTCTTCCCGGTCGTCGAAGTGCAGGCGGTCGCGGCCGATGATCTGGTAGTCCTCGTGTCCCTTGCCGGCGATCACGACCATGTCGCCCGCTTCTGCGAGGCCGATCGCGGCTTCGATCGCGCGTCGGCGATCCGGGACCACCGCGTACGCAGAGTCGGCAGTGTCGAGCGCTTCGACGTCGACCTTCTGCAGCTTGGACAGACCCGCTTCCAGGTCCTTCAGGATCTGCGCGGGGTCTTCGGAGCGCGGGTTGTCGCTCGTGGCGACGACGCGATCACTCCAGCGCGCCACCGCTTCCGCCATCAGCGGGCGCTTGCCGCGATCGCGATCGCCGCCGCAGCCGAACACCGCGATCAGCCGGCGCCCGGCCAGCGGCCTCAACGTCGCGAGCAATTTGTCGATCGCATCGGGTGTGTGCGCGTAATCGACCACGACCATCGGCTCGTCTTGCCGAGCAGTCTGCACGCGTTCCACGCGCCCGGGAACCTGCGGGCAGTTCTCGACGCCCTCGGCGATGAATTTCGGATCGATCTCGAGCGCGACCGCGATCGCACAGGCGACCAGCGTGTTCTCGAGATTGAAATCACCCACGAGCGGAATCCGCAGATCGAGGCTTCGATCGGGTAGGGCGATCCGCGCTTCGGTTCCATCCAGTGCGACGCGTGCGCGCTCGAGTCGGACCTCAGCAGCGCTTTCGCGGCGGCGCGAGACGCGCACGAGCTTCGCTGCGCTGCATTCGGCGGCGCGGATGAAGGCGTCTGCGCTCGCGTCGTCGACGTTCACCACCGCCGATCCGCCCGCGCAGAGATAGCTGTCGAACAGCCGCGTCTTCGCAGCGCGATACGCGTCCATCGTGCCGTGAAAATCGAGATGGTCCTGGCTGACGTTGGTCAGCGCCGCGACCGCAAACTCGCAACCCCAGACCCGATCGAGAGCGAGCCCGTGGGAGGAGACTTCCATCACCGCGCAAGTGACGCCGCGATCCCGCATCGCGCGCAGGCTGCGCTGGATCTCGTAGCTCTCGGGTGTCGTGTTGACCGCAGGCCGACGCTCTCCCGCGTAGCGGATGTCGAGGGTTCCGATCACTCCAACCGAAATACCCGCGCGCTGGAGAATCGACTCGACGAGATAGGTCGTACTCGTCTTGCCGTTGGTTCCGGTGACCCCGATCAGCTTCAATTCGGACGATGGATCGCCAAAAAAACACGTCGAGATCGGAGCCAGCGCTCGGCGGCTGTCCCGAACGGCGACGATGGGGTGCTCCGAGCGCTGCAGGCGCGGCGGCACGGATTCGACGATCGCCGCCACCGCACCGCGCTCGAAGGCCGCCGCGAGGTGGTCGTGCCCGTCTGCCGACGCTCCGCGCAGCGCGAAGAACAGATCGCCGGATTCGACCCGGCGCGAATCGTAGGCGATTCCGCGAATCTCGATGTCACGTTCGAGCGCAACGGCTCCACGTTCGGGCGCAACGGCTCCACGTTCGGGTGCAACGGCTCCACGTTCGGGCGCAAGGGATTCACGGCTCGTTGCGTAGAGTTCGCGCGGCAGTGCATTCAGCAGCGAGGAGAGGCGCATCAGATCTCGCCCTCGCGGTTCGCTGCGGGCTGGACTTCGAATCGAATCTGCACGGGGCCGCTGTTGAGCGCGTAGATCGTGCCCGGCGGCGGTTGCTGGGTCACCGCGCGCCCCTCGCCGGAAATCTTGACTTCGAGTCGTCCCGCCGTCATTTGTCTCACTTCCGCCACCGTGCGCCCGCGGAAATCGGGCAGAAGCACGCGATCCCCGAGGCTCGTGAGCCGTTCGACGACGCTCGCCTCCGTGTGTCGCGGGGCAGTCGGCTGCGGTCGAGGCGCCGGCTCGGTCGCCAGCTCGGTCGGCGGCTTGTTCGCCAGCTCGGTCGGCAGCTGGTTCGCCGGCTCGGTCGGCGGCTTGTTCGCCGGCTTGATCGCCAGCTTGGTCGCGGAGCTGGGCGGCGCTGCGGAAACGCTGGGCGGCGATTCTCGTCGAGCGACGATGACCGCCGCAGCCGGATCGGCGAGGCGCTGCTCGGGCTCCGTGAAGATTCCGTACCGCGTGAGCTGTGCTGCGGCCACGCGTGCGAACAGCGGCGCCGCCGTGGCGCCGCCAGTATGCGCGGGTCTTTGCGCGTCGTCCACCCGCACTACGATCGCGAGTTTTGGGTCGTCGACGGGAACGACACCGATGAACCACGCCTCGTAGCGATCCTGCACGAACGTCTGCGTGTCGCTGTCGTACTTCTGTGGAGTGCCGGTCTTTCCGGCGACCCGGACTCCCTTGAGCCCAGCGAGGCTTCCGGTGCCCTCCGCAGAAATGACCCCCTCGAGCATTTCGAGCATCGCGCGGGCGGTCTCCTCGCGCACGACGCGGCGTCCGGGTTCGGGCCGGCTCGTATGCCATTCGCCGCCAGGCGCCCGCCGGGCGGCGACCAGCCGCGGTTGCACCCACAGCCCGCCGTTCGCGAGCGCCGACGTGGCTGCCGCCAGTTGGATCGGCGTCACGCTGATGCCCTGGCCATAGGCGATGGTCGCGTGGTCGAGCGGTTTCCAGTCCTTCCACGGGCGCAGCAGGCCCGCGGACTCGCCGGGAAATCCGCTGTTGGTGGTGATCCCGAATCCGAACCGCTGCAGCGCGCGATGGTGGGCGGCGCGCCCGAGTTCGAACGCGATCTTTACCGCTCCGATGTTGCTCGAGACGCGAAGAATCCCCGCCGGCGTCAGCTTGCCGTTTGGGTGGTGGTCGTGGATCACCTTGCCCGGGACCTGGAACGAGCCGTTCTCGCAGTCCACGACGTCATCGAGCTGGATCGAATCTTCTTCGAGCGCCGCCGCGATCAGGAACGTCTTGAGCGTGGAGCCCGGATCGACGGCATCCGAGAACGCGCGCGATCGAGTGGATGCGAAGTCGAGCGTGCGAAAAAGATTGGGGTCGAAGCCCGGATTCTCGGCGAGCGCGAGGATGTCGCCGTTCCAGGGATTCATCGCGACCACGACGCCGCCGCGCGCACCGGAACTGGCGATGGTATCTCGAAGCGCCTCCTCGACCTGCGCCTGGAGGGTGGCGTCGAGGGTGAGTGCGACGTCGCCACCCGTCGCATTCCAGCGCGAATCGCCTCCGATCAAGAGCTTGCGCCCGCGCGCATCTCGCTCGACCGGAACGCGGCGCACCATTCCGCGCAGCCAATCGTCCTCCTGCTGTTCGATGCCGCGCACGCCTGCGCCGTCGATGTTCGCGAACCCTACCGCCTGGGCGGCGAGCTGGCGGTGGGGATAGATGCGGCGTGGCTCGTCGATTGCGCCGACTCCGGCGAGGCCGAGGTCGAGCACCTGCTGGGCGCGCTCCGGCGTGACCCAGCGAGCCAGGAACAAGAAGGAGCGTCGATCGTGCAGGCGATCGGCCAGCGCCTGCCGCTTCGATCCGAGAATCGGAGCCAGTTTCTCGGCGGCGAGATCGATGTCGTCGATCGCCGAGGGGATCGCGTAGATGGACGGCGAATCGATCGAGAGCGCGAGTTCGGCTCCAGACGAGTCGACGATCGCGCCGCGCCCGGTAGCGAGTTCGAGAATCCGCTGGGTTTGATCTTCTCCGCGCGCGATGCCGCGCTCATCGACGCTGAGGTGCGCGGCGCGGATTCCGAGCAGCGCGAATGGAATGAGCAACAATATGCGTGTGATCCCGATCCTGCGAGCAGAGAGCTGCACGCTCGCGGATCTCATGGGCGCGTCTCGTCGCCCAGCGGCTCGAGTGCTATTGCGCGATCGGGGCGCGCGAATCCCAGCTTGCCGGCGAGCGCCGCGAGTCGCGCGGGGTCGCGCAGCTCACGCACGCGGGCGGTGAGGATCCGCTTCTCTTCCTCGAGCGACTGCAGGCGCTCGACCGCGTCGTAGCGCTTGTAGCCCTGGCCGATCAGCTCGACCCGGACGTGCGCGATCGCGAGTGCGGCGAAGACTCCGCCGATGACGATTCCGGGGATCAGCCAAGCGGGGATCCTGCGGCGCGATCCGTCGTTTGCGAGATCGCGACCGATCAGGTTTCGCGCGCCCCGGATGCCGAGTCGCCCGCGACTTCCGCGCGAATTGCCCGATAACGCATCACTCGACGCCGCGGATCGCGTGCCCTTCGCATCCCGAAACGCGCTCACGACGCCTCCGCTACGCGCTCGGCGACCCGCAGCCGCGCGGATCGCGCGCGCGGATTCGCGCGCACTTCGCTGGCGCCGGCCGAGATCGGGCGACGCGTGATGACGCGCAGCCGTACCGCGCCACCGCAGATGCAGACCGGGGTGCGCGGCGGGCAGCTGCAACCGCGCACGGCGTCGCGCATCCGGTTCTTTACGATCCGATCCTCACCCGAGTGATAGGAGAGCACCAGCAAGCGCCCGCCGACGCGCAGGCTCTCGATCGCGGCCTCGATTCCGTCTGTGAGGGCGTTCGCCTCGTCGTTGACGGCGATCCGGAGCGCCTGGAAGATCAGCGTGGATGGATCGTGGCGGCGCCCTCCGCCAACGCGGGCGTCCGCGATGGCCGCTCGCAGATCGGCGGCCGTCCTCAGCGGCGCGAGCTTTCGCGCCGCGACGATCACGCGCGCGAGTTTTCTCGCTCCCGGAAGATCCGCGTAGCGCGAGAACCAGTTTTCGAGCTGTTCGGGAGACGCGAGACGCAAGAGGTCTGCAGCGGTCGTTCCCGAGTCTTGGTCCATCCGCATGTCGAGCGGCGTTTGCTTCGCGGTCGCGGGCGCAAAGCGGAAACCGCGTTCCGGCGCGTCGAGTTGGAAAGAAGAGACGCCGAGATCGAACAAGACGGCGTCTACCCGCGGGACCTCCAGGCGCGAGAGGGTTGCGCGTAGATTGCGAAACGATGCTTGGACCAGCGTGACCCGATCTCCAAATGGCTCGAGCCGCTGCTTCGACTCGCGGATCGCGTCAGCGTCGAGATCGAGACCGATCAAGCGCCCATCGGGCGCCGTGCGCTCGAGAATCGCCGCTGCATGTCCACCCCCCCCCACTGTTCCATCCACCACGATTGCGCCAGGCTGCAGTTCCAGGGCGGTCAGACACTCCTCGAGGAGCGCGGGCCGGTGATACGAGTCGTTTGGCTTCGGTGTGGGCGGCACCGTGACTACGCTGCCGAGTGACGCTGGAACGGGAGTCGGGGTGTGCCCCGGAATATCGGACTCGCGGGAGCGCGTCGCCCCCCCCAAGTGACTTCGCGTTCGTCGCGAATTGATACTCCGGGGACACCACCCCAACCTCTCAATGGAAGGAGCTGAACTCCTCCGATTTGCCCACCCACGCACCCCTCACCGATCCAGGCCCGCAACCACCGACGCAATGCGTTGGAAGTTTTCTTGCGTCCTGGCTTGATTCTCGTCGAAAAGCGACTTGTTCCAGATTTCGATGCGCGTTCCGACGCCCGCGATCGTGACTTCGCGTCCGAGCTTCGCGTAGTCGCGCAAGAAACCCGGCAAAAGCGTGCGGCCCTGGCTGTCGATCGGGCATTCGGTTGCACCGGAAACCATGAAGCGCACGTAGGATTGAACGTCGAGGTGGTCCGGAGCGAGCCCGACGAGGCGGGACTCATATTCGCACCAATCCTCGTAGCGATAGAACCAGAGACATTCGCCGGCTTCGGTCACACCGTTCGTGACGATGGGTGCTTGCTCGCTGCGGCTCTGTAGCTCCAATCGGAACCCCGATGGGATGCTCACGCGACCCTTTGCGTCGATCGTGTGAGAAAATCTTCCTCGAAACATCGGCGGGAACTCGCTCGGCGATAGGAGTGACTGATCACCACTTTGTACCACCTTTTCCCACTGCGGGACACTTGTATACCACTTTATTTAGGCCCGCAAGGATTTCCGCGATCGCGCGTTGGCGAATTCAATGCGTACAAGATGTCGTGGTTGGGGTATTCACTAGCTACAAGATATCTGCACACTTTCGCTTTAGAACCGCGTTTTGGCTTGTGCGCAGGCGTGGAAATAATCAGAGGTCGTGGGTGCCGGCGACCTGTTGGACGACGGCTTCGAGCAGCGTTCCCGACAAAAGTGGAGCGTTTTTGGGCACTTCGGGCGAAATGTCGGCTTCGATCACGTCGAGAACGGCGTTCACTCCCTGCTCGAGTCCGGAGACCGCGTATCCGCCTTCGAGCACGAATGCGAGTCGGCCGCTGCAGAGGTCGTCCGCGAGCGCGCGCGCGATTGCCGTCATCTGGCGGTACCCCTCCCGCGTCACATTCATCGCGGCGAGCGGATCGTCGCGATGGGCGTCGAACCCACACGAGATCAAGATCATCTCGGGGTTGAAAGACCGGGCCGCCGGTTCGATCAGGCGTTGCAGCACGCCGACGTACTCGCAATCGCCACATCCGGCGGGCAGTGGAACGTTGAGCGTGAAACCCTCCCCCCGGCCCACGCCGATTTCGCCGACCGCACCCGTTCCGGGGTAGAGGGGGTATTGGTGGATCGACGCATACAGGACCGAGGGATCGCTCTCAAATAA
Source organism: uncultured Spirochaetales bacterium (assembly GCA_964494795.1). Classification (GTDB taxonomy): domain Bacteria; phylum Myxococcota_A; class UBA9160; order UBA9160; family SMWR01; genus JACZVU01. The sequence goes on along the minus strand of CAZBSV010000038.1, from coordinate 8,383 downwards.
GTGTTGCGTGCCGTTTCCGTGGTGGACATCCCAGTCGAGGATCAGGATCCGGTCGACGGATTCTTGTGCTTGGAGCGCTCGCGCCGCGATCGCGACGTTGTTGAACAGGCAAAAGCCCATGGCGCGATCGCTCTCGGCGTGGTGGCCCGGTGGGCGGACGGCTGCGAGTCCGCCGTCCAGTTCACCGCGTGCCACCCGAAGTGCGAGTTCGATGCTGCCGCCTGCAGCGAGCAACGCCACCTCGAGGCTCTCGGCGGACACGTAGGTGTCCGGGTCGAGCTGCGCGGGCGCGCGTTTGACCGCCTCGGCGATCCGGTCGAAGTGCTCCCGGCTGTGCACCCGAAGGATCTCGTCGGGGGTCGCGGCGCGCGGCGCAAGCCGGATCAGCGCGTCGCCGCGGGAGTCGATCGCAGCCGTGACCGCGCGGATGCGATCGGGGCGCTCCGGATGGCCGGTCGGGCCGCAATGATCGCGGAAGCGCGTGTCTTCGATGACGGCCGTCTTCCGCTTGGCGAGCATCGCGCAGCATGGTATCTGAGGGTTCGGTGGGCAGCGAGGCGCGGCGTTGCGATCGCGGGGCTCCACCTCTTCGAGGGCCGTTGAATACTCCTGGCGTCATCGCAATCACCGGGCTCGGCTCCTTTCTCGGGCGCGCTCTCACCCAGCGCCTGCTGCAGCGCTCGCCGAGCGTCCGGATCGTCGGGCTGGATCGCCGCCGACCCTTCCGCCTGGATCCACTCGTGCGCTTTCACAACGTCGATCTGACGGAACCCACCGCCGACAGCCGCGTAGCCGAAGTGCTCAGCGACGAGCGCGCGGAGGTCGTCATCCACACGGCGTTTCGATCGGAACCGACCGCCGACCTCGAAATGGACCACGAGCTCGAGACGATCGGCAGCCTGCACGTGATGAATGCCTGCGCGGCCGCCAAGGTCAGGCGGCTGGTGGTCGCGTCGAGCACGATGCTCTACGGCCCGTGGCCCGACAATCCGAACTTCCTGACCGAGCAACACCCGTTGCGTGGACATCCCGATTCGCACTCCGTATCGAATCGAGTCCAGGTCGAGGCGCTGCTCGCGCAGTGGCGCTCGCGTCATCCAGACACGGAAGTGACGGTGTTGCGAAACTGCTGGATCTTCGGGCCCAGCTACTGGAATCACATCACGCGTTATTTCGCGCGGCCTCTCGTCCCCAAGTTGATGGGCTACGACCCGCTGATGCAGTTCATCCACGAAGACGACTGCGTTCACGCGTTTGTAACCGCAGCGCTCCATCAACACCCCGGTGTGTTCAACGTGGTCGGCCGCGGCGTGCTGCCGCTGTCGACGATCCTGCGCATTGCCGGCAAGCGCATTCTCCCGATGCCCTCTGCACTCCTCTACCGAATGGCCCACTATCCGTCTCAGGGGCAGACGGGAGATCCGCCCGAGGGTTTCTACGATTACCTGCGCTACCTCTGGGTGGCCGATGGGCAGCGGGGTTGGGACGCCTTCGGCGAGCCGATCTATACGACGCGCGAGGCCTGGATGTCGTTCGTTTCCACCAGACGCATGAGGCGCTACCGGTGAACGAAGAGGGTGCCGTGAGCGACGGGGGTGCCGTCAGCGAAGAGGGTGCCGTGAGCGACGGGGTCGATCTCGAACAGCCGATCCACGTCGAGCCGGACGAGGTGTCGAGCGCCGAACTTCGAGCAGCGCTCGACGATCTTCGCGTCGAGATTCGCGCGCGCTTCCCGGCTCGCGAACACGCAGCCGTCGAGAAGATCGACTGGATGGCGCTCCTGCAGGCGATCCAGCGTCGGCTGAGTACGCTCGCAATGAGCGAACGCTCGGGTGAAGTCGACGAATTCGGAATGGACGAGATCGTCTTGCGCCGGGCGCGCCCGCTGTTCGAGCTGCTCTACGACCACTATTGGAGAATCGATCTCCACGGTGTCGATCGGATTCCCGATACCGGACCGTGCCTGCTCGTCGCCAATCGCTCGGGCCTGTTGCCCTACGACGGAGTCATGCTCTCGCACGCCATCTGGCGCACGCGCCCCGAAGTACGGCCGCGATTCCTGGTCGCCGACTGGTTGATCACACTTCCGTTTGTGCAGCCCTACCTCGCTCGGCTGGGCGGTGTGCGCGCGTGTCGCGAGAACGCGGAGCGGCTGATCCACTCCGGGCACAGCGTGCTGGTGTTTCCGGAGGGGCAGAAGGGAGCCGCCAAGGTCTTTCGCGAGCGCTATCGGCTCAAGCGCTTCGGCCGTGGCGGCGTGGTGCGCGTGGCTCTCGAAACGCGGGTTCCGATCATTCCGATCGGCATCGTCGGCGCCGAAGAAGCGCATCCGATCCTGTTCAAATGGGCCGCTCCCGCGCGCGCGCTCGGATTGCCGTTTCTGCCGGTCACGCCGACGTTTCCGCTGCTCGGGCCGCTCGGCCTGCTCCCACTGCCGACCAAGTGGGTGATCCGAATCGGTGAGCCGATCTCGATCGACCACCTGGCGCCCGATTCGGCATCCGACGAATTGCTGATCTCGCGGATGAACGAAGAGCTTCGCAGCCAGATCCAGACCCTGATCGACATGGGGCTCAGCGACCGCAGTTCGGTTTGGGATGGAAGATCCGAAACGGACTAGCCGCTCGAACCCGTTCCGGGTTCGAGATGCGCCGCCAGGGAAGCGAAGCTTCCCCCACTAGTGGGCGTCGTCGCTGGCCGCGGTCTTTTCGGAACCTTTGCTGGATTCGGTGTGCTGCAGTGACTCGACGGCATCGGCCACGCGCTGCAGGTTCTCGTTGAGCGCCTCGATGTCTCCGCGGCGCGGCAGGTCGAGTAGTTTGAACACGCGTTCCATCGCGCTCTGGATGATGCGGTCGAAGTCGGGCGTGGCGACCGCGATCCACTCGCCGATCCGGCCGGCGTCGTGCTCGTGGTTCTTGATGATGCGTCGCAGATTGTTCTGCAGTTCGCCGATGCCCTCGCTGGCCTCGCCGACGCCCTTGCGCAGCGCGCCGTAGAGCGCGTCGCCGCCGCGCGAAATCAATTCGGATACGAGCGTCCGCGGCAGCTTGCTGTTGGAGCGCTCGTGGTCCACGAGAATCTGTGAGAGCGCGACATTGGTGATGTCCTCGCCGGTCTCGTTGTCGATCACGCGGACCTCGTGGCCCGCCTCGATCAACTCCGCGATTCCCTTGAGGGTGATGTAGCGGCTGGTCTGGGTGTTGTAGAGCTTGCGGTTCGCGTAACGCTTGACGAGCACGCTCATCGCGGTTCCCCCGCATCGCACGAACGGAAGGTTCGGCCCTGCCTCTCGGCGGGCGACGGTAGCCCAGATCCCCTTGCACGAGCCGATCGGGCCATGCTGGGCCTCAGCCCTCGACGGTTACGCGCTGCACGCGCGATTTCCGACTTTTCGCGGAAGCCGCCCTGCCGGGCTTGCGCGCGCTGCGCGTCGACGCTCGCTCGCTCGCTTCGGGTTCGCGGCGGATCCCGAATTCCCAAAGGAGTTCTCGCAGCCCGAGAAAGGCCCGCAGCACCGAGCGCGCCTCGACGTCGCTCTCGGCGCGCGCTTCCCAGCGCGCGATTTCGGCGTCGAGGGCTTCCGCGATCGAGTGGAGCAGGGGAGCGGCTTGTCGCATCGCCGCGCCGCTGTCGAATTCCGCGCGAAGCCCGTCGAGAACGCGCGCAATCGGGCCCAGCAGCGGGCTCTTGGCGGGCAGCTCTCCGCTCATCGCGAGTGACGACGCGTCGAGCAGGGCGCCGAGCGCGGCGAGCACTTCGGCGACCGCGGTCTGGGCGTGGCGGCGCGCGCGCGCGACGGCGTCGGCTGCGCGTTCCGCGGGCGCCTCCGGCTGCTGTCGGCCTGGATCTCGGGAGCGATCGCTCGTCGGCACGCTACGGCTCCTGTCCCTTCGCGGCGATCCGATCCGCCACGCGTGCGAGGTCCGCGAGGTCGTGAATGTCTGTCTCGAACTCCGGGATGCCGATCCAGAATCGACCCTGTGCGTGGATTCTCGCGCGCAGCGGCTCGGCGGATCGCGCGTCGGCTCGCACCCACGCAGCGTATCTCGTAGCCGCATCCGCCGCCGCTGCGGCGGCGAGTGCCGCGGGATAATCGCCGCCCTCGCTGGCTCGGAGTGCATCCCGCAGCGCCTCGACGTCGGCGCTTCGCGGCTCGGCGTCGCTGGGGGGCGCAGACTGCGATGGCCACACGCGAATCCGGTTGACGAGCACACCCGCGAGAGAAACGCCAAAGACTTCGAGGCGGTCGAGGAAATCGCTGGCCTGGCGCGCGGATTCGCGTCCGGGGCCCGACACCAGCAAGAAGGTGGATTCGGGGCCGAGCAGCAGCGATCGCACGCGCTGGGCTCGGTCGCGAAAGCCGTCCGCCATCGCGTCGAATGCGATCAAGAACTCGGAGACGTCTTCGAGGAAGCCGATGCCCGTGACGCGCTCGAGAAGCTGCAGCACGCGTTGCGTGCCGCGATGAAACAGGCGGAAACTGAAGCGGCCCGCCGCGAACGCGGGGTGGATCAGCATCTTCACGAGCCGGCTGTCGAGGAATTCGATCAGTCGCTGGGGCGCTTCGAGAAAATCGAGCGCGTGTTGAGCGGGCGGCGTGTCGACGACGATCAGGTCGAACGAGCCGCTCTCGTGTAGCTCGAAGACCTTTTCCATCGCGGAATATTCGACGCTGCCCGCCAGCGCGTTGCTGATGTGTTGGTAGATCGGATTCGCAAATATCCGCTCGCGGACGGCTGCGTCCTGCGCGAAGCGCTCGACGAGATCGTCGAAGGTGCGCTTCATGTCGAGCATCATCGCCGAGAGCTGGCCCGCTTGCGGCACACCCAGCGCGCTGAGGATTTCGCGCGGAATCGCCTGCGGGCAGTTTCCGAGGGACTCGACGCCGAGTGCGTCGGCGAGTCTGCGCGCGGGGTCGATCGTGAGCACCAAAGTCTTGCGGCCGCGCCGCGCCGACTCCAAGGCGAGCGCCGCAGCGACCGTCGTCTTGCCCGCGCCTCCGCAGCCGACGCAGACGATGACTTCTTTGTCGCTGAGGATCGCGTCGAGAGAGCTGGCCGCGCTCATCGCGCAAACACCGGCTCTGCGAGCAATGCGCTCGCGAGCGACTCGATCTGCTCCGGTCCGTGGATCCCCTCCGCAAATCTCGGGAGTTCGACGATCGGCAATCCCGTCGCGTGTTGAATCTCGTCCGAGAAGCGGCGGTTGAGTTCGTGCCGCGAGCGCAAATAGCGCGCGCAGCGGGCCAGCACGCGCGGCGGCGGCAGCGCGCCGAGTTCGAGTTCGCCGTCGAGCCGAGCGAGCGCCTCGTCGAGTTCGCGAATCGCGTCGGGAAACGGCGGCCCGACCACCGCGTTGACGATCACGCGGTCGATCGAGATCCCCATCTCGTCGCGCACCCGCGTCGTCAATTCAGCGATCTCGTGCGCGGGGAGTTCCTCTGCGAGCGCGACCGGAAGCACGAGCGTCTGATCCGGATCTTCGAGCATGCGCTCGATGCGCTGCGTGTGCGCGCGCAGCGGGCCCGCCCGCACCGCGGAGACGACCACCCGCGGCACGTCGAGAAATGCGACGCCGTGGCCGGTGGCGGGTGCATCCACCACGATCAGATCGAATTGGCGGTCCGCTTTGTCTTCCGAGCGGCTTTGCGCGAGGTGCCAGATCTTTCCGAGTGTGATCAGCTCGCGCCAGCCGGGGGTCGCAGTCATGAGCTGGCGAAACGCCTTGTTGCGCACGACGGCGTCGACGATCGAGCGGACGCCGAGCTGAAGCGCGAGAAACTCCGCGAGGGCCTCGAAGGGGTCGATCCGCAGCGCGTGAAGGCCCGTTGAGATCTCGCAGCCCGTGTAGCCCGCGCGCGGCGCCCGCGGGTCCAGCAGGCGCGGAATCTGCTCGTCGGGGCCCATTTCGACCACCAGGACCCGCAGGCCGGCGCGCGCGCCGGCGAGGGCCAGCGTGGCGGAGACCGTGGTTTTCCCGGTCCCCCCCTTTCCGGTGACGATCACGAGCCGCTGCTCGAGCAGAGACCGCTGGGCGCCTGCGGCCACGGAGGGCCTCCGAGAGCATGCATCGGCCGTTTCGGCGCCCCGCAGATCTCAAGCGGGGCGCGCACGCCTCCGAAACGAACCAAACGGACCAAAATCGGGAAAACCCGGCAAGCATAGCCGGCGTGGGTCGATCCGCGCGGCCGCAAATCGGGAGGGGTCGATCGCCGTGTTTGTTACCTGCGACAGCTGCCACGCCGAATACGAGCTGGACGACGCCAAGATTCCGGCTCGTGGCGCGCGCTTGCGCTGCACGGCCTGCAATCACTCCTTCGTCGTCGTACCGCCCGGGGCTGGCGATCTCGAGCGCGCCGACGAACTCGCGCGCGCCGCTCGATCCGCGCCGCCGGCGAAAAATCCGGATCCCGAACCGCAGTGCGCGGCGCCCGAGGACGAATTCGATCCCGACGCCGAGAGCGATCCCGACGCCGAGAGCGATCCTGACGTCGAGAGCGATCCTGACGCCGAGAGCGACTGGGAGTTCAACGACGACGTCGAAGTCTCGAAGCCGGATGACGAAGCCGCAGCGGCCGCGTCGCGCTTCGACACCGCTGGCGAGTTCGGCGATCTCGCTAAACCGGAAGACGAGGTCGACGATCTGCTCGATTCGAGCGGCCGCGTTGGAAGCGACGCCGTCGGCGCGGTCGACGACCTGCTCGGCGAGATCGATTTCGCGGACTCACGGCCGGACACCGCGGCGGATGCAGCGAACGCGAAATCGAAATTTGCGCGCGCAGGTCGCGAACTCGGCAAAGCCGATTCGAGCGACGGGCTCGATCAGGATCTCGCCGCAGAGGCTGGCGGTGGAATGGGCGACGTCTCGGACTGGGATCTCTTCGAGCAGTCCGCCGCGGCCGGGGCAGGGGCCGGCGCCGCGGCCGGCGCCGCAGCGCGGCCCGCCGCGCCGATGAGTCGCTCGGCGGCCGGCACGCGCGATGCTGCGCGCGCCGAACCCCGCGTCGGGATCTCCATCGCCGCGGAGTCGGCGACTCCCGTGCGCCGGATCGATCGGATCTCGGCGATTGCGGGCTGGGGGGTCGTCGGCTTGTTGGCTGCGATCTCGCTCGTCGGCGGTCTGAGCCCGCATTCGAGCGGCGTCCGCGCGCGGGCGGGCAGTTTCAGCGGCGAGGGATTCGAGGCGGACCAGATCGCCGCGCGCTGGGTAGAAAACGCGGCCGCGGGTCCGCTCTACGTAGTTTCGGGTCGGATTCGCCGCGCCGCCGGGGCGTCTCGGGCCGCGGAAATGGGCCTCGGCGTTCGACTGATCGACGCCTCGGGCCGCGAAATCGATCAAGCGTGGGTCCCGCTCGCGCCCAGCGTACCCGAGCGCGTTCTGCGCGAATCGAGCCCGAGTGAGCTCGAGGCGTTCCAGGCGCGCCGCTCGGCGCGGCTCACGCCGCTCGCTGGCGGCTGGGTTGCGTTCGAGGCCGTGTTCAGCGAGCTGCCGCGAAGCGCAGATCGCTTCGAGTTCGGGGCGCGCGAGCGCTAGCGGGGGAAGCTTCGCTTCCCTTGCGGCGCACCTCGAACCCGTTCCGGGTTCGAGCTGCTAGCTCGATTGCGCTATTGCGCGCGACCGCTTCCGGCCACTCAAGACTCGCGGTCCGTGTCCGAGATCTTGTCCTGGCTCGGCGTCACGTCGATCTCGTCCTTGCCCGAGACCCCGGACTTGAAGTTCTTGATCGCCTTGCCGAGGCCGCTGCCGAGTTCCGGAAGGCGCCGCGCGCCGAAGATGACGATCACGATTCCGAGTATGATCAGGAGTTCGGTCGTTCCGATTCCGAACATGGAAGAGGCTCCAATCCAGCAAATGCTGGCGACACGGGACAGTCAGCTGCGCCGGCGCGATTCGCTCTGCCGGCGCTGCGGGTCCGCGCTAGGGTGCCGCTACCCCCGTTCGGGGTCAATGCCCCTGTGCTCGCGGGCATCGAGGCTCGAGAGCGTGCCACCCAATTGCCCATCGTTGCGGGCTCACTGCTCGAAGCAGTAGATCCGCTGCGTGCTGCCGCAATTGCCCTTGTCGAAGTCGGTCCAGTTCGCGTCGATCGAGTACGACTGCCCGTGGTTGCCAAACTGAGCGGGATTCACCGAAGTCCAGCCTTGACAGTGATTGGTGGCGTGCCGGGTCGTGCCGTCCGCCGCGACGTTCGTGAACACATAGTCGGAGATCTGGGTGCCGGTTTCCGAGTACAAAATCGGGAACCGGATCGTACCATCGGTGAGGTCGTTCCAGTCATTCGCGATCGCGTCGCCCCTGACTGAGAAGTAGGAGAAGTTTCTATTGAAGCGGGAGGCGGGATCCACCACCCCGTCCGACAGCCATGCCAGGAAGGTGCCGG
>CAZBSV010000037.1:0-58700 GCA_964494795.1 uncultured Spirochaetales bacterium | reverse complement strand
ATCGAGCGAACTCCCGCGCGCGCGGGGTGCTAGAATGCTCGCCCCATGTCTGCCGCTTCGAGCGCTTCGCCGGGCCTGCTGAGCCGCAGCCTCGAGAGCGGTCGCATCCACTCGGGCTATCTGCTCTCCGGCCCCGGATCGGCGCCGCGGAACGCGGCCCTCGCATTCGTGCGCGGACTGGTGTGTCAACGATCGGACGGTCCGTGTGAAACGTGCATCGACTGCCGGCGATCGAGCCCGCGAGACGAGATCACGATCGACGGAACCGGACGTCAAGGACCTCTGCTGCGCCACATCGGCGATCACGCGGATCTGTTCTGGGTCGAGCGCGGCGACGGCGATACCCGCGTGCGGATCGGCCAGATCCGCGCGCTGCAAAACGCGCTGCGCTTGCGGTCCAACGAGGGAGGTTGGCGGGCGGCGGTCATCGCCGACGCCGAGTGGATGAACCAGGAAGCGCAAAACGCGCTGCTGCGAATCCTCGAAGAACCCCCGCCGCGCACCACCCTCGTGCTCGCGGCGGCGACCTCGGCCGGATTGCTGGCGACCGTGCGCTCGCGCTGTCAACGCGTCAGCTTCGAGTCCGACGCGGATGCAGCAGCCGTCGACCCGGAGCGCGAGGCGATCCGCTCGCGCCTCGACGGCATTGCAACGGCCGCGATCCCCGAATTGCTGGACTGGGCGGCGGAATTCCGCGGCGCGCGGGCGACGGTCGTCGACGGCGTCCAGAAGTTGCTCGAGACCGCGACGCTCTGGCTGCGCGATCGCGTGGTCGATGCGGTGCGCGAAACCGAGAGCGACGTCACGCGCGATCTCGATGCGTTTCGAACCCTCGGCGACTGCCGCAAGACGCTTTCCCAGCGCAACGCGAATCCACAGATGGTCGCGGAGCGCGCACTGCTCGCATTGCGCGAAGCCAGCCTGCCATGAACACTTCCTTCTACGCCACCACGCCGATCTACTACGTGAACGCCGAGCCGCACATCGGCCACACCTATACGACCGTCATCCTCGACACGCTCGCCCGATACCACCGGTTGGCGGGCGAAGACACCTTCTTTCTCACCGGAACCGACGAGCACGGCGAGAAGGTCGCCGAAATCGCCGCACAGCGCGGCGTGTCGCCGAAAGCCATTGCCGACGAGTACTCGGGCTCATTCCTCTCCACCTGGAATGAACTCGGTTTTTCGTTCGACCGCTTCATTCGAACCACCGATCCGGACCACACACAGGTGGTTCAGAAGATCCTGCAACAGGTCTACGACTCGGGCGAGATCTACTTTCAGGAGTACGAGGGGCTCTACTGCGTGGGGTGCGAGCGATTCCTCACGGATCGCGACATCGAGAACGGACTCTGCCGCGACCACGAGCGGGCGCCCGAGAAGCGGCGCGAATCGAATTACTTCTTGCGCATCACCGCGCACTTCGATTGGCTGACCCGCTACATCGACGAGCATCCGGATTTCATCCGACCCGAGCGCTACAAGAACGAGGCACTCGCGATGCTTCGCGAGGAGAGCGGACTCGGCGACCTCTGCATTTCCCGCCCGAAAGCGCGACTCGAATGGGGGATCGAACTCCCCTTCGATTCGAATTACGTCTGCTATGTCTGGTTCGATGCGCTGATCAACTACCTGACGGGAATCGGCTACCCCGACGGACCCGACTTCGAGCGCTACTGGGGCGCTGCCGAGCATTTCGTCGCCAAGGACATCCTCAAACCGCACGCGATCTTCTGGCCGATCATGCTCAAGACGATGGGCCTGCCCATCTACCGGCACCTCAACGTGCATGGCTACTGGAACGTCGATGGACGAAAGATTTCCAAGTCGCTCGGCAACATGGTCTCGCCGCTCGCGATGAAGCGGATCTACGGCTTCGACGCGTTCCGCTACTACCTGCAGCGCGAAATGGTCTTCGGCCTGGACTCGACGTTCAGCGAAGCGGCGCTGATCCGCCGGATCAACGCTGACCTCGCGAACAACCTCGGAAACCTCGTCAGCCGCACGCTCGACATGACGGCTCGCTTCGCGGGCGGCGCGGTGCCGAAGGCGGGCGAGCCGGGCGATCTCGAGCGCGAAGTCCAGGCGGCGGCTCCGGAAACCGCCGCGCGCGTCGATCAATCGATCCGGCGCTACGAATTTCATCGAGCGCTCGAGGCGATCTTCGAATTCCTCGACCGCGTCAACCGCTATCTCGAGACGCGCGCACCCTGGAAGGCCGCCAAGGATCCGAAGAACGCCGAACTCGTGGCGACGACGCTCTATACCAGTTGCGAGGCACTGCGTGTGATCGCACTGCTGCTGGCGCCGTTCCTGCCCGAGACGTCGGCGGAAATCTTCGACCGACTCGGAATCCCCGACGCGCTGAAGACCGCCCGCCTGCCAGACGACGCCGCGCGCTGGGGTCTGCTCGAGCCCGGAACCGCGACCCGCAAGGGTGCGGCGCTGTTTCCGCGCATCGACGTTCCCGAAGAGGCGAGTTAACGGTGTGGCTCGACAGCCACTGCCACCTCGCGGCGAGTGAATTCGACGCCGATCGCGCGGCGGTGCTCGAGCGCGCGAGCGCAGCGGGTGTCGATGCGTTCATCGCCATCGGTTCGGGCTACGGGATCGCGGGCAATGCGCGCGCGGTAGAGCTGGCCGCCGCGGATCCGCGCGTGTTCGCGACGGTAGGCGTCCACCCCCACGAAGCGAAGGAGCTCGACGACGCGGCTCGCGAGTTGCTAGAAGGGCTGCTCGATCGCCCGCGCGTGGTCGCCGTCGGCGAGTGCGGACTAGACTACCACTACATGAACTCCGAGCGCGACGTGCAGCGCGCGGTCTTCGCCGAGCAGGCGGCGACGGCGCGCTCGCGGCGAATGCCGGCCGTGATCCACGTGCGCGGGGACGAACCCAACGCCTACGAGGAGCTGCTCGACATCTGGCTCGCGGAAACCCGGCGCGAGATCGAAGGCGTGCTCCACTGCTACACCGGGACCCTCGAATTCGCGCAGCGAGCGATCGCGGCCGGGTTCTACATCTCGTTCTCGGGCATCCTGACCTTCAAGAGCGATCGGGGCCTGCGGGAAACCGCGCAGGCGCTCCCGCTCGAACGCCTGCTGGTCGAAACCGACGCGCCGCTGCTCGCCCCCCAGGGCCATCGCGGCACGCGCAACGAGTCCGCCTACATCGGCATCGTCGGCGAGACCCTCGCGGCGCTGCACGCTACAGCCGTCGAAGAAGTCGCGCGCATCACGAGCGACAACGCGCGAAAGCTGTTTCGACTCGAGGAAGCCTGAGCGATGCGTGGCGACGCGCAGTCGATGCTCGAGCTCGCGGTGCGGCTCGCGCGCGAGGCCGGCCAGATCCAGCGCAACCACTACGAAGGAGAATTCGAGATCCGGACCAAGAGCGCGGCTGTCGATCTCGTGACCGACGTCGATCAGGCGTGCGAGCGACACATCGTCGCCGCGATCCAGGCCGAGCGCGCCGGAGACGCCATCCTCGCCGAAGAAGGCGGCGGTGACGATGATGCGAGCGCAGAGTGGCGCTGGGTGATCGATCCCCTCGACGGAACCGCCAACTACGCGCACGGCTATCCGCGATTTTGTGTCTCGATCGGCATCGAGCAGCGCGGAATCGCAATGCTGGGCGTCGTCTACGATCCGCTGCTCGATGAGCTCTTTTCAGCGGTGCGCGGCCGAGGCGCCTCGCTGAACGGCCGCCGGCTCGAAGTGAGCGCGGAATCCCGACTCGATCGCGCGATGCTCGCGACCGGCTTCGCGTACGACGTTCACACTTCTCGGGAAGACAACCTCGAGCATTTCGCGGCTTTCGTGAAGGCGGCGCGAGCGATTCGCCGAGACGGCAGCGCCGCGCTCGACCTCTGCTACGTCGCGGCGGGCCGCCTCGACGGCTACTGGGAGCTCAAACTCCAAGCCTGGGATGTCGCCGCGGGGCTTCTGATCGTCGAAGAAGCGGGCGGGCGCACGAGCGATTTCTCGGGTCGGCGACCCTGCACGAGCGGCCGCGAGACGCTCGCGAGCAACGCCCACCTGCACGACGCCATGCTCGAAATCCTGCGCGGCCAGGGGGCGGAGACTCAGGGACCGTGAGTCGCGTACGTGTGCGTGCTCCCCTGTTCGGTGAACGCGATTACCTCGTAGCGCACCGGGTTCGGCCCCTCCATTCCCGGTGAACCGATCGGCATCTTCGGCACGGCCAGGCCGGCGATTTCGGGGCGCTCCTCGAGCAGCCGGATCACATCTCCGACGGGAACGTGTCCTTCGATCACGTAGCCGTCGACGATCGCCGTGTGACACGACGCCAGACGCACCGGAACCCCGTGTTCCTGCTTGACCCACGACAGATCTGCCAGATCGACGCTCTCCACCGTCAATCCGCCCGCTTTCAAGTGATCGATCCATTTTACGCAGCAACCGCAAGTCGGCGTCTTGTAGACGGTGATCGCGGCCGGCTCGGTCGAGTTGCACGCAGTAAGGGCGAACAGCGCGAACGCGGCCGCGCAGGCCAATACGACTTTTCGCATCTCACTCCTCCCAGATCACCCAGCCAAGCTCCCAAGACGCAACATTCAGTCAAAACGTCCAGTCCAGTCAAAACGTCCAGTCAGTCAAAACGTCCCGGCAAAATGTCCAGACGAAACGTCCAGGCAGATCGTTGATACCCCGCCCGCGCGCGCGCCGTCCCAGAAGCGTTTCGGATCATACTGGCCATTTTTTCGGATCATACTGGCCATTGGGGTGTGAAGACATACTCGAGCTTGATTCCATCCGGGTCCGCGAAGAAGACCGCGTAATAGCCTGGCGCGTACTGGGGGTAGTCGGCAGGCGGATCGAAGATGGGTACCTGCCCGGCGAGCAGCTCTTGGTAGAGCGCGTCGACGGCTTCGCGCGTCGGCGCCGTGAACGCGAGGTGATGCAGGCCCGGCGAGCGCCGGTCGTGGACGGCCGCCGAATCGGCGCGCGCGGTCTGCAAACCGACCTCGACGTGGGCGCCGGCCCAGAGCGGCCCCTCGGCGGCATCCGCGATGCGACGAAAACCCATCCGCGGTAGCGCGAAATCGTAGAACGCGAGCGCGCGCGCGGGGTCGCGCACCGTGATGTCGATGTGATGAATCGCTCCGAACCGCTTCACGCGCGCCATACCTCCAACCCGGATTTCGACACCCTCGCAAATTGCACGCGATCGCGCGCGTCGCGATCGACGGCTCGCACGGGCCTCACGCGGCTACTCGGCCGGCGCGCGAGCCGAGCAGGCCGACGATCGCCGAGAATCCGGCGAGTGCCACCGAGGCCTCGGCGAATGCGAGAAGCAGGACGTGCTCGTTCACGCGAACCCCGAAAAAAACCTTACGCGGGCCGATGATACCAGCCTGCAGTCCGCCGCCCAGCCGGACCGATCGGCTCGTCGCTGCGCGCCCGAGCGCCTATCCTGGGCGACGCATTTCGCAAAGCGGCGCGAGCCGCGACTAGCAGATGCCGGGAGGTCGAGATGGCGGCGTACGTGATCGTTGAAGTCGAAGTGCGCGACAGGGAAGCCTACGAGAGTTACCGCGGCCTCGTTCCGACTTCACTCGAAGCGTATGGCGGAAGCTTCATCGCCCGCGGCGGCACGACCCAAAGCCTCGAAGGCGACTGGAAGCCCGAGAGGATCGTCGTAATCGAATTTCCGAGCGTCGAGAAAGCCGTGCAGTGGTGGAATTCGCCCGAATATCGCGACGCAAAGGCGATCCGAATGCGCGCTGCGCGAACCCGGATGCTCGTCACCGAGGGCGTCTAGCCGCTCGAACCCGGAACGGGTTCGAGTGGCGCCGCCAGGGAAGCGAAGCTTCCCCCGCTAGCCCTCCCCGGCCCCTTGATCGAGGATCTCTTCCGCGCCGGGATCCGATTCGGGCTGCGCGACGAAGCGATCTCGGTAGTCGCCAAGGCTGCTGGGTAGCTGCTCGGCGAGCGCGGCGTCGAGCAGGAAGACGCTATGTCGATCGGGAGTCCGCGCCGTGATGCCGTTTCCGAAAGCGACACCGAGATGGATCTCTGCGAGGCGCTCCGCAGGCTCCCCGTCGCCGTAGACGTGCAAGACTGCCCTGGCGGGCTCGAGCCCCATCGCCTGAAGCTCCTCGGGTCCGAGCTCCTCCGCGATGATGTCCGCCGCGCGCAGGCTCGAGAGCGCGTCCACGAGCGCGTCGAACTTTCCGCCTGCGATGGGTTCGGCATCCGACGTCCAGCCGTCGGCCGCGCGCTCGACGCGAACCGCGACGGTCTCTCCGGCTTCCGTGTGGAAGCCCAGCTCGACGCGCCGCACGTCGTCGACCGCGAACGCCGCGAGCCGCCGATCCCGGTACTCGATCAGGCTGCGCGGAAAGTCGTCGAGGCTCGCCTGCGAGATCGTATACAGAGATTCCGCGGCGCCCCGAGCGAATCGCTGGCCACCGCTGTCGTCCACGCCACCGACCGCAAGACGCGCGGTTACCGGTTGCGCGCCCTCCGACACCGGCGACGCTTCGAGCTCGATCGCGAACTGCGGCGACGCGAGGCCCGTCTCGGCGTCGGACATGAGCTCGTCGACGAAACCCGATGCGCGCAGGAAGCCAAGGCTCGAGAGCAGGTCACCGACGGTGTCCGCATCTGCGGAGCCCTGTACCGGTTCGACCAGTTCCCAACCGTCAGCGCCGCGCTCGACGACCAGCTGCATGCCGGTCCAGCTGACGCGAATCCGTTTCACCGCGGCCGAATCGAAGTCGATGATCCGCTTGTCCCGCAGATCATCCAATTCTTTCTGGAAGGGCTGTACCTGGTAGTTGGCGACCGTGTAGACGCGAGCGTCGCCGTCGATCGACGCGTAGGAGTTGGCACCGATGGGCGTCGCATTTCCGATCCGCAGGATCTTTTCGAGACCGCCGACCGCGAAGCGGATTTCCGCACTCTGCGCGCCGAAACCGTAGACCTCGCGCGGCTGGGGGTCGTCGATCACCGACTGGCTCGTCAACTGGGTGATCGCGCCTGCGATACCGTCGGCCGCAAATGCATCCGCGGCAAACTCGATCGGCGCTGCAAGGCGCCAATGGCCGGCCCGGCGCTCGAGGCGGATCTCGCGCGCATCTGCGACGCGCAGGGAGATCGACTCGATCTCGGCCTGCACGACGTCGCGAAAGAGTCGATGCTCGGCCGCCTTCGCTTCCTGGCGCGCCGGTTCGCCCTTGATGGCCCAGAAATAGACGAAGGCTGCCAGCGCCGACGCGAACGCGAAGAGAACCGCGGTCGTTTTCGGGTTCATCGGCTCGCGGTCTGCCGGCGGGTCCACCAGACGAAGACACCCGTCACGGCGAGAACTTCGGGAATCGCGAACAGGGCGAGAATCTGAACGCCCCTGCGCTGCGAGGCGCTCATCTGGAGACTCGATGCGCGCGCGCGATTCGGTCGGATCGAGATCGCTTCCACGTCGCCGAGCAACCAGTTGACGCTGTTCACGAAGAGGTCGCGGTTTTGATACATGCCGAGCATCTGATTCGACGCGAAATCCGAGTCTCCGAAGACGGCGATCCTGGCTTCCTGCGTCCCGCCGTCGGCTCCCTCGAGAGCCAGGCTGCCCGCCACCGCGATCGGCACCGGCCCGGCGAGATCTTCGCCGTCCCGTTCGGCGCGCCCTTCATTGAAGAACAGATCGAGGTTTCGCTCCGCCCAGGATGCGCGTCCGGTGAACACGATTTCGCTGAAGCGGGCCGCCGCGTCAGCGCTGGGCTTCACGCTGCGCACGACGTGGAACATCGTGTGTTCGGTCAGATCCTGCGTGATCGCGTGATTCGGCGCGTATTCAGTCGCAAATGGAGTCGCCGCGCGCCCGAACATCGCCAGCTCGCGATCGATCACGATGTCATCGACGAGCTCGATACCCCAATCGGCAATTTTTTCGACCAGATCCGTCCCAGCCCGCGGGTCGATCAGGATCAAGAGCGCGCCGCCCCGCGCGAGGTATCGATCGAGGGCTTGCTTCTCTTCATCGAGCATCAGGCGCGTCGCGCCTGCGATCACGACCACATCGGCAGCTTCGGGAACGTCGCCCTGCGCGGCCAGGAGCAGCTTCTCGACATCGTAGTTCTCGTTGCGCAGCGCCTCCGCGGCCTGCTGATAGCCCTCTGGGGCGACGCCCTTTTCGCCCTCGATCGGGTTCTCAGCGTGACCTTCGAGGAAGTAGACGCTCTTGCCGCCCGTCCGGGTGAGCTTCACGATCGCGTTGGTGAGCGTCTCCTCGGTCGGTTGCTCGACGTTGACGGACTCGCCTGCGTAGACCAGATGCACGATTCCCTGACCGACCTGCTCGGGCGCAATCCCATAGCGCTCGAGAAGATCGGGTTTCTCGTTGGGATCGGCGATTTCGATGATCTTGAACCGCTCGCTCGCGTACGCGTAGCGGTCGAGTTGTTCGCGCACCAGCTCCCAGTCCTGCCGGCTATACAGCGCGAGGGCCTCGAGATCCTGATCGAGTCCCGACAAGAGCTGCTCGGTCTGATCGGACAGCGAGTGCACCTTCTGCTCGCTCCAGTCGAAGTGCTTCGAATGGCGATTGGCGAGAAAGGCTCCCATGCCGAGAATCGCGATCACGAGCAGGCTCGAAATCAGCGAACTCGAACCGTACTTGCTCGCCCGACGGGCCTCTCCCGAGGTCATCCGCTCGCGCAGCCCGTCGAGATTGATCAGCGCCGCGGCGACCAGCAGCAGCGCGCCGACGACCCCGTGAAGAATGCTCCAACCCAGCGGTGCGGCCCCGAACAACGCGATGAATAATCCCGCGAACGCGAACACGACCGATACGAGTCCGAGCGCACCGAGCAGCGACGACATCAGCGCACGCCCTCGGTTAGCGCCATCGAACGGACTCCAGCATCGCCTTCGTGACGACCAGGAAGCTCCCGATCATCGCCGCGAAGTACGCGAGATCCGCGGTGTCGATGAGCCCGCTCCGCAGCGACTCGAAGTGCAACTGCACCGAGAGATAGCGCAGCGTGTCGGCCGCCCCCGGTGCGCTGCCCGCGATGCCGAATTCGGCGATTCCCGGCAGCAGAAGCAGCGTCACCGACGCCACGAGCGTGATCAGGAAAGCGATGATCTGGCTGCGGGTGATCGCCGACGCAGCGCCGCCGATCGCGATGTAGGTCCAACCCGTGAACAGAAGCCCGAGCAGACCGGACAGCGTTTTTCCGAGTTCAGGGCTTCCGAAGAGAAAGAGCACGCTCGCGAACAGACCGATGATTCCAACCAGTATCGAGATGAAGATTGCACCCGCTGCAAACTTGCCGAGCACGATGTCCCAGATCGTGAGCGGGCTCGTGAGCAGCAGCTCCTCGGTTCCGTTGGACTTCTCGGCCGCGTACAACCCCATCGTGATGCCGGGGATCAGAAACAGCAGGATCACCGAAATCGCGCCGTAGAACTCGTAGAGCAGTCCATCGTTCAGATTGAACTCGGCGAGCTGATCCGGATATTGCTGCAGCTGGAACGACGCCTGCTCGAACCAGCTGAGGTCGATGATGAAGAACAAGCCTGCGAGCACCGAGAACAAGCTCAGCACGCCGTAGGCGACCGGCGAGACGAAGAGCGAGCGCAGTTCGCGGCCCGCGACCGAAGCGACGTGCCTCACGATTCGCGCCCCGCTTCGGAATGACGCGCGGTATCGCGCGGTGCGGCGATCATTTCGGTCTCGTCGCGCGCCGTGTGCTCGATGAAGATCTGATCCAGCGTGCGACCGCCGCTCGTGAGTTCCGACAATGGCGCGTCCACCACCTTGCGCCCCTGGTTGATCAAGATCACGCGGCGACAAATCGCATCGACTTCCGACAGGATGTGGGTCGAGAGAATCACCGTATGTTGGGTGTCGCCCTGGGACGGAGCCGTCAATTCGGCAATCAGGGCGCGGATTTCGCGAATCTGGAGCGGGTCGAGGCCCGCAGTCGGCTCGTCGAGGATCAGCACGGGCGGATTGTGGACGATGGCCTGCGCCAACCCCACGCGCTGGCGAAAACCCTTGGACAAGGTGCCGATCACGTGTCGGCGCACCTCGCTCAGCGCTGTGCGCCCGAGGGCCCGATCCACTGCGGCTCGCCGATCCCGACGCGGCACGTCCTTGATTCGCGCCACATACGCGAGAAAGGTTTCAACTGTCATCTCTGGATACAGGGGCGGGGTTTCTGGCAGGTATCCGATCGCGCGCCGCGCGGCGATCGGATCGCGAAAGATGTCGTGCCCCGCGATCACGGCGGTTCCATCGGTCGGCGGCAAGAACCCCGTGAGCATGCGCATCGTGGTCGTCTTGCCGGCTCCGTTCGGGCCGAGGAAGCCGACCACCTCACCCCGCGAAATCGAGAAGTCGAGGCCCTCGACCGCGACGACCTCGCCGTAGCGCTTTGCGAGACCCCGTGCCTCGATCACCGGACCTGCCTCGCTGCGCTCGACATCGATATCGGATTCAACGACTCCACCTACAAAGATCGCGACAATCGCGACGATCATTCGCGCCAAGGGTCCGGTCGATACGCGGATGCGCGATCGAAGCGAGGCGTGACTATAAGAATTCCGCGTTGAGCGTCAACGCCAGCGACCGCCTGGCCCGTCGACCCCGAGGCGATATCCTGTCGAAATTGAGAGCCTTTCTCGTGCTCGCCACACTGTGCGCCGCGCTTCTCGCAGCGACCGCACGCTTGGACGCATCGAATCTGCTGCAGGTTCCAGAACCGCAGGAGCGCCCCGCAGCCCGTTGGCGCGGCCAGTACTGCACGGCGATCGGCTGCGCGGGCGCCCCCGCGAAGCCCTGGTCGGTCGCGATCGGATTCGGCGGAGCGGCGTTGGCCGCGATCTGGATCGGGCGCCGTCGCAAAGGCGGCACCGAGGCGGGCGGATCCGAAGCGTCGACTCGACGCACGCGCGTCGATTGACCGCGCGCGGCCGCGCGGCCTGCCGCGCCGCGATTCAGCGCGCGCTTAGCGGCTTACGATGGTCCAGCGAAAGTAGCTGGACGAGCCCGGAACCCGGCCGCCCGTACCCGGCTGATACTTCAGGTTGCCTGCCCCCTCGGAGCCGCCGATGATCTCCTTGAAGGCCTCGATCTTCGTCTCGGGATCCTCGGGATTGTGGCCGTGGAACACGATCTCGACCCGATCCTTGGTCTCGAGGACGTTGAGGATCAGAGCCGCGAGGGTGAAGAGTTTTCCGATGCCTTCTACGGCTTCGACCGAAAAGCGCGGTACCGCGACTTCGGAGAGTTCGAAACCGTATTCGAGCCGCATCGATTCTCCCTATGGGCGATCTGGGCGCCGCAGCGTGCCGCCGGCTCGGTGAGGTGTCAAGCGCCACCCCGGGCCGACGAGCGTCAGCTGCTTTCGCTAGTTTTGGACATCGCTCGAAGCTGCTCGACGAGTTCGTCGCGGGTAAACACAGCCTTTTCGACGAGCAGCTGCGCGATGGCCCTGAGCATCGCGTCGCTGGACGCGCTGGCGCCACCCCGAGACTTCGCGCTCGCGGCGTCACGCGAGAGCGCTGGCGAATCCGCGAACACGAGCGGGCGGTCTGGGTGGTCGAAAGCGAGCTCGTCCACAGCTACGAACGAGGGTTCGGGGCCGACGTCGTCACGACGCGCCGGCTGCATGTCCGCCGCGTTCGGATCGAGCATCTGCGTCCCGGGAGACAGCGCGGAAACCGAATCGCGCTGCGGGCCCGAAGACGCCGGCGACAAGAGTTCGGATCCGAATCCCTTGCACCGATAGTGGCGAAAAACGCCTTCGTCGAGATCGGTCGGAGCGACCAGGACCGCCCGGACGTTCATGCCGACGAGCGTGCAGATCTCGGCCACGACGTCCGGATCCGAGGGATCCTCCATGCCGAGATACAGCGTCCGGGATTCACCCTCACCGTTGATCAGCAGGGGCAGGCAGCGGTGCTTCTCGACGATCTCGACCGGCACCAGGTCGAGCACCTCGGAGCTGATCTGCTTGCCCTGGAGTTGGACGACCGGCAACTTCAGTTGTCCGGCGAGCGCGCGCACCAACGTGCGCTCGTCGACGATCCCCAGCCGCACCATGGCCATCCCGAGCAGACCACCGGTGCGCTTCTGTTCTTCGAGGGCGGCGCTGAGCTGAGCCGGATCGATCGCCCCGGCGGCGACCAGCATCTGACCCAATTTTGCCCGCTTGCGCTTGGACTCCGACACACGAGGACAATCGGCCCAACGGAACTCCCACCTGAATCCGGTTTCCGCCAGGAGGGCTTTCCCCTCGCCGCAGGCTGCGGGACGCGGGCCGCGCGACGCTGCGCCTCAGAGCTCGGATCGGGCGCTCGCCAAATCCACTGCGAGGCCGGGCGACCGATTCAACGCTCGCGGGTGTGCGTCAGCCCGGTCGAACGCCTAGCCGCTCGAACCCGGAACGGGTTCGAGGGGCGACGCAAAGGGAAGCGAAGCTTCCCCAGCTAGCCGCTCGAACCCGGAACGGGTTCGAGGGGCGACGCAAAGGGAAGCGAAGCTTCCCCCGCTAGGCGAGTACGAAGGTCTCTCCGAGCTCGGCCGCGAGTGCCGCGAGCAAGGCGCGTCGCAGCGACGCGCTGTCGACTTCGTCGCGGTTGCAGATGACGGCACTCGAAACGCGCCGCTGCTTGAGCTTCGGCTGATATCCCGCCCAGGCACTGACACCGGGGCCCGCACCGCCGTGGCCGAACTCGGGCCCGTAGGCGCCCTGCAAATCGCCCATCAGGCCGAGCCCGTAGCCCGGCGACACCGCGGGTGGGTGGACGCCCCGCACCGGAACCAGCTGCGTCATCTGATCGAGCGACTCGCGCTGGACGAGCTTTCCCGCAAATAGCGCCTGATAGAACTCGCAGAGCTCCGCCGCCGTGGATGACACGAGCCCGTGCGCGACCCAACCCGGGTCGTAGACCGAGCGCACGTCCTCCAGAACAGCGTCGGCCCGAAACGCGCTGCTGAAAACCGGCGCGAGCGCCTCGAACGCCGTGCATCCTTCGACGACCGCCGTCGCCGTGAAGCCGAGCGGGCCCGCGACGTGCTGCTGCACGGCTTCTGCGAGACTCGTCGCGTTGGCGCGCTCGACCACCCGAGTGAGCAGCGCATAACCGGTATTCGAGTAACGAAAGCGCTCTCCCGGATTGAAATCGAGACCGCGATGGCAGGCATGCTCGATGAATTGCGCGCACGTCCAGGCTCTTCCGGGTGACGCCTCGAGCGCAGCAATCTGTTCCGGCAGCGTGCTGTAGTCGGGAACGCCCGCGGTGTGATTGAGCAGCTGTCGCAGCGAGACCGCGTCACCGAATGGGAGATCGGGCAACCAGCGCGAAAGCGGATCGTCGATCGCGAGCGCGCGCAATTCCGAGAGCCGCATCGCGCAGACCGCGATCATCGATTTCGCAATGCTGTAGATCGGCAGCCGCGCAGCGACGGGCATCTCGATTCGACCCTCGAGATCGCAGGATCCGCTCGCGCCGACCCAGGCGCCGAGCCCGTCGCAGCGGATGGCCGCGGTCGCTCCGGGCGCACCGGATTCCCCGACCAGCCGATCGAGTGTGCGCTGCAGAGCCGCTTCCGTTCGAACGTCCATCAAGCGCGCGCCTCTCGTTCAGGCGCCCGACGCCTAGCGTCGCCGGGTCGCCGACTCGCGCTCATCGGCGCTCCGCGTCCACGGTCGGCAGATCGCCCTCGCGGGGCGCAAACAAGCGAAACAATTCGCGCGGCAGATCTGGATTCAACTCGACGTTGCGAAACGAAATCTCTGCGCGCGTCATCCCCGAGCGGACATCGAGGCCGATCGAATGCGCGAACGGCGATCCACCAACGTCGCGATAGTCGCCAAACTGCGCCGCCCAGCGGACGGCGCCCGAATCGTCGAGCACCTCGAACGCGTGAAGACGTCCGGCCGGATCGAAGGTCACCCGCTCGACGACGATATCCCGCGCGTCGGCGAGATCGATGCGGATCTGCCCGTCGCGGTCGCGAACCGCGTGCGCAGGCGCGGGCAGCGGATCGGAGATCGGAACACCGAGCAGGACGGACACCGCTTCTTCGGGGCGAAGATCGATCCCGGCCTCGTTCCACAACAGCTGGTCGTCGACCTCGCCCGCGTCGTAGCTCTGGTCCTCGGCGCGATACACCTGGAACACGGCGCCGTCGGTGGCGACGACCGCGAGCGATTGATTGAGCAAGCCGAGAACTTCCACCCGCAGGCTCGATGGCCGCTCGAGCACGACGAGTTGCTTGGCCCGAAGCTGAATCGATCCGCGCTCTTGATCGACCGCCAGCCGCGCGAGGCCGCGCATCCCCTGCCGCTCGCGGGCGCGCTCCACCCAATCGTCGAGCAACTGGCGAGGTCGGGGATCGTCGAGCGACAGCATCTGAATCGGCTTCGCGCAGGCGGCCAGCCCACAAAATAGCGCCACGCCCAGCGCGATGCGTTTCACGCCTACTCGATCTCGCGTTGGAGGGCCTCGAGCTTCTCGAGAAGATCGGGCTGCTCGCCATCTCGCGGTGTCAGATCGACGGCTTCTCGGTAGTTGTCCAATGCCCGCTGTTTCTGATCGAGCAGCAGATAGGTGTCGCCCAGATGCTCCGAAACCACCGGGTCTCCGCCAGTGAGTTCCTGGGCGCGCAGCAGCTCCTTCAATGCGCGATCGAGGTACTTCCCTGCCTCTTCGCTTCTTCCGGTGTCGAAGAGCGGGCGTGCCCGCATGTAGTAGACCCAGCCGAGGCTGTCGATGATGAATCCGTCGTCGGGCCGGAGACCGAGCGCGCGCACGATGTACTCCTCGGCCTGATCGAGGTTGTCTCCGCGCTCCGCCCAGGTGTAACCCACGTAGTTGAGCGCGCTGGCGTGATTCGGGTTTCGCTCGATCGCGCGCTCCATGTAATCGAGCGCTTCCTGCGTGCGCTTCGCTTCACCATAGACCACGCCGAGATTGAACAGGAGCTCGTCGTCGTCCGGATTCTCGAGCAGGAGCCCCTCGAGATACTCGACGGCCCCGTCGAAGTCTCCGGCCTTCGCGCGCAGCGACGCCGCGTAGAGTTCTCGCGGACGGGTCGGGTTGGCGGCCACCGCGCGCTCGATCTCCTCGAGCGCCCGCGCGAAATCAGCCTCGCGCTCGAACAGGACCGCGAGCTGCGTGCGCGCTTCGGCGAAGTGGTCGCTCTGCTCCGGAATCGCGGAAAAGGCCTCGATCGCACCCGCATCGTCGTCACCCATCTGGCGGCGAACGATCCCGAGAAAGAAGCGGACTTCGTAATCGTCGGGTTCGGTTGCGAGGAAGGTTTCGAATCGGGCCTCGGATTCCCGGAAGCTCTCGGCCTCGTAATACAGAAATCCCAGCCGGACCACCGACCGCATGTCGTTTGGATAGTGGGCCTCGATCTCGGAGAGAGTGCGAAGCGCACCTTCGGCGTCGTTCTCGCCCAGCTGCACGTCGGCAAGAGCCATCAACGTCGCGTGGTGGTGCGGGCGCAGCTCGAGGATTTCGCGGTAGATCCTTTGCTCGGCGTTCGTCTCGCCTCGTTCGCGCGCGAGTCGCGCGAGCTGCGCGTAGATCTGCAGATTTCCGGGATCCGCCGCGAGCGCCCGGCGAAGCTCCGCCTCGGCCTTCTCGAACTGTCCCGTTTGTGCGTAGGCCCTCGCGAGCGCCGCGCGCGCGGC
This sequence comes from uncultured Spirochaetales bacterium, assembly GCA_964494795.1. Classification (GTDB taxonomy): domain Bacteria; phylum Myxococcota_A; class UBA9160; order UBA9160; family SMWR01; genus JACZVU01. The sequence goes on along the minus strand of CAZBSV010000037.1, from coordinate 43,025 downwards.
ATTTTCGTCCCCCTCAGCAGCAACCATCCAGAGCGCGATTGCGATGGCCTTCTCGCCCAGGTCGCTCTCGAGATACACCTGGTAGAGCAACGCACCGGCTTCCTCGTTGAACGGCTCGCCCGATTCGTCGAGCAGGGTCGCCTCCGCGGCTTCGACGTCGCGCTGCATCCGATACAGCTGCCCGAGGAAGATGCGAGTCCTCGGATCTTCCGGATCGAGTTCCAGCGCCCGCGCGGCGTGCGCGAGCGATTCTTGGGGTCGACCCGCGCGAATCAAACCCGCCGCGAGTTTCTGGTGGAGATAGGCGGAATCGGGGTCTTTCTCGAGCGCCCGGCCGAAGGCGGCCAGCGCCTCCTCGAGCTGCCCGCGCGCCTGATGTTCGTGCGCGACGAGAACGTCGTACTCCGGCGGCGCGTTCGGGCGCACTTCGGGACCCGGATCCGGATCTTGCACGCGCGCCAGATTGCCGACGGGTAAAAACGCGCAGCCGCCCAACAAGAGTACGGCGCTCCACAAGAGTAAGGCGGCCGTCAAGGCGGCATCACCCACCCATCGCTCCCTACGCATCTCCATTCAGACCCTTACGCATCGATCCGGTCCTACGCGGTCCCGGCCGACAGATACCCCTTGGCGTCGAGGAATTCGACGAGCCTATCGACGCTTTCCTCGACGCTCTGGCGATTGGTGTCGAGCATCAGCTCGGGGCTTTCGGGCGCCTCGTAGGGCGCCGAAATCCCGGTGAATTCGCGGATTTCCCCCGCGCGCGCCTTCTTGTACAACCCCTTCACGTCGCGCGCCTCGCAGGTATCGAGGCTCGCGTCCACGAAGACTTCCACGAAATCGCCCGGCCCCATCAGTGCGCGCACCGCGTCGCGGTCGGAGCGGTAGGGCGAGATGAACGAGCTGAAGACGATCACTCCGGCCTCGCTGAACAGCTTCGACACTTCGCCAATCCTGCGGATGTTCTCCGTGCGATCTTCCGGCGAAAAACCGAGATTCCGGTTGAGTCCGTGGCGGATGTTGTCGCCATCGAGAACGAACGCAAGGCGCCCCCGATCGATCAATTCGCGCTCGGCGGCAACGGCGATGGTGGATTTTCCCGATCCGGAGAGCCCCGTCAACCAGATCGTCACGCCGCGTTGGCCGACCAGCGCCTCGCGATCGCCGCGCTGGACCTGGCTCGCGTGCCAGGTGATGTTTTCGCTCTTGCGCTCGGCCAACCAGAATCTCCTGTCTCGAACGTTCGCGAACGTTCTCGATCCGGCGCGCTCGATCGGACGTTCTCTCGATCGTCCTCGATCCGACGCTCTCGATCAGCTGCTCTTTGCGATCTCGGACGCCCTCTACCATCGGCAATTGGCGGCCGCTTTCGGACCTGGATCTGGGCGCACAGGGTAGCGCGACTCGAAATCCGCGGGCGCCGGAATTGCGCATTGCTGAGGGCGCTCAGGCGCGCGTCTTGCGAAGCGCGCTGACCACCTCCACCAGTCGCGTCGCCACCCAGGCGATCTCTTCGGCGCAGTTGGTTCGCCCGATCCCGAAGCGCAGCGAGGACCGGACGGACGGCTCGGAAAGGCCGAGCGCGGCGAGCACGTGGCTCGGGGCGCCGCTGCTGGACGCGCACGCGGAACCGGTGGAAAGCGCCACATCCGCGAGCGCGACGAGCAATCGCCCGGCGTCCACGCCCGCGAACGAGACGTTCAGATTGCCGGGCAGTCGCTGATCGGGCGATCCGTTGAGTTCAACCCCTTCGAGAGAATCGCCAAGCCGCCGCCAGAGATCGTCGCGCAGGCCCGCGAGCCGCGCGGCCTCGGCTTCGAGGTCGGCGAGGCACAGCTCCAGCGCGCGCGCAAAGCCCACGATCAGCGGTACCGGCAGCGTGCCGGACCGAAGCCCCCGCTCGTGCCCGCCTCCGTGTACGAGCGGCTCCAGCCGGGTCCGCGGTCGCCGCTTGCGGAGGTAGAGCGCGCCCACGCCCTTGGGGCCGTAGAGCTTGTGGGCGCACATCGAGAGCAGATCGACCCCCCAGCGCTCGACGTCGACGCGGATCTTGCCGACCGCCTGCGCGGCGTCGCTGTGAAACAGCACTTCGCGCTCGCGGCAGATCCGACCGATCTCTTCGATCGGCTGAAGGGTTCCGATCTCGCCATTCGCGGCCATGATCGACACCGCAAGGGTTCGCTCCGTGATGGCGGCCGCGACGCCGTCGGGGTCGACCAGACCCGCGCCGTCGACGGGTAGGATCGTCAAGCGGCATCCCTCGCTCGCGAGGAAGCGGCAGCTGTCGAGCACCGCGGGATGCTCGATCGCGCAGGTGATCAGGTGATCGCGGCGCCCGCGCTGCGCGCGCGCGAGACCGACGAGCGCGAGATTGTCGCTCTCGGTCGTGCCGCTCGTGAAGACGATCTCCGACGGATCGGACGCCCCGATCGCCGACGCGAGCCGCTCGCGCGCAATCGCCACCGCCTCTTCGGCGCGCCAACCGAAGACGTGGCTCGCGCTCGAGGCGTTGCCGAAGTCTTCGCTCCAATACGGCGCCATCGCGTCGGCGACACGCGGGTCGAGCGGTGTCGTCGCGTGGTGGTCCAGGTAGATCGGGAACTTCAACGCCACGGGGGCGGCCCTCGTCAGGCCGCGAACGACTCCCCACAGCCGCAGGTGGTCGTCGCGTTGGGGTTGCCCATCTTGAATCCCGTTTCGTTGAGGGTGTCGACGAAATCGAGCGTGGTTCCCATCACGTAGAGGGCACTCTTTTCGTCGATCACGACTTTCACGCCGTGCGCTTCGATCACGCTGTCGGCGTCGCCCTGGCGGTCGTCGAAGGCGAGCTCGTAGCGCAGACCCGAGCAGCCGCCGCCGATCACCTTCACCCGCAGCGCGCTGGTGGCGAGTTTGCCTTCCTTTTCGAGCAGCGAGCGAATCCGCTCCGCAGCGGCTTGGGTCACGTCGATCACGGGCATTTCGATACTCCTGCTGTACCGGGAGGTTACGGCTCCAGACCGGAGAGCATAAGTGCGCGCTTCGCAAAGTCAACGAAGCGGCCCGGCGCCTCCTAGCAGCTCGAACCCGGAACGGGTTCGAGCTGCGCCGCAAGGGAAGCGAAGCTTCCCCCGCTAGGTATCGACCGAACGCGCGAGCAACCGAACGAAGATCTCGCGATTCCCCTTGGGGCCCGCGAGCCGGCTCTCCGCGTCGGCAACAGCGCTCCAACCGAGCTTTTCGGCACACCGCACCACGTCGGCGACCGCCTGGGCGCGCAGTTCGGGATCTCGCACCACGCCGCCCTTCCCCACGTTTTCCCGGCCAACTTCGAATTGGGGCTTCACCAGGATGAGCAGTTCTGCGGCCGGCAATTGCGCGGCAAGCGGCGGCAGCAGCAGACGCACCGAGATGAACGAGACGTCGATCGCAACCAGATCGGGGCGCGGTTCGAACGCAGACGCGTCGAGGTTGCGCGCGTTGGTCCGCTCGATCAGCGTCACGCGCGGATCGCAGCGAAGTCGGGCGTCGAACTGCCCGTAACCGACGTCGACCGCGAACACGTGCTTCGCACCGGATTGCAGCAGGCAGTCGGTAAAGCCACCGGTCGATGCGCCGATGTCGAGACACATGCGATCCGCGGGATGCACGTCGAGATCCGCGAGCGCTCCCGCGAGCTTGTCGCCGCCGCGCGAAACGAAACGGCTCGCGTCTCCTCGCACGCGGACGCGCGCATCCGAGCGCACGGCGGTTCCCGGTTTGTCGACGGGTGTGTCGTCCACCAGCACGCGGCCCGCGCGGATCAGGGATTGGGCACGGCTGCGGGTGTCCGTGAGGCCGTCGGCCAGCATGCGCTCGTCGAGACGCTGGCGACCGCTCGGACTCATTCGGGGGACTGCGTGTCGCCCCCCGCCACGGCCAGCAGGGACCGCACGGCCTTTACGATGCCCTCGCGATCGAGTTCGATTTCGCGCCGGATCGCCTTCGGATCGCCGTGCTCGACGAGCCGATCCGGCAGCCCGAGGCAACGCGTCGGTTTGAACACTCCCTCATCGGCCAGGGCTTCGAGCACCGCCGAACCAAAGCCGCCGGCGCGACTCGCCTCCTCGACCGTCACGATCGCGCGACAGCGTCGAGCCAATCGCGTGATGCGCTCGCGATCGAGGGGTTTGACGAAACGCGCGTTGAGGACCGCGACCGAGATGCCCTCGGAGCCGAGTTCCGCCGCGGCTTCGAGCGCTTCTGCGGCGAGCGTTCCATACACCAGCACCGCGGCGTCGTCACCGTCGCGCAGCAGCTCGGCTTCGCCGAGCGGAATCGCCTTGATGTCGGGATCGAGCGGAACCCCGTGGCCCTCGCCGCGCGGAAAGCGGATCGCCGACGGGCCCGGATAATCGATCGCCGTCCGCAACATGTGTCGCAGCTCGTTCTCGTCCTTGGGCGCCATGACCGCGATGTTGGGCAGCGCACGCAGGTACGCGAGGTCGTAGAATCCCTGGTGGGTCGCACCATCGGCGCCGACGATCCCCGCGCGATCCAGAACCAGCGTCACGTCGAGATTCTGCAAGCAGACGTCGTGCACCACCTGATCGTAGGCGCGCTGCAGAAACGTCGAGTAGATCGCCGCCACGGGCTTCATGCCCTCGGTGGCAAGGCCAGCCGCGAAGGTCACGGCGTGCTGCTCCGCGATGCCGACGTCGTAGAAGCGATCCGGGTAGGCTTTCGCAAAGCGATCGAGCCCGGTTCCGTCGGCCATCGCGGCGGTGATCCCGACGATGCGCTCGTCGTCTGCAGCCAGTGCGATCAACGCATCCGCGAAGACATTCTGGTACTTCGGCGGGCCGGGCTTGCTCGGGTGAAAGCGCCCGGATTCGACCTCGAACGCGCCGACGCCGTGATACTTGAAGGGATCCTGCTGCGCGGGTTCGTAGCCATAACCCTTGGAGGTGATCGCGTGAACCAGCACGGGCCCCTCGCCGCTCGCGAGCATCTGCTTGACGTTCTCGAAGGTTTCGAGCACGACCTCCATGCGATGGCCCTGGATCGGTCCGACGTACTTGAAGTTCAGCGCTTCGAAGAGCAGTCCCGGCGAAAAGAAAACCTTGAGCGATTCTTCCGCCTTGTGCGCCCAGTGGAGCATGTCGCCTGGCAGCGCGCTCAAGAATTCCTTCGCGAAACCCTTCATTCGCCGCGCGAGCGGATTCGAGAGTTTCCGCGACAGGTAGGACGACAACGCGCCGACATTGGGCGAGATCGACATCTCGTTGTCGTTGAGCACGACCACGAGGTTTCGCTGCTGGAGATGCCCCGAGTGGTTGAGCGCCTCGAACGCCATGCCAGCGGTCATCCCGCCGTCACCGATCAGCGCGATCGCGCAGCCGTCGCGCCCCTGGTGCTGCATTGCGCGCGCCATCCCGAGCGCGGCGGAGATCGAGGTGCCCGCGTGGCCCGCGCCGAACGCGTCGAACTCGGATTCCGAGCGGCGCAGGAACTTCGAGATCCCGTCGGCCTTGCCGATGCGCTCGAATCCATCGCGGCGACCGGTCAACATCTTGTGCGGATAGCCTTGGTGGCCGACGTCGAGCACGAGGCGGTCGCTCGGCGTGTCGAACACGTAGTGGATCGCGGTCAGCAGCTCGACGGCGCCCAGGCTCGAAGCCAGGTGGCCACCGGTGCGCGATACGCGGTCGATGATCTCATTGCGAATCTCTTCCGCGACCTGCCCGGCTTGTTGCTTCGACAACTTTCGGAGGTCTGCCGGCTCGCGAATTCCCGCCAGTAGCGTTGCGCCACTCATAGCGTCCTCCGCACCGAGAAGCGCACCAGTTCGCGCAGCGGTTCTGCCTTTTCGCCCAGGTCTTCGAGCTCTGCGAGCGCAGATGCCAGCAGTTCCTCGGAGCGCGCGCGCGCCGCATCCACACCGAGCGCGCGGACCAGCGAACACGGGTCGTCCTCGCCCTCGTCGAGCACGTCATCGGCGATCTGAAACGCGACCCCGGCGGCCATCCCGCAGCGCCGCAAGCGCTCGACCGTATCGAAATCCGCGCCGCCCATCAGCGCGCCGCCCACGATCGAAGCCGCGATCAGCGCAGCGGATTTGCGCGCGTGCACCGACTCGATCCGCTCCGCGTTCGTGTCCGAGGCGTCGAAAACGAGATCCTCGACCTGGCCACCGACCAACGCGAACGAACCCGCCGCGCGAGACAGCTCGAGCGAAGCGGCGAGAACGCGCTCGGGTGCGACTTCTTTCGAGCCCTTCGCGAGCACCTCGAACGCCGACGCGAGCAGCGCATCGCCCGCGAGCAGCGCCACCGCTTCACCAAACGCCACATGAACCGCGGGCACGCCGCGGCGCTCTGCGTCGTCGTCCATACACGGCAGGTCGTCGTGGATCAGCGAATAGGTGTGGACGAGCTCGACTGCGGCGGCCAGAGGCAGCGCGCGTTCGCTCGGGGAGCCGACGGCCTCGGCGGCGGCCAGCGCGAGAACCGGGCGCAGCCGCTTGCCGCCGGGGAACAGGATGTGCCGCATCGCAGCGTGGAGCCGCGCGGGCGCGCGCTCGGCCGCCGGAATCGCGGCGTCGAGCAGGCGGTTGACCTTCGGAATCTGCTCCTCGAAATACGCGTGTACATCCACTATTCGGGCTCCTCAGATTCCGCAAACGGGCGCGCGATCCATTTTTCGCCCTCTCGCACGAGCACTTCGATCCGCCGCTCCGCGTCCTCGAGTTGGCTCGCGCAGCGCCGCGTGAGTTTCACGCCGTTCTCGAAGGTCGCGAGCGCATCCTCGAGTTCGAGGTCGCCCTGCTCGAGGCGATCCACGATCGCCTCCAGGCGCTGCAGCGCTTCCTCGAACGTAGACTCGGCGGGGACGTCGGCGTCGGGAGATTTTTCGGGGGCGCCGCGAGATCGGCGACGTTCGGCCATTTCGGGGGGTCATGCTATCGGCGGGCCTTCCCAGCGTCAACGCCGGGCGCCCCGAAGCTCGCGACTTCAAGCCGACTTGCGAGGTCTCGGAAGCGCGGTAATCGACTCGACGACGGCCTCCAGCCGCACTTCGGCGAGCCGGATCGCGAGTCGCTCGCCGCACTCGAGCTGGTCGGCGCGGCGCGGAATCGCGCCGTCGCGTTCTCGACGCACGAGCGCGTATCCGCGATCCAGCACCGCGAGTGGAGAGAGCGAATCGAGTCGAGCCGCGAGCTGTGCGAGCCGCGCGTTCGCGTGCGCGGCGGGAGCCGCACCCGCGCGCAAGAGTGCGCGAATCGCGGCTCCGAGCCGAGCCCGCTGGAGGACCAATCGCGTCGACGGCGCCAGCATCTTCAGCGCGTCGCGCTCGCGCTCGAGCGCCTGCGCGGCGCGCGCGAAAGCCGCGCGCACGCCGAACCAAAGCCGCCGCCAATCGCGCGCGAGATGGCGCCGGAGATCCGCCGCATCAGGCAGCGCCATCTCGGCGGCGACCGACGGCGTCGCGGCGCGCACATCCGCAGCGAGATCTGCGATGGTGACGTCGACTTCGTGACCCACGCCCGACACGACCGGCACCGCCGCGCGCGCGATCTCGCGCGCGACGGCCTCGCTGTTGAACGCCTGCAGGTCTTCGAGAGATCCGCCGCCGCGAACGAGCAGGATCAGATCGAGATCCGGCTGCGCGGACAGCGCGTCGATCGCAGCGGCGATCTCGATGTCGGCTCCGACACCTTGGACCCGAGTCGGCGAAATCAAGATGGAGGCTGCGGGGTAACGACGACCGCTGACTTCGAGCACGTCCCGGATCGCGGCGCCTGTCGGCGACGTGACCACGCCGATCCGCGACGGGCGCGCGGGGAGCGGGCGTTTGCGCGCGGGATCGAACAAGCCTTCCGCTTGGAGCCGCGCGCGCAGCTGCTCGAAGGCGAGCTGGAGCGCGCCGATACCGCGAGGCTCGAGCTGCCGCACGATGAGTTGCAGATCGCCGCGCGATTCATAGATGGAGAGGTCGCCGTAGACGAGGACCTCGAGCCCGTCCGCGGGCTCGAACGCGAGCCGCCGCGCAGCGTTTCGAAACAACGCCGCGCGCAGCTGGCCCACATCGTCCTTGAGCGTGAAGTAGAGGTGCCCCGAGCGCGCCTCGTGGAGATTGCTCAATTCGCCGACGATCCACACCCGCCCCACGCGCTCTTCGAGCAGCATGCGCACACCGGCCAGCACTTCTCCGACCGAGTAGATGCGCGGGCCCGCGCCGGCCGGGTCGCTCATCGCGTCGAGCGCACGCTCGCGCGCGCGAGAAGCGTCGCTCGAAGCTTCAGGGAGCCGTCTCGGGTGCCTTGGCCTGGAGCGAGGGCGCCGGTCGGCTCTGACGCAGCTGGTCGAAATACGACCAGCTCTTGAGCACCTCGACCGCGCGCTCGAGCTGCTGATCGCGGGCAGCTGTGTCCGGGGTTTCCGGATCCTCCGCGTCATCCGCCTGGGCGTCATCCGCTTTCGCTTTGGCGTCTTTCGTTTCGGCGGCCGCATTGGGGTCGGCTTCGCCCTGCGTGAAGTGGCCCTCGAGATCGGCCTCCCGCATGCGGCGGCGCGGATTGGCGCGCTCGACCTCGGCAGCCCGCGCGACGACGATGTCCGGCACGATGCCCACTTCCTGGATCGACCGACCCGCCGGCGTGTAGTAAAGCGCCGTGGTCAGGCGCAGACCGTGATCTCCCTCCTCGAGCGGGAATACGGTCTGGACCGAACCCTTGCCAAACGTGTCCTGACCGACGATCAGCGCGCGTCGCTGATCCTGCAGCGCTCCCGCGACGATCTCGGATGCGCTCGCGGAGCCGCCATTGACGAGCACCACGATCGGATAATCGGGCTCGGTCCCGGCGTTGTGGGCGGGGAAATCCTGGCGCTGATCCTCTCGACGCCCCTTGGTGTAGACGATCAGACCATCGGACACCCAGAGGTCCGCGATGCGGACCGCCTGATCGAGCAAGCCGCCTGGATTGTCGCGAAGATCGAGCACGAGCCCTTCGAGCGGTTCGCCGGCTTCGGTGTGGATTTGCGCCAGCGCGGTCTCGAGTTCGTCGAAGCTTCGCTCTTGGAACGCGCGAACCCGCACGTAGCCGTAGCGCGGCTCGAGCAGCTTGCCGCTCACGGAGACAACCTTGACGACGTCGCGCACGACCTTGAACGACTGCGGTTCGCTGAAGCCATCGCGGAAGATCTCGATCGTGATCTCCGAGCCGCGCTTTCCGCGCATCAGCGCGACCGCGTCGTAAAGCGTCATGTTCTTGGTCGATCGGCAAGGCTCTTCCCAGTCCTCCGGCATCTCGGTCGGGCAGATCTTCACGATCAGGTCGCGCGACTCGATCCCCGCGCGGTGCGCGGGCGTGCCCTCGATCGGCGAGATCACCTCGATGAAACCGTCCTCCTGCTTGGTGATCTCGATGCCGAGCCCGTGAAACTCCCCCTTGGTGTCGACCTGCATCTCCTCGTAGGCCTCGACGTCGAGGAAGCTCGAATGCGGATCCAGTTCCTCGAGCATCCCGCGAACGGCCCCGCGAATCAGTGTGCTGTCGTCGATCGGCTCTACGTAGTTGCCTCGCACCAGCGTCAACACGTTCGTGAAGAGGCTGAGGTCGTCGTAACGCGACGTGGCGGAGTGGCTCACCGTGCCGGCGAGAATCGGCAACACGCCCGCCGCGACCACGCCTGCGAGGAACGTCAGCAAGAATCGAACCCTGAGTCGATGCATCGGCCTCGTATCCATTTCCAGTTTCGCCCCCGATTCCACCCGCTCTTTCTCTCTCATGCGCATGTCAGCTCGCTCCTGCTTGCTCATCACGGCTCGCTCCTGCTCGTGCATCACGACTCGCTTCAGCGAGTGCGGCGAAATGCGGGCGATCGGGGCAACCCGGGGGCAATGTCCATTCCATGGGCAACGTCCATTCCGGGGGCAATGTCCATTCCGCGGGCAATGTACATTTTGCCCCCAACCACTGCGCGCCCATTCAGTGAGTGCCCATACTAACAGTGAGCGTCCATACTAACAGTGAGCGCCCATACTAACTCGCCATCCGAAGTTGGAGCCACTTGCGCGGATCCTGGGCCTCGCGCCCGTGGCGGATCTCGAAATACAGCCGGGGCCCGGAGAGCGAGCCCGTGTCGCCCACCGTTCCGATCACGCCGCGCGCTGCGACGTCGTCTCCCACTTCGACCTGGATATCGGCCAGATGCCCCGAAACCGTGAAGTATTCGCCCCCGTGGTCGAGGATCACGAGCTTCCCGTAGCCGCGAAACCAGCCCGCAAACCGCACCTGACCAGCGGCCACCGCCTCGACGGCGGTCCCGAGCGGCGCGTCGAACTCCACCCCGTTGCGGAAGGTTTCGGTCTTGAACTCGGCGTCGACCACGCGCCCGAAAGACGCCGCGATCGGGCCGTCGACCGGCGGCGCGATCCCCTCGCGCAGGCTCTCGAACGCGGGCCCAGCGGGCTCGGGCCTCCGAGAGGGCGCCATCCGCAGCGACGTCAGCGTCTCTTCGAGCGCCCGCGCCGCGGTTTCCAGCTCGACCAGAGCGCCGCGCTCGCGCGCGCGATCCGAGTGCAGCCGCGCCACCAGTGCGCGCTTGACCCCGCGCTCGCGCTGGAGCTGATCGGACCGCTCGCGCAGCTGAGCGAGCGCCTCATCGCGACCCGCGAGCGCTTCGCGCGCGCGCGCCTCGGATTCGAGCAGCGCTGCAGACTCGACGCGATGGCGCTCGAGCAGGTCGATGTCGTGAGCGAGCAGCAGCTTCAGGGCACCGAGGCGCGAGAGCAGGTCGCGCAGACCCTCTGCGGCGAAGAGCAGTCTCACCGGCCCGGCGGATCCCGCCTTGTAGAGCGCGGCCGCGCGGCTCGACATCGCGCGCTCGAGCACTTGGCGTCGCGCGCGAATCGAAGCAGTCTCGGACTCGACTCTTTCGAGTGTCTCGCGTGCCCGATCCGAAACGCGGCGAACCTGCGCGAGGTCGCGCTCGATCTCCGCGGTCGCGCGGTCGAGCGCTTCGACGGTTTCGAGCAGCCCCCGCTGCTCGCGCTCGTAGGTGGTCACGCGCTCGCGGCTCTCTCGAATCGCGGCTCGCAACCGCTCGAGTTCGGGTTCGTCGTCGGCTCGCACCGGCGCGACCGCCAGGCCCAGCGCGATTGCCGCAATCGGTATGAGCGCGCCGAACACGTCGACCCTCACGCTCGCCAACCTCCGCTGAGCGCGGCCGCAGAACCAAGCAGGCCGAGCCCGGCACCTCCGCCGATGAGGCTCAGTGCTTCACCCGACGAAAAGAAGCGCGGCGCGGTTCCGACGAGCAGCTCGAGGCCGAATTCGAATTCCGGCAGCGCGACGCGGAACAGCGCGTACAGAAGCGCGAGCGCAATCGCGCCGCCCGCGGCGCCCTGGAGCACGCCCTCGAGCAGGAACGGTGTCTGCACGAACGCGCGACTCGCACCAACGAGCGAGAGGATCTGGAGCTCGTCGCGGCGCGCGTAGATTCCGAGTCGAATCGTGTTCGCGACGATCAGCAGGGTCGCGAGCGCGAGAATCATCCCGAGCCCCCAGCCGACACCGCGCACCAGCGCGACCGCGCGCAGGTAACCTTCGACCCAATCGCGCCCCGAACTCAGGCTCTCGACACCTGGAAACTCCTCGATGGCGTTCGCGACGGCCTGCATTCCCTCGGCGGAGCGGTGGTCCGCGCTCAGTGAAATCTCGAGCGAGGCCGGCAGCGGATTGATGTCGAGCCCGTCGAGCAGCGCGGATCCCGCGCCGACCGAACTGCGAAATCGCTCGAGCGCTTCAGCCTGAGACACGACTTCGATGGCGTCGACTCCGGGGGTCTTCTGGACGCGCTCTTCGAGCTCGCGCAGCGCCTCGCCCGAGACGTCGGCTTCGAGATAAGCGCTGACGCGGAGGTCGTCGCCGAACCGACCGAGCAGTTCCTCCATGTTCCAAAGCAGGAGTCCGAACGCGCCGACCAAGACCAGCGTCACGCCGATCGTCGCAACCGAGACTGCGCTCGTCACGAAACTCGCCCCGATTCCGCGGATCGCGGTGCGCGCGAAGTAGAGCCACTTGTAGGTCGTGGGCGTCACATCCGCGCGACCGCTGCCTGAGTGTCTTCGACGATCCGCCCGCCCTCGAGGCGCACCGCGCGTTTGCCGTAGCGGCGCACGATCTCGAGTTCGTGGGTCGCGACGACGACGGTCGTGCCGCGCAGCGCGGCACTCGCGATCAGGTCCATGATCTCGAGCGTCAACTCAGGATCGAGATTGCCGGTGGGCTCGTCGGCGAGCAGGATCTCGGGCTCGTTGACCAGAGCCCGCGCGATCGCAACGCGCTGCTGTTCGCCACCCGAGAGCGAGAGCGGGTGGTGGTAGCGCCGGTGCTGGAGTCCGAGTTGTTTGAGGACCGCAAAGACCTTGGCGCGAATCTGCCGCGGTGGCGTCCCCGTGACGTGCAGCGCGAGCGCGACGTTCTCCTCGACGGTGCGGCGCGGCAGGAGTTTGAAGTCCTGGAATACGACTCCGATCTTGCGCCGCAGCGGAGGCACTGCGGATTCACCGAGGCGCGCGATGTTGCGGCCGAGCACGACGATCTGACCTTCGCTCGGTCGCTCAGCGCAGAAGATCAGCTTGAGCAGGCTGCTCTTGCCCGCGCCGCTCGGTCCGGTCAGAAAGACGAACTCGCCCTTCGCGAGTTCGATGCTCACATCGCGCAGCGCGAAGCTGCCCGCGAGATACGACTTCGAGACGTGATACATCCGGATCGCGCCATCGCTGCGCGGCGTGTTGACCCTGCCGCCGCCCGCGCGCAACCGAAAGCGCGACAGACTCACCCTTTTCGGCGCTGCTGCCGCGCGGAAGGCTGCTCCTTCTCAGCGGCGCGGTCGCGCGCCTTGTCGACGAGGTATTCGAGGATCACCTCGTCGAGCGGTTTGTCGGAATCGAGGCTGTCGCCGAACGCGGCCGCCGATGACTTGCCGAGCATCGGCTGGGTGTCCGGCGCCGGTCGCACCTGATCGACCGAGGGATGCGTATCCGCGCCGGCCGTGATCGAGCCCGAAGTTGCGCCACCGCTCGCCGTGCTCTCCGCCACGGACTCTTTGCTGGCGGGCGGCGGCTGCATTGCGGCCGCGGCCACTTTCGCAGCTCCGAGGCGCTCGTCGATCACGGCGTCGAGCGCGCCGCTCGTCAGGCGCTTCAACATCGTCGTGTGCTGAAGCTCGATCTTCGCGCGCACCTGGATGTCGAGTTCCGTCGATTGGAGGCGCTCGCCGTACTCGCTCTTCTCGGACGCGATGATCGTTCCGCCGTGATACACGTGGCTGATGATATGCGGATTTGCGCGCCCACTGTCCTCCGTCTGGACGTGAAACTGCCTGCCGCGATACAGAATGTTGGTGTTGCAGCCGGTGATCATCGCCGATCTCGTCCCCTTCTCCGCCCAGCCGGCCGCGCCGAGTCTCGTCCCCTCGCTCGAGCTTGTCGACCGAGGCGGCGATTTTCCGCGCAAACGCTCACGCCCGCAGGGAAAATCGGCGAACGGACGCGCAATCTGAAGTCGCCAGTAGGGGCTTTTAAACCACGCAGCGGGTCGCGATCGGCTCCGCGACAAGACAAATTCTCATGCATTTTCAACGCCTTGTGTGAATGATTCAGTGCCTGCAGAGCATCCCGGGGAGATCGCGGGGGCTGGCGTTGATCGCCGAGATTCGCGTTTCGGATCGCAGCACTCGCGAGCTCGCCCGCGCCGGCGGGGGCACTGACAACCGTGGCTAGCGTCGAGCGCGAGGAATTCGCGGCAGAAGTCACGCCCGCTGCGATTTTGGCGCAATCCGATCAGCGAACCGAAGCGGATTCCAGTTGCGGTTGCGTCAGACGGGCTCGGTGAACGCGAGCAGTTCGTCGAGTCGTTTTTCGGCGTCCGCGCGGCCGAGATCGATCAGGTGTTTCAGGTAATCGGGCTGGAACATCACGAGGCTCAAGAAATCGTTGGAGCGGGTCTGGCGCGTGCCGAGGCCGCGGGTCAGGAAGCGAAATCCGCGCGGCAGCCGGGGTTCGTAGTCGTTCGCGAGCGCACCGAGGTCCTGAGACGGCCGCACGAGCATCAGCTCGACCGGGCGCAGTCCTTCGCGGCGATCTTCGGGGACGCGCGCGACGATTTCGTTGATGCGCTGGAGGCGCAGCGCGTCAGCGTCGATCAGATCGAGGAACAGCGCGTTGATCAGGGATCCCGCGATCTGTGCGGGCGGCGGATAGCCGTCGATCATCGGCGCGTTGGCGGCCGGCGACGAGCCGGCTTGGTGTCGGGTCGAAATCGCGAGGATGCGCTGCGCGCCGAGGTGGACCGCCGGCGAAAGCGGCGAGGTGAGCCGGATGCCGCCGTCGCCGTGCCACTCGCCGCCGAGAACCACCGATGGAAACAGCAGCGGCAGGCTCGTCGAGGCCATCACGTGCTCGACGCTCAGCTGGCAGCTCACGCCCATGCGATGCGAGCGCCGCCACGGCTCGATCGCATCCCCTTCCACCCAGGTTACCGAGGTTCCCGCGCTGTAACTCGATGTCGTCACAGCGACGGCCCGCAGCCTGCCGCGCGCGAGGTTCTCGCGGATGCCCGTGAGCGCACCGGTCGCGGGCTCCGCATACAGCGCTCGGTAGAGGAAGCGGCGCAGCGGCTCGGTGTCGACCATGCCGCGCGGGCGCCCCGGAAGCCGCCGCCCCCCCGAGATCAGCTGCAGCCCCGTGCGCAACACGTGTTCGAACAGCGACAACCAGTCGGTGCGAAACACGCGATCTGCGCTCAGTCCCAACCAGAGCGCCGCCAGCGAGTCGGTGGCCGCCGCGAACGAACCGGGGTGGCCCGCGAGGTTCGCCGCGTTGATCGCCCCCGCGGACACGCCGGTCAGGATGTCCAGTGGGAGTTCGGGGCGGTGCTTCGCGAGCACCTGGAGCAACCCCACCTGGTAGGCGGCGCGCGCGCCACCGCCGCTCATTGCGATCGCGAGTCGTCCCGGTTCGCCCGTCACGCCCGGAAACATGGGGGCCGCGCGGTCGCTCCGCCACGGGCTGCGGGGCTCGCCCTCAGCTCCGCACTCGACCTCGCACTCGATGCAATCACTCGTCGCCGAGATGCAACCACACCGACTTGGTCTGCGTGTGGTGGAGCAGCGCCTCGAAGCATTTGTCGCGGCCCGTGCCCGACTGCTTGAAGCCGCCCCAGATCGACGTCATGTCGCCGTGGTCGAAGCAGTTGATCCAGACGATGCCGGCCTCGACGTCGCGCGCAAAGCGATGCGCGGTGTTCAAGTCGGAAGTCCAGATCGACGCCGCAAGCCCGAAGATCGAGTCGTTCGCGATCGCGATCGCGTGGCTGGCATCGCGCACGGGCAGGATGCCCGCGACGGGTCCGAAGATCTCTTCGCGCGCGATGCGCATGTCGTTGTTCACGCCCGTGAAAAGCGTCGGCTCCACGTAACAGCCGCGCTCGAAGCCGCGCGGCACACCGCCACCGAAGTCGAGCCTGGCGCCGTCCTTTTTTCCGATCTCCACGTAGCCGAGCACGCGCTGCTGCTGCTCGGCGGTCACGAGCGGCCCCATCGTGGTCGCGGGGTCGAGCGGGTCGCCCGGCACGAACGAGGTCTTCGCCTTGGCGCGGAACTTCTCGGTGAACTCTTCGAGGATCTTCTCCTCCACGAGCAGCCGCGAACCCGCGTTGCAGACCTCGCCCTGGTTGCCGTAGATGCCGTCGACCGCGTACTGGACCGCGGTGTCGAGATCCGGCACGTCGCCGAGCACGATCTGCGGCGTCTTGCCGCCGCATTCGGTGCTGACGCGCTTCATGTTCGACTGGCCCGCGTAAACCATCATCAGCTTGCCGACCTCGACCGAACCCGTGAAGCCGATCTTGTCGACGTCATCGTGCAGCGCGAGCGCCTTACCGGCCTCTTCACCGAGTCCCGGCACGACATTCAGCACACCCGGCGGACCACCCGCCTCGACGAAGAGCTGCGCGAGCAGCAGCGCCGAAAGCGGACTCTGCTCGGCGGGCTTGAGGACCACCGTGTTCCCCGCGGCGAGCGCGGGCGCGATCTTCCAGGCTGCCATCAGCAGCGGGTAGTTCCACGGCACGATGCAGCCGACCACGCCGAGCGGCTGGCGCAAGATGTAGTGCAGCGCGCTCGGCGCCGTGTTGGTCACCATGCCGTCGAGCTTGTCGATCGTCTCCGCGAAGAATTGAAACGTGCGCGCGGCGCCCGGCACGTCGCCGCTGAGCATGTTCGAGATCGGCTTGCCCATGTCGAGCGTATCGAGCAGCGCGAATTCTTTGACGTGCTCGGCGATCAGCTGCGAATAGCGGTAGAGCACGTTCATGCGCTTGCGCGGAGCCATCCGCGACCAGACGCCGCCCTTGAACGCGCGGCGCGCGGCCGCAACCGCCGCGTCGATGTCTTCGCGGGTCCCGCGCGCGACTTCGGCGATCACGTCGCCCGTGGCAGGGTTGAGGGTCTCGAATTTTCCGCGCTTCTTCGCGGCGACGAATGCGCCGTCGATGAAACAGCGCGTCTCGGGCTTGAGGTTGTCGGCGAGCTTGTGCCAACCCGCGGTATCGATCTTTCTCACATCAGTGGCGCTCAAGGGCAGATCTCCTGGCTCGCGTCTTTCTGAATTCGGATGCGCGGCGCGCCGCGCTCTCGACACGCGCCGCCCAAGGTTAGCGCGTCGCGCGGCCAAGTCAGAGAAGGCGAGCATTAGACTCCAGCGACCCATCACTCGAGGCGATCCTCGGACCCCAGATTTTGATCGACGCAATTGAATCCCGAAGCGCCCGCGATCCGCGGCGCGATCCACGGGATCGCACGAGCCGAGATTGCGCTTCGCAGGCGAGGTGGAGCCCCGGCCCATCCCCCTGATGGACCGGGACTCCGGGGCGGCAGGGTGGGAAGGGAGATGGAATTCCCGCCGCCGGTGAGAGTCAGGCGAGTCGAGGCTCGCCACGCGCGCGCGCCGACCAGGCGAGGCCGAGCAGACCCACGGCGAGCAGCGCGGCCGTCTGCGGTTCGGGAATGGCCGCGAGCGGCGCCTGCCCGGGCGTCGGAATCTCGAGCGCGATGAAGTCCGCGAAGTTGTCGTCGCTGTCGACGTTCGCGAACAGTCGCGCGAGGCTCGAGCCCGCGGGCGGGTCCGCGGCGGCCGCGCCTTCTCCCGCGAAGATCTCGGCGATCCCGAAGACCCCGTAACCGACCGCGTCCAGGTTCGTACCCGCGCTGCGCAGCACGATCGAATCGGGTCCGTTCTGGAAGTCGAAGTTCGCGATCAGGTGCGCGCCCGCGACCAGGCTCGTGCCGTCACCCACGTCGTCCGCCAACAGCCAGATGCCGTCGGCGGGGAACACGCCCGACAGCGCGATCGTGGGCCCCGCGGCGCCGTCTGCGCCGTTGATTCCTTCGAGAAAAAGGCCATCGAGCGAGGCGCCTGGCGTTCCGTAGAGTTCGACGAACGACAGGCCGTTGTCGGCGCCCACGGCGTCGTAGAGGACTTCCGAGATCAGCGGGACGGCGCTTGCGAGTTGCGGCGCGAGCGCGACGAGCAGCGTGGCGGTCAATCGGGAAATGCGATGCATGCGAGTTCTCCAGTTCGTGATTGAGGGGACCCGAGTCGTGGTGAGAGGGCCAGAGTCATGGGGTGGAGTTCGTGAGTTGGCTGCCGTACCAACCGCCCGTCCAGGCATCAATGCCCGCGGCGAGTTGCGCGGCGCGCAGCTTCAGTTCCAGCGCGGCCGGCGGATCGGCTTGCTGTGCGAGCGCGGCGAGCACGCGGCGCCGCTCGTAAAAGAGCTGGGTGATCTCGTCGAGCACGTCGTCGCGCAGCTCGATCACCTCGCGCGCCTCGCGCGAGACGTCGATCGCCTCGGGGTGGTAGGCGATGTCGCCGAGGTCCCAGCTCACGCTGAGCTGGAGTTCGAGATCGCGGCTGCGATCGCGGTCGCGGTCGTTGAAGCGCCGCATTTCGCCGGACACGAAGGATTCGTTGTAGTCGGAGTGGCGGCTGCGGCCCTCGTCGCTAGTCGCGCGAACCGCGACGATTGGAAGCCAACCGCGCTGCGAAACGCCGCGCCTCAGCGCCGCCATCCGTGCGGGATCGAGGCTCAGGTAGCGCAGCGCGGCGCGGTGCACGCTGTGGATGTCGGGCTCGCTCGGATCGAATAGCGGTTGCGAAACTTCCGCGGCGGGGGAAACATCGGGCGCGAGCCGCGCAACCGAAATTCCGTTTTCGGTCGCCGCGTAGAGCGCACCCTCGGCGGTCTCGACGTCGAAGATCGCGTCGGATCCCGAGGCGTCGTTCACGCGCCGCCACGGGCCGCGAAGGTCCGCAGCGACGAGCAGCCCGCGATCGGTCGCGAGCCAGTAGCGGTCGAGCGCGGCGACGAGTCTCAGCGCAGAAGCGCCGGGCGGCAGTGTCGGACGCAGCTGCTTCCAGCCCGCGTCGGCTCCCTCGAGCACGACCAGCTCCGAATCGAACACGACCGCGACCGCCGCAGCGCCCGCGTCGAGCGCGATATCGAGCGGCGGACGCTGGCCCGACGCGAAAGGAATCTCGACTCGAACCGGTGTCGATACGGCGAGGCGATCCGCGTCCGCGCGGATCTCCGCGCGCCAGAGTTCCCCGCGGATCGCGGTCCAGCACTCGACGAAGTGCTCGCGAGCCGCGAGCGCGATCGCCGTCGCGGGGCCTGATGGCAATTCTTCCGAGAGCCGCTGCCAGCGCTTGGCATCGGCCGCGATGAACGCGCCCGCCGCGGTTGCAACCGCGACCACGCCATCGGCGACCGCGAGACGCGCAACGCCGTTCGCCTCGAGCCCCGGGCCTGGCGCGATCGACTCGACGCGCCCGTCCAGCGAAACCCGGTAAAGCCCGAGCGCCGTCGCGGCGAGCACTGCGGGATCGCCCCCGCTGTTCTCCGCGAAAAACGCGAGATCCAAGACTGCAGCGCGCAGTGCGACGCGCTGCATCGGCTTGCCCGGAAAGCCGATCGCCACGCCGCGCGCGTCCCCGACGGCGAGCCGCCCCGCGCGATCGAGCGCGAGGGCCGTGACCACACCATCGGCTGCCTCGACGGCGACCACGCGCCACGTCAGCGCGCTTTGCGGCGGCGTGTCGAACCCGCCCGGCTCCGCGGCGGCGCGCCCCCGAGCGACGAGAGCGAGCAGCGCGATTGCGCTCAACGCTCCGTTGCGACGCATGACAGCTGCAAAGTGCATGGCGTTCCGGGTTGAGCAAGATGCGTGCCCGATCGATCGATCCGAGACCGGAGAGCGAAACGCGCGCAATTGCGCGGGGTTCGCAGCGCGCGCGAAGCTTCGTACACGCGGCCGCAGGCCGGACGTGACCGAACGGGCTCGCCGGTGGACCCGACTGGCGCCCACAGCCGCTTTGCTTGACGCGGTCTGAAGCGTCGAGAACACTCGTGGGCCATGGCGCCCGTGAAGTGGATCTGCTCGCCGAAACACCGCGCCGCGCTCGCAGCAGCGTTCGCGTTCGCGCTCTCGAGCGCGCTGTCCACCGCCGCGATCGGTGCAGCGGAACGCGAGGTCGAACTGTATCGCTGGCTCGATCACCAAGGGGAGGTCCGCTACACGTCCGACCTGAGCCGGATTCCGAACTCGCGCAGGAACACGGTCGTGCGGGTGATCCCGCAGTCGGTTCCGAGCGCCGCTTCGAGCGTCGCGCCAGACGCCGCTGCGCTTCCGGGCGCGGACCCCTTCAACGCGCCCGGCCAGGCGCGCGCGGTCGACGCGAGGGATCTCGCGCCCGAGACCGCGCTCGGGGGCCGCTCGTGGCCCGAGCTCGACACGCGCATCGCCGAACTCGAAACGCTCGTCGCGCAAGACGAGGAAACCATCAAGCAGATGATCTCGACGCCTCAGACCGCCGGCGACGACGACTTGATCCACTCGCAGGCGCTGCGCGAGATTGCCGCACGCCTGCCTGTGCTTCAAGCTGAGCTCGCGGAGCTGAAGCGTTGGCGCGACGATCCGGACACGCGTTAGCGGAGACGCGAACGTGGGTAGCGCGCAATCCCTCCCGACTCCGGTGGCCGCCCTCTGCGGCGGCGTCGGCGCCGCGCGCTTCTTGCGAGGCCTCGTCCGGGTGGTCGAGCCCAGCCAGATCACCGCGATCGTGAACACCGGTGACGACCGGGTTTTCTACGGCGTTTGCGTTTCGCCCGACCTCGACATCGTGACCTACACACTTGCGGGACGCGTGGATGCGCGACGCGGATATGGGCTCGAGGGCGACAGCTTCGCGCTCGTCGATGCTCTCGGCGCGCTCGGCCACGAGTGCTGGTTCCGACTCGGAGATCGCGACTTCGCGAACAGCCACCACCGGACCTTGCGCCTGCGCGAAGGCGCCGGACTTGCTCGCGTCACGGACGAGTTCCGCAAACACTACCGGGTCTCGACGCGGATCCTGCCGATGTCGGAAGATCCGTGCGCGACGATCGTCGAGCTCGAGGGCGGGCGCCGCGTGCATTTCGAGGAATACCTCGCGCGCGATGGCGCGCCCGACGAAGTCACGGGCGTGGATCTCGGCGAAGCGCGGCGCGCGAAACCGGGGCCCGGCGTGCTCGACGCGCTGCGCGACGCGCGCGCGATCCTGGTGTGCCCGAGCAATCCGATCGTCTCGATCGGGCCGATCCTCGCGATGCCCGAGGTCCGAGAGGCCGTCAGACAGAGCCGCGCGCCCGTGGTTGCGATCTCCCCGATCGTCGGCGGCGCTCCCGTCAAGGGTCCCGCGGACCGCCTGATGCGCGGCGTCGGAGTCGAGGTCTCGGCGCGCGGTGTGGCCGAATTCTACCGCGGCCTGATCGACGCGATCGCAATCGACGAGCGCGACGCAGCCATGGCCGCGGACATCGAGGCGATGGGAATCCGCACGCGGCTGCTCGACACGATCATGCGCGATCGCGCAGCCGAGCAGCGCCTCGCCGAGGCCGCGCTCGCACTCGCGGCGTCGCTGCGATGATCGGAGCGGTCATCCCGGTCAAGACGCTGTCGTCCGCGAAGTCGCGGCTGCTGCCCTGGCTCGACCGCGCGTCGGTGGAGCGACTCTCGATCGCGATGTTGGGCGACCTGCTCGAAAGCTTGAAGCGCGTGCGCGCAATCGACCGCATCGGCGTCGCAACGACGGATCGGCAGCTCGCAAAGCTGGCGCGCGAGGCCGGCGCCGAAGTGCTGAGCGATGCGATCGAAGGACTCAACCCCGCCGTCGAAGCCGCCTGCGCGCGGATTGCGCCCGCACCGGACGATGCGGCGCTCGTCGTACTCGGCGACGTCGCGGGCGCGCAGCCCGCCGACATCGAGGCGCTGCTCGCCGCACTGGGTGGGCGCGGAATCGCACGGGATGGGCGCGGAATCGCACGGGATGGACGCGAAATCGCACGGGGTGGCCGTGGAATCGCACTGGCTGGCCGCGAAATCGCACGGGCTGGCCGTGGAATCGAACTGGCTAGGCGTGGAGTCGCACTCGCGGCGTCGAGCGACGGAGGAACATCGGCGTTGCTGCGGCGCCCGCGCGACATCATCCCGGCCCGCTTCGGCGCCGACAGCGCGCGCGTCCACCGCGGCCTCGCGGCCAGCGCCGGCGTCGCCTGCAACGAACTCGCACTGCCATCTCTCGCGATCGACGTCGACGAGCGCGCCGATCTCGAAAAGCTCGCGAGCAGCGCGATGCTCGGAACGCGCACCCGCGCGCTGCTGCGCGAGCTGCTGCCGGATCTTGCGACATGAGCCGCGCCCCCGATTCGATCCGCATCGTCGCTCTCCCGGGAATCCCCGCGGTGATGCCCGGCGACGATCTGCCCGCGCTGATTCGCGCGGCCGCGCGGCGCGCGTCGATTGCGCTGCAGGCCGGCGCGCTCGTGATCTGCCAGAAGGTCGTCTCCAAAGCCGAGGGCAGGATCGCCGCGCTCGCGGACGTGATGCCGTCGGACGAGGCGCGCAAACTCGCGGCCGAAGACGGGCGCGATCCGCGCCACATGGAGCTGGTGCTTCGCGAGTCCGCCCGCATCGTGCGACGCGGTCACGGCGTGACGATTTCGGCAACCCGGCACGGCTTCGTGTGTGCGAATGCGGGCGTCGATCTCTCCAACGCGCCCGCGCCCGAAACCGCCGTGCTGCTGCCCCTCGATCCCGATGCGTCGGCGCGCGCGCTGCGCGCCGCGCTGCTCGCCGACGGCGCGACTGCGCCGTTTGCGCTGATCATCAGCGACACGTTCGGTCGGCCCTGGCGCCAGGGTCTGGTCGACGTCGCGCTCGGCAGCGCGGGCATCGCACCGATCTGCGACCTGCGCGGACAAGCCGACCTCGTCGGGCGCACACTCCAAGCCACCGCGACCGCAACCGCCGATCAACTCGCCGCGGCCGCGGGACTCTTGATGCGAAAGGACACGGGCACCCCCGCGGTCTGGATCGAGGGAATTGCGATCGAGGGCGACGGCTCGATCCGCGAAACGCTGCGCGACCCCGACGCCGATCTGTTTCGCTGAACGACTAGCCGAGCGTCTCGGCGATGCTGGCGTCGATCGCCTGCCAGAGTTCCTCGAGGCCGATGCGCGCCTCGGACGAGGTCGCGATCACGCAGCCCGCCGGGAGATCGATCGTCTGTGTGAGTTCACGCAGGCGCGCGGCCCTGCGCATCGGCTTGAGCTTGTCGACCTTCGTGATCGCGAGCAGCACGGGGACGCCGCGCTCGCGCAGCCAGGCGATCAAGAGCCCCTCGTCGTCGCTGAAGTCGCGCCGCAGGTCCTGCAGCAACACCGCCGCCCGAAGCGTGGGCCGATTTTCGAGGTAGGACTCGATCAGTCGCTGCCAGCTCTTGCGCTCGGCCTTGCTGACCTTCGCGTAGCCGTAACCCGGGAGATCGACGAAATGGTTTTCGATGCCGGGGCGTTCGACGCTGAAGAAGTGGATCAGCCGCGTCTTGCCGGGTGCGCTGCTGGTGCGCGCGAGCTTCTTGCGCTGCACGAGTGCGTTCAAAAGACTCGACTTGCCGACGTTCGAACGACCGAGAAAAGCCACTTCGGGCGCGGTCGGCGCGGGGAAACCCGACGGGTCCGCCGCGGTCGCGAGCCACTCGGCGCGCAGGATCTTCATCGCAGCGTCGGGAGCGCGGTAGCCATGCGCTCGAGCGCGGATTCGATCGCCTGCTCGGAGTTCGCGTAGCTGAAGCGCAACCAACCTTCACCCGCGGCTCCAAAATCGACGCCCGGTGCCGCGCCGACCTTCGCCCGCTCGAGCAGCGCATACGACAGCCGCAGCGAATCCGTATCGAACGCGCGCGCGTCGGCGAAGACGTAGAACGCGCCCTCCGGTTCGACGGGAATCCGAAACCCGAGTTCGCGCAGGCCGTCGACGAGCAGGCGCCGGCGGCGCGTGTAGGCGGCGAGCATCTGATCGAGCGCATCGGAGCGATCGCGCAGCACCGCGACGCCCGCGTGCTGGACGAAGCAGTTGGCCGAGATGAAGAGATTCTGCTGCATCACCTGCATGGCGCGCACGGACGCGCGCGGAACGATCGCGTAACCGAGCCGGTACCCGGTCATCGCGTAGCGTTTGGAAAAGCCGTCGAGCACGTAGGCGTCGTCGCACACCTGGAGCGCCGACGTGGACTTTGCGCCGTCGTAGAGCAGCCCGTCGTAGATCTCGTCGGAAATCAGCGGGATTCCGAGCGCTGCGAGTCCCCGCATCGTTTCTCCGCTCTGAACCGCGCCCGTCGGATTGGCGGGTGAACTCACGACGATGGCGCGGGTGCGCGGCGTGAGCGCGCGCCGCACGGAGTCGACATCCAGCGCGTAGCCGGTTTCGGGATCCGTCGGAATCAACACGGGAACACCACCGCTCAGCCGGATGAAATTCGGATAACACGGGTAGTGGGGGGTCGCGAGCACGACCTCGTCGCCCTCCCCCACCAGCAGCGAAAACACCAGCAACATCGCGGGCGAGGTGCCGTTTCCCACGATGATCCGCTCGGCTTCAACAGCCACGCCGAAGCGGCGCCAGTGATCGACGGCGATCGCCTCGCGCAGTTCGGAAAGTCCGCGACTGTCCGTGTAGTGGGTCCAGCCGGATTCGATCGCGCGGATGCAGGCCGGCGCGGCCGCGGGATGCGCGGGAAAATCGGGTTCGCCGATCTCGAGGTGGATCACGTCTGCGCCCGCGCGCTCCATCTCGATCGCGCGCTCCATCACGTCCATCGCGAGAAACGCTCGCATCTCGGTCGTCCGACGCGCGAAAGCCTGCGGCATGCGGTCCCGGTAGCCCGCTGGCAGTGGCCGTGTCAAGCGAAGGCCGCCCGTCGCGCGCTGCATCGATGCCTTCCGCGACGCGGCGAGCAGCGCGCAGCGCGGGTTGCGCGAAACCGCGCCGCAGCCTTGCCGCAAGTGGCTGGATCTCGAAGTGTTTTTCTGCCCGTTCTTTTGACACCCCGAGGCCGCGTTGATACCTTGCCCGCCTACCGGATGCCTTGCCCGCCCAACTGATACCTTGCCCGCCACCTCTACTGGGGGAACGGAAAACATGAGCAAGGGCGTTCAGATCGCGATCGGCGCGACGGCGATCGCCGGGCTGCTCGGCTGGTACGGGGCAACGAATCTCGATACCGCGCCTTCGTTCACCTACTTCGAAAGCCTCGAAGCGTTTCAAGCGAATTCGGACGCCAGCGAGGGTGCCCGCGCGCGCGTACACGGCTATGTGGCCGCGGATTCGATCCGCCGTGACATCGAAGCCATGCAGGTGCGCTTTCGGGTCCAGAACACGCCGCCCCACGCGGGAGGCGAGGGCGGGATGCCGCTCGAGGTCGTGCTCGCGAGCCTCGAGACGCCGGATCTCTTCAAGGAGGGCGCGGAGGTGGTCATCGAAGGTCATCTGGCGACGGCGGATGACGCACCTGTGTTCGAAGCCGACAAAGTGCTGGCTAAGTGCCCATCGAAATTCGAAGCCGCGCCCGCCGGCTCGGCGGAGCTCTGAGCGCGGAGACTCTCCGCTAACGGCGCTTCGCGCAGCGAGCACCACGAGGAACATGCATGCCTGACATCGGCGGCTACTCGCTTCGCTTCGCGCTCGCAATCGCGCTGCTGGGTTTCGGCAGCGCGATCTACGCGGGCAAACGGCGGCGACCCGAGTGGACACGCGTCGCCGAGCGCAGCGTATGGCTGGTTTTCGCATGCGTGAGCGTCGCGATGCTCGCGCTCTTCTATGCGCTCGCGAGCTTCGACTTCCAGCTCGTCTACGTCGCCGGCCATTCGGCGCGCAGTATGCCCCTCCACTACCGACTCGCGGCGCTCTGGGGTGGCCAGGCCGGATCGCTGCTGCTCTGGCTGTGGATGCTGATGGCCTACAGCGCCGCGAGCGTATGGTTCAATCGGGACAAGAACCGCACGCTGATGCCCTGGGTGGTCGCGGTGCTGCTCGCGAACGCGATCTTCTTTCTCGTGCTCGTCGCCTTCATCACCGAACCGTTCGAACGCTTCCAACCCGGCGACACTCTCTCCGACGGAAACGGCCTGAATCCGCTGCTGCAACACCCGGTGATGATGATCCATCCGCTCATGCTCTACACCGGGCTCGTCGGTTTCGCGGTCCCGTTCGCGTTCGCGTTCGCGGCACTCGTCAGCGGGGAACTCGGCAGCAACTGGTTTCGCACGACGCGGCGCTGGACGCTGTTTCCGTGGCTTTTCTTGAGCATCGGAATCATGCTCGGCGGCCGCTGGGCGTACGAAGTGCTCGGCTGGGGGGGGTACTGGGCGTGGGATCCGGTGGAGAACGCTTCGTTCATGCCGTGGCTGCCCGCGACGGCCTTCTTGCACTCGGTGATGATCCAGGAAAAACGCAATATGCTGAAAACCTGGAATCTGCTGCTGATCGGACTCACCTACACGCTGTGTCTGTTTGGCACCTTCCTCACGCGCAGCGGCATCGTGCAGTCCGTCCACGCGTTCGCCCAGTCCCCGATCTTCACCTCGATCTTTCTCGGCTACGTGGCCGTCTCGGCGGTCGTCTTCTTCAGCGCGGTCCTGCTGCGCAGGAAGGACATCCGCAGCCCCAACCGGATCGAATCCGTGATCTCGCGCGAAGCGGGTTTCCTGCTCAACAACTGGGTGTTCATCTCGCTGCTGGTCTGGATCTTCACCGGCACGCTGTTCCCGGTCGCGAGCGAGTTGGTTCAGGGCGAGCAGATCAGCGTCGGCCCGGCGTTCTTCCCGATCATGGCGGGCCCGCTCGCGATCTTCCTGCTGTTCCTCACCGGCGTGGGCCCGCTGATCGCGTGGCGCCGCGCATCGCTCGCGAGCGTCGCGAAGCAATTCCGCTGGCCAGCGGTCGTCGGGGTGAGCGCGAGTATCGCAGTGGGGTTCGCGCTCGGCGAGAGCGCCGCCTACTACCCAATCGCAATCTGGGGGCTCGGCGCGTTCGTGCTCGGAACGGTCGCGCAGGAGTACACGCTCGCGATCCGCGCGCGCATCCGCAAGGGAGAGGAGAACGCCCTGCAGGCATTCTTCGCGCTGTTGCGCAAGAACCAGCAGCGCTACGGCGGCTACATCGTCCACGTCGGAGCGGTTTTCGTCATCGTCGGCATGGCGGGTTCCGTGTTCGACGAGGAGCGCCTCGAGAACATCCGGACCGGTGACGAATTCGAGATCGGCAGCTACCGGCTGCAATACCTGACGGCAGCCGCGATTCCGATGCAGCACTACGGGGGGGCGGTCGCGCGGCTCGCGCTCTACCGCGGCGAAGAGCCTCTCGGCGTGATGACGCCGGAAAAGCGCATGTACTGGCTCGAGCAGCAACCCGCTTCGATCCCGTCCATCTACTCGACGCTTCGCGAAGACGTCTACGTCACGCTGACCGCGATCGAGGCGGATGGCTCCGCGACCTTCAAGGTTTACTGCAATCGGATGGTGAACTGGATCTGGATCGGCGGCGGGATCTTCGTGATCGGCTCGCTCGCGGTGATGTGGCCGCATCCGAGTCGGGCTCGGGGACCCGGGACCGCATGACGCATCCCGCGCACTGGGCCGCGACTCTCGCGCTGCTGACGGCGCTGTCTGCCCCGGGCAGCGCGGCGGAGCCCTCGGCGGCTCCGGGGGGCTTCCCGAGCCTGCCCGCGCGCGCGCTGGATTCGATTCCGGACCTCCCGCTTGGGCCCGCCGCGATTCGCGGCCGCGTGGTACACGAAATCGAGTCTGCCGAGGTCGGAAACATTCCCGTGATCCTCTACGCGCTCTCGCCGAACGGCGAACCTGGCCTACGCGGAATGCTGACGGACGCAAGCGGCGCCTTTGCGTTCGAGTCGATCGCGAACGATCCGGCGATCGTCTATCTGCTCGGCGCGCGCTACGCGGAGATTCCGTTCGGCGTGCGCCTCGCGTTCGAGGCGGGCGAGCTAGAGCGAGAGCTGGAGCTACCGATCGCGGACGCGAATTCCGACACGAGCAGAGTCACAGTCGGCGAGGTCGAGATCGAAATCGAACGCGGCTGCGCGAGCCTCACGGTTCGCGAGTCGTACCGACTGGAAAATCCAGGCGCCCGCACCCTCTACGTGCCAGAAGCCGAGCGCAGCGGCCGCGGACCGATCCTGCGCGTGACGCTGCCAGAGCACGCGTCCGAGCTGCGGTCCGAGCTCACGGACAATCTGGAGAAAGACGGCGACGCACTGTCGTTCTGGGGACCGCTTCGCCCGGGCGGACAGCAACTCGAATTCCGCTACGAAATCCCCGAGAGCGGCGCAGCGTTCGAGTTTCGACGCGAATTTGCGTCGGGCGCGCGAAGCCTGGCGCTGGTCGAGCGCCAGGCAGGCCCGCGACTGGCGCGCAGCGGATCCGGCAACCCGGAAATCCGACCCGGCGATTCGATCACGCTGCGCGTCGAACTGCCCGATGCGGCTGAACCCGCCGATCGGATCTCGCTGCTCGAATCGCGCATCTGGCTCGAACTCGACGACGCGGCGCTCAGCGTCGATCAGCAACATCAGCTCGCCGTAGAGGGAAGCGAACCTCTTCGCTCGGCGGCCGGCGAACCGCTGCTCTGCATCGCGCTGCCCGAAGCGGCGAGCGATCTCCGCTTCTCGTCGGAAACCCTCGCGATGGGACTCTCCCGCGACGCGTCGGGCGCGCTCGCCGTTCGCGGCCCGCTGCCGGCGGGTGAGACGGAAATCTCGCTGCACTTCCTGCTCCCGATCGATCGCGACGGCCCGTTGGTTTCGCACGTAATGCCGCTCGATGTGCCGCTGCTATCGGTCTTGATCGCGGACACGGGTCTCGCAATCGAATCGAACCGACTGCACCGACGGCGCCCGATTCGCACCCCCGACCGCAGCTATCTCCAGCTCGAGGGTTTCGAGATTCCGGCCGGCGATTCCGTCGAGTTTCGGCTGCGGCCGCTCGACGCGCGGCGCGCGCTGCCTGGACCCGCGGCTGCGGGCGTCGCGTTTGCGGCCGCAGCACTCGCGATCGGACTGCTGATCGCTCCGCTGCGCGACGGCCGCGCGGGGACGAGCGCAGCGCCTTTGGCAGCGAGCCACGCCGCGGAACAGCGCGAATCCGTGCTCGCGGCGATCCACGGACTCGACGAGGACTTCGAGGTCGGAAAGCTCACCGAAGCGGATTATCGCGAGATGCGCCTGGCGCTGCGCGCCGAAGCCGTGGATCTGCTGCGCGTCGAGCGCGCGGCGCTTTCGCAATCTGCACAGCCGACGGCAGCGGGAGCGTGCCCGCGCTGCAGGGCCGCGGCCGCGGCCGATGCGCGCTTCTGCTCGCAATGCGGGGCCCCACTCGGGGGAGCGCCGGCCGCCGGGGGAGCTTCGGCCGCCGAGGCTGCTTCGGTTTGACGGCGATCGTCGCCCGCTGCCTCGAGAAGCGCTTCGGGAGCACCGTTGGACTCGATGGCATCGATCTCGAGATCCCGACGGGCTCGACGCTCGCGATCCTCGGCCCCAACGGCGCGGGAAAGTCCACACTGCTGCGCCTGATCGCGGGCCTCGCGCGACCCAGCCGCGGATCGCTCGAGGTCGGTGGAGAGCCGGCCCATCGCCACGCCGCGCGCGCGCGCGTCGGCTTCATCGGGCACGCCACCGGCCTCTACCCCGAACTCAGCGCGAAAGAAAACCTGATCTTCGCAGCCCGGCTGCGCGGCGTGGCCAACCCGAGCGCGTGCGCCGACGAGAGGCTCGCAGAAGCCGGCCTCAGCCGAGTGGGCGACCGGCGCACGGGCGGCTTCTCGCGCGGGATGGCGCAGCGGCTCTCGATCGCGGTGGGCCTCGTCGACGAGCCGGAGATCGTGCTGCTCGACGAGCCCTTCACAGGGCTCGACCGCGCCGCGTCCGATCTTCTGATGGAGCGGCTGTCGAATCTGCGCCAACGGGATCGCACGCTGGTAGTCGTTTCTCACGACGTCGCGCTCGCCGCGCGACTCGCCGACGCCGCGGTGGTTCTACGCGACGGCCGGATCGCGCATCGCGAGTGCGGCGGTGGACTCGATCCGACGACCCTCGAGAACGCTTACGCGGCGGCCTCGAACCGAGGCGTGTCGTGAACGCGCTGCTCGCCGTTCTCTGGAAGGATCTGCTGACCGAATGGCGCAGCCGCGACCGCGCCGTCGCGATGCTGCTCTTCTCGATGCTGATGGTCGTGATCTTCCACTTCGCGCTTCCGGGCGGAGCGACGACCGCGACCCGCAGCAACGCGCCCGGCCTGCTCTGGGTCGCCTACTGTTTTGCGGCGCTGATCGGGCTTGGGCGATCCTTTGCGATCGAACTCGAGAACGACGCGATCTCGGGGCTCGCGCGCGCGCCCTGCGACCGGGGTTGGGTGCTGCTCGGTAAGACGCTCGCGAACCTCGCGATCCTCGCCTTCGTGCAAGCCGCGACCGCCTGCGTGTTCGCGCTCGTCTTCGAGTTGGATCTGACGCCATTCGCACTCGAACTCGCGGGAGTGGTCGCGCTCGGATCGCTCGGCTTGTGCTCGGTGGGAACCTTCTTCGCCGCGGTTTCGGTGCGAACGCGGCTGCGCGAAGTGATGCTTCCGCTGCTCGCGCTGCCGTTCTACATCCCGGTGCTCGCGGCTGCGGTGAGTGCCACCACCTCGCTGTTCGAGACGGGCAGCGTTTCGTTCGAACCGATCCAGTTCTTGATCGTGACCGATGCGAGCTATCTGATCGCTTCCTTCATCCTCTCCGACTTCATTCTCGACGAGTAGGGCCAATGGCAAACGCAAATGCGGATCGAAAGCGAGAATCGGAAGCGTCGGCTTCGCGTGGCGTCGACACGCTGCTGCGGCTCAGCGGCGCGGCGCTCGCGCTCTCGGCCGCGCTCTGGGCGTACTTCGTGTATTCCGCACCGCTCGACCGGATGCAGGGTGTGATCCAGAAGATCCTCTACGTACACGTTCCGTGTTGGTTCGCCGCCTATGCGGGCTTCGCGCTGACGGCGCTTTGCGGAGCGCTCTACCTCTGGAAGAACGACGAGCGCTTCGACCGCGTGGCGATCGCGGGCGCGGAAGTCGGGGTGATCTTCTGCACGCTCGGACTCGTCACGGGGCCGATCTGGGCCAAAGGGACCTGGGGGCACTGGTGGGCGTGGGATCCGCGATTGACCGTGACGCTCGTGCTCTGGTTCATCTACCTCGCGTATCTGTTGCTGCGCAGCTTCAGCGAAGGAAGCGCGCGAACCGCGCGCTTTGCTGCCGTCTACGGCATCGCGGGGCTCGCCGCGGTGCCCCTCAACTACTTCGCGATCGAACTCTTCGGCGGAGCGGCGATGCATCCCGACAATCTCGAGCGCGGAAGCCTCGGCGCGGGGATGGGGGCGCCGTTCGCGTGGGGGGTTGTCACGGGCGTGCTCGCGTTCGCCCACCTGGTTGCGCGGCGGGTCGAGCTGGAGATTCGAAGACTCGCGGCGCGTTCGAGTGCGGCGGTTTGGGAGCGCGATGAGGGCTTCTAGTGCGCCCAGAGCGCCCCACCCGGCGCTCCGTGAATTCAGCTTGACAACCGACCGACAGCGGGACTATAAGCAACGATTAGACAAATCTGCGTCTGCCACTACGGCTTTTTCACATTGGAGGCAACCCGCTTACCCATCCCCCAAAGGGAAAGCGTGTGCGCTCGGGGCTGAATGGCCCCGGGGGCAACAAAAGTTGCGCGCCACCCGACCGGGTCGGCATCTAACGGAAGCGCGATGCCCACGATACCCAAAGTGGATGTCGCGGCCCGATGGCCGGCGGTCTAGAGACGCCTCGCACACACGCACTGGATAGGCGGAATCCGGTCCCAAGGGACCGTCGCCACTGATGGAAACGCCGTGCGGCAGGCGCCGCGGCACGGAGTTTGCGATATCGGTGCGGTGAGTCCGCGATGGCAGCCGGTTCGCCCCGTGCCCGGAGGCGACCGCACTCGGGATCGCGCGAGTGCGGCGAGTGCGGCGAGTGCGGCGAGTGCGGCGAGTGCGGCGAGTGCGGCGAGTGCAGTCTGGGAGGCGGACCAAAAAGAGGATGGCCAACATGAAGCGTGGCGTCGGATACTGCGAGAACACCAATTGCGAGGATTACGCGAAGGGTGTCTTCCTGCTCAATCACGGGGACACCTTCTACTGCCCCCGCTGCCGCCAACTCGGAAAGGTCGAGAAGGAGCGCGGCTTCTACACCGGCAACACCGACATCTTCAAGGAGGTCCGCGTCGAATACAACTTCGACCCGATCAACGGCCTCTACCGCGAGATCGCGATCGTCCGCGACGAGAGCCTCTGGGGTCGCAACAACGTCTACACCCTCCAGTCGCCGCTGATCAAGACCGAGAAGCGCGCACTGAAAGTCGCCGAGGCGATCCTCGCCAACCTCAACCGCTACCGCGGCCTGCTCAACGGCGACGACATTCCGCGCACCACTGAAATCATCCTCTCCTTCGACGACGAATTCGACGAGTTCTCGCGCAAGCTCCAGCAACTCAGCAAAGAGTGGGAAGCCAGCGGCCTGCGCGAAGGTCAGCGCTAGAGCGCGCCCAACCCGCTTGCCAGCGCCAAAGCACGATCAAAACGCCTGCCAGCGCGAGAGCGCGGTCAAAACGCCTGCCAGCGCGAGAGCGCGGTCAATAGTCTTGCCCGCGCAGGCCCGCGCGATCGTCCGACAGCCGCATGCGCAAATCGATCTTGAGCGCCGCCCAGACCTCGGCGGCGCCCTGCTGGTTGTGACGCACGACGGGCTCGGATCGAGCCGCGAACGCATCGGCGAGCGGTGCGCGGAACCACGGAAACAGCGTGTCGGGCAGTTCGGCAGCGTCGAACCAGCGAACCACGGGGGTCTCGCGGCTCGCTCGCAGCCCACCACCCGTGACGCGACATGCGAACACCGAAGCCGTATGCGGCCGAAATCCCATTCGCACGTAGTCGCCCACGTGGCGCTCGACGGCGACCTCGTGGCCCGTCTCCTCGCGAATCTCGCGAATCAGAGCGGCTTCGGGCGACTCGCCGGCCTGGATGTGGCCGCCGGGGAGTTCCCAACCGCGCAGGTCGTGCCGGACCGCCAGCAAGACCTGCCGCTCGGAGAGGATGACGGCCTGACACACTTTCGCGGGTGAACGCGCTCCCACGCGAGGAGACACCAATCCTTGCCACGCGATCTTCAGATAACTGGGAGCGGCCGCCGCCAGTCTCGTCAACAAACCCGACAAGCGTCAGTCGATGATCTTGTTGAGCGGGTACTCGACGATTCCGCGGGCTCCGGCCTCGGAGAGGCGCGGGAAAAGGTCCTTCACGATGCGCTCTTCGATCACGGTGTTGACCGCAACCCAGCGGTCGTCGGCGAGCGTCGAAATCGTCGGAGTCGCCAGCGCTGGCAACAGCGAGAGCACTTTTTTCAGACATTCGACCGGCACGTTCATCATCAGTCCGGCGCGGTCCGCCGCGCGAATCGCGCCCTTCAGAACCATCACGAGCCGCTCCATCTTGCGCATCTTCCACGCGTCCGCGCAGGCAGCCGGGTTGGCGATGAACCGCGGCGTGCTCTCGAGAACCGTGTCGAGGATCCTCAGATCGTTCGCGCGCAAACTCGATCCGGTTTCGGTGACATCGATGATCGCGTCGGCGAGGACCGGCGGTTTGACCTCCGTGGCTCCCCACGAAAACTCGACCTCTGCTTTGACGCCGTGGGACTTGAGGTAGCGCTTGCTCAAATTCACCACCTCGGTGGCAATGCGCTTGCCCTCGAGGTCTTTGGGTTTTTGGATCTTCGAATCGTTCTTGACCGCGACCACCCAGCGAACCGGCCCATAGTTGGGCCACGGCGCCTTCAGATCCGCCAACTCCTTCACCTTGGCGCGATTCTCCGTCACCCAGTCGAGCCCGGTGATGCCCGCGTCGAGCACACCCTGTTCGACGTAGCGCGCCATTTCCTGCGCGCGGATCAGGATGCACTCGATCTCCGGGTCGTCGATCTTCGGATAGTAGGAGCGCAACGGGATTCGAAGCTGAAAACCCGCGCGCGCAAAGAGCTGCTGGGTCGTCTCCTGCAGACTGCCCTTGGGCAGACCGAGGAGAATCTTCTTCGAATCCTGGCTCGAGCCGTGCACGATCATGAGCCGTACACCGTCTCGGGGTCGAATACCTGCTCGCCCTCGTCGATCCAGCTACCCGCGTCGAGCCGGCGATAGAAGCAGCTGCGCTTTCCGGTGTGACATGCCGCACCGCCGCGCTGTTCGACGCGGAGCAAGACGGCGTCGCCGTCACAATCGATCTGCAGGCTCTTCACGCGCTGCGTGTTGCCGCTCGTGTGTCCCTTGTGCCAGAGGCTCTTTCGCGAACGGCTCCAGTAGACGACCTCGCCGATCTCGAGTGTCTTTTGAAACGACTCGGCGTTCATGTACGCCACCATCAGCACATCACCCGTGGCGTCATCCAGGGTGATGGCAGTGACGAGTCCGCCAGCCTTCTCGAAATCGATTGCGTCGATCGGTTCCATGGGGGGCGAAGCCTAACGAGCGGCGAGCGCAAACGCCAGACGCTCCCTCAGAGCCGAGATGTCCTCGAATGCCGCGCCGCGCACGAACGGGACTTCCTTACCGGATGCCCCGCGGTCGGTCTCGAGGATGCGCGCGCGCTCGAGTTGCGCGAAAGCATTGGCGAAGGTCGTATCGCTCGCCGCACCGCTCCCGCTGGCGACTTCGCCGAGCAGCTCCGCTCGGTGGAGATGATCCCGCGCCGCCTTGAGCAGTTCCTTCGGGGTGAGCGGATCCTCCAGCGCCATCACCGCACCCGCGGTCGCGTAGTAGACGTCGACGAAACCCTGGGTCTGCTCGGCAAGAAACTCGAAGAGTTCCACACCCGCTCCGGTGGGTCGGATCCTCTGCGCATCGCGCTGGATCCAACCGACGCGCTCGAAATGATCGACGAACGCGTCGAAATGCGCGGCGAGCACCTCACCACGCGGGGTAAAGAATTCGTAGTAGAAGAGATCCAACCAGACCGTGAGATCCCGGCGAAGTTCGTCCAGCGTCGCGTCGGACAACAGGCGCCGCGCGAGAAAGCTCGGAACGGCGAGGTAGTGGACGATCCCATTGCGGTAGAGGTCGAGCGCAGTGCGGCGGTTGTTTTCGAAGTAGAGCAACTCGCCGCGCTCATCCCGCGTCGAGCGGATCAGGTCGCTGCCCAGAAGCGAAGCGATCGCTTCGCGGAAGTTGCCGCCCTCGGCGGTGAGCGTCGGTGTGAGCCGCGCATCTTGTAGCCGCAGCAGTTCGACGATCACGCGCATCCGGGCGATGAGTTCTTCGCGAAACAATCCACGGCGTGTGCCACCGAGCATCGCGCTCGCCGCCACCGCGGTGGCGTTCGCCACCACCGCCCAGTTGATGCGCTCCACGATGCGATTGCCGAGCGATTCGACGAATTCCCGCTTCTGCTGGACCCGCTCGGGCGACGCTTCACCGGCGAGCGCCTCGCGCCGTGCGCCGAGCGCGCTGGCGAGCGAAATCGGTTCGCCGAAATTGACCCAGACGCTACCAAAGCGACGTCGCAAGAATTTTCGCGCCCGGACCAGGCCCATCACGCTTTCGTCCTGTTTCGCTCCACCCTCGCGCTCGCCGACGATCGAGCGCTCTTCCACCAGGCGCTCATAGGTAATCGCGATCGGAACGAAAAAGAGGTCGCGACGAGCGGTCTGCAAGAACGCATCCACGTTCCACGCGAGCATCCCGAGCCGCGGCGCAAGCGTCTTGCCCGTGCGCGAACGCCCTCCCTCGATGAAGAACTCCTGGGTGAATCCCTGTTTGATGAGGTAGGTGATGTAACTGCGAAACACCACGCTGTAGAGCGGATCTTCGAACGAGCGCCGCAGGAAGAACGCGCCACCGCGTCGCCACAAGAAGCCGAACGGGCCGAAAGCCATGTTTTCGCGGGCTGCGATGTGCGGGGGTACGAGGTGGTTGGCGTAGAAGGCCGTCGACAAAATCATGAAGTCGCAATAAGAGCGGTGGCTCGGCACGAGCACCACCGGGTGACGCTTGGCGTAGTCCGCGATCTTTTCGATCCCGATCAGCTCGATCGAAACGAACATCCGCTTCAAGATCGCCGCGACGATCAGGTTGAGTCCAGCGAGGATCGCCGAGTTCATGTTCGCGGCGATCTCGCGGAACATCTTGGCCGCCTCGGCGTGGGCGCGCTCGACCGACCCATGGCGCTCCTCCGCCCGGCTCCAGATGGCCGCGCGCACGGCGGGTGTCCCGATGATCGCCTGCTCGACGCGGTGACGCGGCCGCAGCACCGGGCCCTCCACGACTTTTTCTTCCCGGTAGAGGAATGTGAGGATGATCCGCCGCAACTTTCGCGCGATCAGATGCGGCCCTTCGGCCCTTCTTTCGGCCGCAAATGCCGCCAGGTCGATCGGGTCACCGACGCGGACACGAAGGCCGCGGTACGTGATCAGAAACGACGTGACCTTCACGACGTCCGAAGGTCGGGTGCTCGATCCGTAGCTGAGGTTGAGGAAGCGCTGCTGGCTGCGCGGACCCTTGCGCCAGAACAGCGCAAGCGGAACTACGTGAATCCGTGTACCCGAACTCCAGGCCACCTTGACGACTTCTTCGAGGAGTTCGAGCTCGCTCTTGCCGTGTTCGACCGCGCGGCGTCGGCTTCGCAGTCGCGACCGCAGGCGCGCGGTGCGCAGGAAGATGAACGAGGATTCCCCGCGCAGTGTCAGCGATCGGAGTTTCGCCTGTGAAAACTCGGGCCCGGGCTCCCGCAACAACTCGCTCCGTCGCGTCCAGGCGAGCCGAATCGCCTGCCAGATGGGGCGGTAATAGTAGAAGCGGATTCCATTCGCGAACTTCGAGAGACCGAGGCCTTCGCGCAGGAAGAGCGCGTTGAAGAGGAAGTAGTCGAGCCGGCTCGCGTAGCGCATCACATAGACGACCGAGCCGCGGCTCTCGAGTTTTCGCAGGTGATCGACGGTGGCGTCGTCGAGGTCGAAGTGCCGGAAGAAGCGGCGCGCGAACCATCGAAACGGGAGATTGAAGCGAGGCGTCATCGCCGACAACGCGTCGGCGGCCTGCTTGTCCCGGCGGCCTGGAAACGGCGACGGCTCGCGTCGGACCGCGGTTGCGTCCGCCGCAAGATCGCGCGACACCTGCCCGTCCGGAGGTTCCACGCCTTGCTCCGACATGCTCAGATCAGAAGTAACAGCGCGGGAAGCCCGCGGCAACGCGCCGCGGCATCCCGGGCGGAGAACTGGCGCGAGCCTCGCATCGTCAATCGGACATCAGGATCTTGCCGGGGATCATCATGGCTGCGATCTCCTCGGGGGTCCACAATCCGCCTGCGTCTGCCTTGGTGATTCCGTCACAGGTAACGACCCGCATCTCGGCGATGCGCCCGCCACCGACGAAGAAGGTCGTTCCGGTCTGCTCCTTCGACAGGTCGCTCGCGAGATAGGTCACGAGCGGCGAAATCATCGCGGGGCTCATTCGCGCCTTGAGCTGTTCATCGTCGAAGCCGGGCAGGTCGTCGGTCAGCCGGGTGAGCGCGATCGGCGCGAGGATGAAGGCGCGAATGCCGTACTTCTTGCCCTCGATGGCGAGACAGCGCGTCAAACCCGCGATCCCCGCCTTGGCAGCTCCGTAATTGCACTGACCAAAATTCCCATTCAATCCAGACGTCGAAGACGTGTTGATGATGACGCCGCCCTCGCCTCGATCCTTCATGTGATTGTAGACGGCGTGCGTCACGCAATAGGTGCCCTTGAGATGGACTGCGATCACGGGATCCCACAGGTCCTCGCTCATCTTGGCGAAGCTCTTGTCGCGCAGGATGCCGGCGTTGTTGACTGCGATGTCCACCTTGTCGAAGGCATCGAGCGCGGATCTGAGTATGCCGTTCGCCCCTTGAACACTCGTGACGCTGTCGTAGTTCGCCACGGCCTCGCCGCCAGCTGCCTTGATCTCGGCAACGACCCGGTCGGCCATGTTCTTGCTGGCGCCGGTTCCGTCGCGCGCACCGCCGAGATCGTTGACGACCAGCGCCGCGCCCTCTCGGGCAAGCGCGAGTGCGTGTTCCCGCCCGATGCCACCGCCGCTGCCCGTGACGATCGCGACCTTTCCATCAAGCAATCCCATGCGGGGATCTCCTCTTGCCTGGCTTCACTTCTCGATTGACGAATCACCACACTCTTAGCATCTAGCCGAGCCTCAGGTGAAAAGGATCGTGCGCAGCTTCGCGAACGGCTTGAAACCCAATCCCCGATACAGCCGCTCGGCGGCGGCGTTTCCGTCGACGACTGCGAGCTGAACGTGGTCGGAACCCGCAGCGAATGCCTCATGACACAATTTTGAAACTCCGAAGGACGCGAGGCCGCGCTTTCGGAATCCCGGCCAGGTGTAGATTCCCTGGAGCAACCAGCCTTCCGGGCGCTGCACGTCCGCGTAGCCCACCATCGCGACGCGACCCGCGCATTCGACGACGCGCGCCCGGCCGACGCGCCCCCGAACCCAACGCCGAAAACCCTCGACGTCGCCGAGGAACGGATCGGGGCGCTCTTCCTCTCGCAGACTCTCACGTGCCGCGATCACCAGGTCGTCCAGGTCCGAATCGGTCGCGCGCCGACCCAACCCACCCGCAGTCGACCCGGCGGGTTTCGCATCTCGCTCGTAGAGCGCGTAGGCGGATTCGATCCGATCGACGATCACCCGGCGGCTGCGCCGCCGCGTCAGCTGCCCCCAGAGCTCGTCTACCGCCGGAACGAGACTCTTCACCAATCCGACCTTGAGTCGCTCGAGATAGGGAAGAAAGGCTTCGACCGCCTGTTTGTCCGCCTGCGCGTCGAGGATCACGGTTGGATGCAGGCCTGCCATCCCGACGATCTCTTCGCCACGCCATGCCGCAACGATCTCACCCCGAGTCTCGCCCGGAGCGGGCGATCGGCCGAGCTGCGACGCGAGATCCAGCAGGAACAGGTTGGAAATGCTGTCGCGTGAGAGGAAACGCAGCGCCGCGTCGCGATCCGCGAGCTCGAGCAGGCGCGCGCTGACGGCCGCGGACAACGCGTTACTCGATCACGGCGAGAATCGCGCCTTCCTCGATCGCATCGCCCTCTTGAACGCGAATCTCGCTGATCCTGCCCGCGCACGGCGCTTCGACGGGAATCTCCATCTTCATCGATTCGATGATCATGACGACGTCATACGCCTCGACGGCGTCGCCAACTGCCTTCTCGATCTTCCAAAGGCTCCCCGCGATCGGGGCTTCGACTGCAGTGGCCATGAACTCCTCTCTCGGATCGAGGCGTGCGCGGTCGAGCGCGCCACCCGGATGCGGCTGATCTTGCCTTGGGTCCTCGACCGGGCGCTTCGAGGCCCCGGCGTCGGCCATGGTGCATGGGACCGCGACGCCCGGCAAGCGGACGCTTCGAAGCCACGCGCATCCGCTATTCTCGGCGCCTTCCTGGAGACCCCGTGCTCGAAACACTGACAAAAGGCTTCACTTCGGCTCGCGAAAAACTCAGCGGTGTTCGCGAGCTCACGGAAGAAAACATCGATCAATCGCTGCGCGACGTCCGCACGTCGCTGCTCGAAGCCGACGTCGATCTCGCTGTCGCGCGGGACTTTCTCGCTCGCGTAAAAGGGCGTTCGCTCGGCGAAAAGGTCGCAACCCGGGTCCGCGACGCATCGGGCAAGCAGGTTCGGGTCACGCCCGGGCAGCATTTCGTCAAGATCTGCGAGGAGGAACTGATCGCCCTGATGGGTCCAGTCGACTCCGCGCTCGCACAGGCGAAGGGCGTGACCTCGCTGATGCTCATCGGCCTCCAGGGTGTGGGCAAGACGACCGTTGCCGCGAAACTTGCGCGCCAGCTGCAGAAACAAAATCGCAGGCCGCTGCTGGTCGCGGCCGACATCTACCGCCCCGCTGCAGTCCTGCAGCTCCAGCAGCTCGGCGAACGGATCGAGGTCGAGGTCTTCGTCGGCGACGACGGCGAGCGCCCGGCCTCGATCTGCGCGCGCGCCAAGCAGCGCGCAGCAGCAGCGGGCTACGACGCCATCATCTACGACACCGCGGGTCGGCTCGCGATCGACACGGCCTTGATGGAGGAGCTCAGCGAGATCAAGCGCGCAACGTCACCGGCCAACACGCTGCTCGTCTGCGACGCAATGATGGGACGGGATGCCGTCAATACCGCCAACGCGTTCGGCGCGCAGCTCGCGCTCGACGGATTGATCCTCACCAAACTCGACGGAGATGCGCGCGGCGGCGCAGCGCTCGCGATCAAGGCCGTAACCGGCATCCCGATCAAGTTCCTCGGAACCGGAGAGTCGCTGGACCGACTGGAGGCCTTCCGCCCCGAGGGACTCGCTTCGCGGATCCTCGGAATGGGCGACATCGTCGGCCTGGTCAAAGACTTCGAGGAAGTCGTCGATCAAAAAGAGGCAGAAGACGACGCAGAGCGACTATTGCGCGGCCGCTTCGGCCTCGACGACCTGCTCAAGCAGCTTCGGATGATCCAGAAGATGGGTCCGCTGCGCGACGTGTTTGCGAAGCTGCCGATGTTCGGCTCGATCGCGGAGCAGGTCGACGAGCGCGAACTCGGTCGCGTCGAAGCGCTGATCCAGAGCATGACGCACGCCGAGCGTGCCCAGCCCAACCTCATCGACAAGAGCCGCGCCACGAGAATCGCCAAGGGAAGCGGGCGCCGCTCCAAGGACGTGCGCGAGTTGCTCGGCCGCTTCAACCAGATGCGCGAAATGATGTCGCAGCTCGGCAAGGGCGGCGGTTTGCTCGGCAAGATTCCGGGCTTCGGAAAGCTGACGGGCGCGAGGGGTATCGACCCGACCGCGCTGCTCGGCGGGGCGGGCGGCGCGACCCAGCGCGAGGCCACCGGAACGCGCAGTCGCCAAAAGGGCAAGCGCAAACAGGCCCGCAAGGCGCGGCGCAAGAATCGGCGGCGCTGATGACCGCTGCATGCCGCGCACGCTTGATGACCGCTAGATGCCAGACAATATGGATGGGTGGAAAGCGCGCCATCATATGCCCCGAGGGGACCATTCGCAAGCTCGCAAGTTTCCGAGTGAACGTGCCGATCCGCCCCTCTACGATGCCGCGAATCCTCTCGACGCTGTTCAGCTTGCTGTTGCTGACGAGCGACGCCGTCGCGAACCTCGGCGACCTCCCGCGCCCGGCCGGGATCGAACCGCAGATCCGGTTCTGGACGCGAATTTACAGCGAGATCGATCGCGCGGGCGGTCTGCTCCACGACTCAACCCACATGGACGTGGTCTACGAGGCGATCCGCCTGCCGGAAGGACACAGCGCGCGCGCGCACGAGCGCCACGTCGAGCGCGCGAAGGAACGCTACGTGGCGATCCTGCACAAGCTCGCCAAAGGCAAACGCAGTCAGCTCAGCGACGACGAAGCGCGCGTCCTGGCCATGTGGCCCGAGGGCGTGTCGAATGCCACCTTGAAGGGAGCGGCGAGCCGGATTCGATTTCAGTTGGGACAGGCCGACCGCTTTCGCGAAGGCCTCGAGCGCGCGGGAGAGTGGATGCCGCACATCCGCAATTCGCTCGACGCTCACGGCGTGCCACCCGAACTCGCGGCCCTGCCCCACGTCGAGTCTTCCTTCAACCCCGCCGCCTATTCGCGGGTCGGCGCGGCGGGTCTCTGGCAATTCACGCGCTCGACGGGGCGGCTGTTCTTGCGCGTCGACTCGGTGATCGACGAGCGCATGGATCCCTTCGCGGCCAGTGACGGCGCCGCGCGCCTGCTGCGCTCCAACTACAACATGCTCGGTTCCTGGCCGCTCGCGATCACCGCCTACAACCACGGCGCGGGCGGCATGAAGCGCGCGATGAGCATGCTCGGCACCGACGACATCGCGGTCATCATCGCGAAATACAAGAGCCGCAGCTTCGGGTTCGCGTCCCGCAACTTCTACACGGAATTCCTCGCAGCGCTCGATGTCGACCGCGGTGCCGAGCGCTATTTCGGCCCGCTGACCACACATCAACCGGTGCGCTACGAGACCGCGGTCCTCGAGCAATTCATGTCTGCAGAAGCGATCGAGCGAGCGCTGGGTATCGACCGCGAGATCCTGCGCGAGCACAACCGAGCGCTGCGACCCGCCGCCTGGAACGGCACGAAGTACATCCCCAAGGGCTTCGAACTCCGCGTGCCCGCCGATCGCCTCGCGCAGCCGCTCGACGTCGCGCTCGCGAGCATTCCCAGCGCGCAACGTTTCGTCCAACAGCATCGCGATCGGCTCTACACCGTGCACCGCGGCGACTCGCTGTCGAAGATCGCGCGGACGTACGGCGTGAAGGAAGAAGAGTTGATGGCCCTCAACAGCCTGCGCAGCCGGCATCGAATCCGCGCGGGCCAGGTCCTGGCGCTGCCCGACGGGCCGGGCAGTCAGGCTCCGGTCGACGTCGCTCGCGCGGAGCCGCCCGCAGATGGCGTCTATCACGTCCGTCGCGGCGACACGATTTCGAGGATCGCCACGCGCTTCGGTCTCACCGAGTCGAAACTCGTCGCCCTCAATGGCCTGCACAACCGGCACCAGATCGCGGTCGGACAGCGACTGCTGGTCTCGACAGGCGACGCGACGCAGGTCTCGATCGCCGCCGTCGAACCGAAGCTTGAGGCGGCCGCGCCGCCGCCGAAGCCGCCGGGTTCGACGAGCCCGACGTCGGCGATTGCCGCAGACACGCGGCCGGTCGCGGTCGCCGCGAATAGCGAGATCGTGGAATCGCTCGAGATCGACACGCACGCCGAGGCCGTGGATCCGCTCGAGATCGCCGCGCACGCCGAGGGCGAGGATTCGAGCGGAATCGACGCCGATACCGAAGTCGCGGACGCTCTCGAGATCGACGCCGAAGACGCGCAGATCCTCCTGATGGACGATCTCGCGAGTGAAACGCCAGGCAGCGCTTCGGTGGTCGTCCCCGCGCCGGATCCGTCCGACTACGCAATTTCCGACGACGACCAGATCATCGTCCAGGCGAACGAAACGCTCGGCCATTATGCGGACTGGCTGGAAATCTCAACCAGCCGCTTGCGCCGGCTCAACGGAATCCGCGCTGGA
The DNA here is from genome assembly GCA_964494795.1 of uncultured Spirochaetales bacterium. GTDB lineage: Bacteria > Myxococcota_A > UBA9160 > UBA9160 > SMWR01 > JACZVU01. The sequence goes on along the minus strand of CAZBSV010000037.1, from coordinate 460 downwards.
ACGACGGTCGGAATCGGGCGACCCACCAAGCTCGACCTCTCGGTGGTCACGCGCGAGACCTTCGAGCAGCGGCGCCTCGAATACCACCACACGCTGCAAGAAGAATTCTTCAACGCCTACGAGGTGGTTGGCACCGACAGTCACAAACTCGAGCGAGGCGACACGCTCTGGTATCTCGCCGAGAAGCGCTACCGCGTGCCGCTCTGGCTGCTGCGGCAGTACAACCCGACCCTCGACTTCAGCGCGCTCCAAGCCGGCGCCCGGCTCGTGGTACCGGTCCTCTCCCCGCGCGAGAGCTAGCGGGGGAAGCTTCGCTTCCCTTGCGGCGCACCTCGAACCCGTTCCGGGTTCGAGCCGCTAGCGGGGGAAGCTTCGCTTCCCTTGCGGCGCACCTCGAACCCGTTCCGGGTTCGAGCCGCTAGCGGGGGAAGCTTCGCTTCCCTTGCGGCGCACCTCGAAC